>CAYQWK010000363.1:0-6618 GCA_964420805.1 uncultured Bifidobacteriaceae bacterium | reverse complement strand
CAATCACGCCGCGCGGCGCGGCGCACGCGGAGCGCGTCCGGCACGCGTTACTGGCGCGCGGGGTGTTTCCGAGCCTGATCCGCTATTCCAGCGGCCCGCCCGGCGGCTATTTCCGGTTCGCGATTTCCAGCGAACACACCGCGCCGCAATTGCACGCACTGGTGGAGGCTTTGCTCGCCGGCACGCGATAGAAAAGCCCCACCGCGATTAGCCAATCACGAAACACTGCCGCGAAACAAAACGTGCCGCCGGAACGATTCCAGCGGCACGCGACAGAACGAACAAACCAGCCGCGCAGGCGGCCTAAGCGCCTTTGACCTTCTTCACCTTCTCCCACTTCTTCGAGCGGGCGGACTTGAGTACGGCATCGGTGACGTAATCGGTGGCGAGACCGTCCTTGAAGCTCGGCCCTGGCATGTTGCCGTCGGCCAGGCCCTTGATGAAGTCGGCGGCTTGATGCACGAACGTCTCCGCGTAGCCAATCTGGAGGCCGGGCACCCACCAGTTCTTCATGTAGGGATGATCCCCGTCCGTGATGTGCAGCGACCGCCAGCCGCGGGTCCGGCCGCCGTCGCGGTGATCGAAGTACTGAAGGCGATGCAGATCGTGCAAATCCCAGAAGATGCTCGCGTGCTCGCCGTTGATCTCGAAGGTGTAAAGCGCCTTGTGACCGCGCGCGTAGCGGGTGGACTCGAAGGTGGCCAGCGAACCGTTGCTGAACCGCGCGAGGAACAGGCTCGCGTCGTCGATGGTGACCTTCTCGACCTTGCCGGTCAGGGTGTGCTTGCGCTCTTTGATGAACGTCTCGGTGGTCGCGGTCACGGTGTCGATGGTGCCGTTGAGCCACATGGCGGTGTCAATGCAATGGGCGAGCAGGTCACCAGTCACGCCGCTGCCGGAGACCTTGGCATCGAGCCGCCAGAGTCCAGCGCCGCCCTGCGGCAGATCAGCGCTGATGGTCCAGTCCTGCAAAAACTTGGCGCGATAGTGGAACACGCGGCCGAGCTTGCCTTCCTCGATGAGTTGCTTCGCGAGCGTGACGGCGGGCACACGGCGGTAATTGTACCAAACCATGTTTGGCACCTTCGCCTTCGCGACGGCGGCAACCATTTTCTCGGCCTCGGGTCCGGTCATGGCGAGGGGCTTCTCGCACAGGATGGCCTTGCCGGCCTTGGCGGCGGCAATGGCGATCTCGGCGTGGACATTGTTCGGCGCGGCGATGTCGATCACGTCGATGTCCTCGCGAGCAACGAGCTTGCGCCAGTCGGTCTCGATGGACTCGTAGCCCCAGTTGGCGGCGAAGGCCTTTGCCTTCTCCGCGTCGCGGGCGCAGACCGCCTTGAGCACGGGCGTGTAGCCGCCCAAGTCGAAGAACTGCCCAGCCTGCTTGAAAGCGTTGGAATGAGTGCGGCCCATGAAGCCGTAACCGATGATGCCGATGCGTAGTGGTTTCATAAGAATTGTGGCGCTGACGAAAGCGGTTCGACGCGCGAGGGACAAGCGAAAACCTTCGTCGACCGCCGCGAGGGGCGCCGCGCGCCCGGCCAAACACACTTTCGCATTGCCTCACCAAAACGGCGGCGGTTAGCTACCGCCCACGTTTCCAAAATCAAATACGCACCATGAGCACTGCCAAGAAAACCGCCAACACCGCCCCGAATAATTTTCCCAAGCTCCACAATGCCATGTGGCCCGGCCTCGTCGGCAAAGGGTCGCCCGGAGCCGAGCCGTTCATCGACCTCGACACCATGCTCGACATGACCGCCAAGGCGGAGGTCAACGGCGTGAAGTTCGACGGCGTGGATCTCTTCCTTTACAACCCGCACACCGACATCGACAGCACCGATGACCAGATCAAGGAACTCGCCGACAAGGTGCGGCGACGCGGCTTTGTCGTCGGTTCGGTGGTTGCGCCCGTGTGGTTCGACGCTTCCGCAGGCGGCGATGAGAAAGCCCGCGCCAATTTCGTCACCCACGTCCGCAAGGCCGTCCGCATCGCCCGCAAGCTCCGCGAACTCGGCGTCCGCCCCTACGGCGTGGTCCGCATTGACAGCGCCACCGGCGTCACGGCTTGGGACAAAGACCCGAAGGGCGTCACCAAGCTCATTGCCCAGACCTTCCGCGAAGCCGGCAAGGTGGCCAAAGGCGAGGGCGAGCGGCTGGCCGCCGAGGGCGAGATTTGCTGGGGCGGCATGCACTCGTGGAAGCACATGGTCAACCTCCTCGAACTGGTGGACATGCCCAAGGTCGTCGGCTTTCAGGCCGACATGTCGCACACGCACCTTTACACGCTCGGCTACAACGCAGAGGCCCATCGTCTGGTGCCGAAGAATTACCACTACGAGCCGGGTGAATTTCACAAGGCCATGGTCAAGCTGACCGACGCGCTCCGCCCGTGGACCATCGACTTCCACGTCGCGCAGAACGACGGCTCCGTCTTCGGCTCCGGCGACCACGAAAAGACCGGCCGCCATTGCCTGGCCACCGATCCAAAGGGCAAGTTGAACATCGCCCGCGACTCCGGCTACTGGCTGCGCGACAAGAAGGGCAAGGTCACCAAGGCCTTCAAGCACATCTGCTGGGACGGCTGCATGTTCCCCAACGCAGTGATGAGCCAGCAGGAAACGTGGAACAACATCCTCGCCGCCATGGTTCAGGTCCGCGAGAACCACGGCTGGCGGGCGTAGCTCTACACATCAACAAATCCGCCGCTCCAGTCAGCATCACGGACGCCGCTGCTGCAGCGTCTTCATGTAGGCGTATAAATCCGCCCAATCAGCGCCGGCCAACCCGCCGAGCAAACCGGACGGCATCACCGACACGTTGCTCGGTTCTCGTGAAACCACGTCCGCGGAATTCACCCGCGCCGTCGTGCCCGCGCCCGTTTGCACGATCCAGCCATCCGCTGACTCGAACGCGATCAGGCCCGTGATTGTCTGTCCGTCGCGCAACCGGAACAATGTGGTGCGATAGGCCGGAGCAACGTCGCGATTGGGAAAGACCACCGCCGCCATCAAATCCTCGCGCGACATCCGCTGCGCCGAGCCGGCCAGATCCGGCCCGATGGCCGCCGCGCCGGAATGACAAGTGGCGCAGGCGCGTTCGTTGAAGATCTGCTCGCCGCGCTTTGCATTGCCCGCGGCCCACGGAGCGCCGCGCATGAAGACCGCGAAGCGCCCCGCGTCATCCGCGTCGTCCGAATTCAACGCTTTGGCCAGCCCCGGATATTTCCTCAGCAGGTCGTCCATCATCGGCCGGTAGGTCGCGCGTAACGCCTCGGCGTCCGCGCCGAGAGGTTCCTGGATTTTGAAATCCTGCTTCAGCCCGGTGGAGATCAACGCAACCAGTTGCGCCCGCAACACCGCCTCATTCGGCTCGGTCATCACGCGGCGCAGGAGGAACAATGGGCCGACCAGATTCGTCCCACTGGCGTCAGGAGGAAGCTTGAGAAGCGCCTCCACGCTGGCTCGCGCCACCGGCAGTAGCGGCGAAAAAAGTCCGCCAAGGAACAGCGGTCGGTCAGTGGGAATCGGCGCGGCGGCAAGCTGCTGAAGGATGGCATCCCGCGCGGCAGGATTGAAGGCGCGGGCGCGGAAAATTGGGAAAACCTCCTCGCGCGGCAGCTCGCCGAGAAATTCCACGAGTTGCGGCGACCACGGAAATTTCGGACCACGCGCCGCAACGAGGAAACGCCGCGCTGCCGCGAGCCGGCTCTCTCCCGTGAACGTACCCGCCAGCCCGAGATGCGCCGCCACCGGCATTCGCGGATGCCGCGCCAACGCGTCGGCCACGGCCGGCTCGCGACGCGCAAGTTGCTGGGTGAGTTCGATGACACGCGCGTCCCAACTCTGCTTGGTGCGTTGTTCCTGCCCGTCGAGCTTGCGATCGAGATTCAGCAGCGCGTGGGCGAGCCGCGGCGCGAGTTCACGCAGCGGCGCGCGCAACCTGGCAAGACAGGCCAGGTAATGAAAATCCGCCGTCGCCGAACTCAACTCGGTCAACAACGCGGCCATCGACGCGGCGGCCTTGCGGTCGTCGTCCTGCACGAAAGCCAGGAACCGCGCGGCCTCCAAGTCGAGGTTGGTCTGTCCGGAAGGAAAACCCGCGCGCACCAGCCGCGCCAACCCGGCGAACTCGGCCGCGCCATTGGGCGGCACCGCCGGCTCGTAGGGAACAAACACTTCGACGGACGGGTCGTTCAACCGCCAGTCGCCCATCGCGAGCACGCCAAGCCGGATCACATCCATGCGTGTGTCCGGGTCGCGAGCGGATTGAAGGAGATTAGTCAGCCGCGGCGCGAGTTGCGGAAAGGCGAGCGTGTCCGGCGCCCGCCAGATTTCGGCGAGCACGCCGCCGGCCTGCGCGCGCGGAACCGCGCGGGCGAGCTGGTTGGTGATGGCGTTCCAAGCCTCGACCGGAACACGCGCCGCCAGCCGCGTGGCAGCAAGGCGCACACGGTCGTCCGCGTGGCCGAGGCCCGCCACGACCGCGCGGGCCAGCGGCCCGGGCGGCACCAGCGTGGGCCGGTCAATCAACGCCTCGAACGCGCAACGGCGGACGAGGGGTTGGTTGTCATTCGCCAGCAACGCGAGCGCGGGACCGGCATTCTCGACTGGTGCCCGGCCCAGCGACCACGCGAGCCGGGCGCGGACAATCGGCTCACGCGATTGCGTCATGTACGAAACACGCCCGGCGGGCAATCCGCCGAAAAGCTCGGTGAGCACCTCGATGGCCCGGACACGTAAAGGCACCGCAATGCCCTCCTCGCTGGCGACGGCATTGAAAGGCGCCGCGCCCAGTCGCTGGGCGATCGGCACCCACGCCGCGCGCGACCACGCCTCCAGCGGTTGCGGCGCGGCGAGAACGTCGTTCAGATCGTTGTTCCCCAGCGGCTGGAAGGTCCAGCGCGGCGTTTGGCCGTCAAACTCGACACGATAAATCGCCCCGCGCGTCTTCCGTCCACCAATGGCCACGTAAAGCGCGCCGTCCGGACCAACGGCAAGGTCCGTCGGCGCGAAGCCAGCCATGCCCATCGGCTCGATAAACACCTCCGCGTCGCCGCCGTCGTAACTCGCGCCTGCAACTTCGAGCGGCAGGAACCAAATCCGGCCAAAGGTCCAATCCGCAAAGAACAGCCCGCCGCGATACGCGACCGGAAATTGCGTGTGCCGGTAACACACGACTCCGGTGGGAGAACCGCGCCCGACGCGCGTGAGCGGCGCAGCCACGTCCGCGTAATGGCCGGGCCGCGGAAAGCTGCGTTTGTAGCCGTTCAACCGCCAGCCATGATGCTGCGCGTGGCCGACGTGGTAAATCCGCGTCGGCTCATACCACGGAAGGAAAATGTCGCGCTCGGTGTCGCTGTCATAAGTCAGCACGTCGCCAATGGCGCTGAAATCAAACGAATAAGGATTGCGGAACCCATGCGCCACGCATTCAGAACCGCTGAGATCTGGCGCGAGCCGTAGAATCGCGCCAGCCTCGGGTCGCGCCACGGGCGAGCCCGCGAGCGTGACATGACGCTGGTTGAAGGCGGTGTCGTTCCCGCCCACCAAATGCCACCAACCGTCCGGCCCCTTGCGAATGGCGTGCGCGCCGTGCTCGCCGAAACCGAACGGATAGAGCTTCTCGGGCGGTCCATCGGCCTCGCCGTTGGCGTCGCCATCCTCGAAACGGCACAAGGCCTCGTCGGCCACGGCGTAAAGCGTGTTCCCGTCGAAAGCCATTCCCATGACGCCGCGTTTGACCGGAGCAAAAATGTCGGCGGCGTCGAAGTGGCCGTCGTTGTCAGTGTCATCAAGAATGCGGATCGACTGCGAGTTGCCCACCACGAGGCGGCCATGCGAATCAAAGGTGATGCACCAAGTGTCGGGCACCAGGTCGTTGTCGGCCACCTGGGTCACGGTGAAACCGCGGGCGATGCGCAGCCCAAGTTCAGGCACGTCGATCAAGTCGGCGGCGCGGACGGAAAGGGGCGCGACGGAAAGGATCCAGGCCAGGAGCGGCGCAAGTTGGTGCAGAGATAAGCGCGCGGCACGTTCGTGCCCGCGAGGCGTGATGCGTGATGCGTAATTCATGGGGCCTCAGTTCTTGCTGAAGTAGTTCTCGATCGGCTGGAGAATTTTGAGTTGAACGAGCAGTACGATCAGCGCGGTGTAAGCGAGCGAGATGGCAAGGTCCTTGCGCAGTTCGCGCCACGAGTAACGGCGCTCCTCATCACTCAGAAGGCGCGTCGCACCTTTGTGCAGCAGCACGAAGCCAAGGACGTTCGTGAGCCAGTAACCAACGATGACGCTGACCTCGAATGCGGGCGGATAGGCGAGAGCCACGAGCCAGCCGAAGCCCGCTGCCAGGGGCAAATTCACAAAGGCGTCGTTCCACCACGATAGCGGCGAGAGCATGAAGCCGATCAGGCCCAACACGCCGCCGCTGAGTTTTCGTTTCCAAGCCACCGCGCCACTGTTGGGTCGCTGGGCGGCGCGCGCAAGCATGGCGTGCTCAATGGGTGCGATCCGGTGCATCCCGAAGCTGGTGGTGGATCTCGTCGCGCTGCGACGAGCGGCTCCGCGTTCAGCGGCGCAACTCCCTCCTTTCCGTCCGCTCCGCGCGGAAGGGGTT
>CAYQWK010000362.1:0-6627 GCA_964420805.1 uncultured Bifidobacteriaceae bacterium | reverse complement strand
GGAGGGCGTGAGGCCGTCCGTTGCGCCGCTGGACGCGGTGCCACTCGTCGCAGCGCGACGAGTTCCACCACCCAGAAGTGTGCATCGTGCAAGAAAGTGAGATGCACCCATGAGCGCCGCCGCCAGAGTCAACCTCGGCTATCTCGTCCCCATCTGCCTGGTGGCAACGCTGGGCGGGTTGCTCTTTGGCTACGACACTGGCGTGATCTCGGGCGCCATCGAACCGCTCACGGCGCGGTTTTCCCTCAGCGACTTCATGAAGGGCTGGGCGTCCGGTTGCGTGCTCATCGGCTGCGCCGCGGGAGTGCTGCTCGTCGGGCCGCTCTCGGACCGGTTCGGGCGCAAGCTGGCCATGTTTCTCGCCGCCGCGATGTTCCTCGTTTCGTCGTTCGGCACGGCGTTGCCGGACGACATAGCGACGTTCATCGTGTTCCGGTTCATCGGAGGGTTGGGCATCGGCATCGCGTCGATCTCGACCCCGATGTACATCGCGGAGATTACCCCGGCCGCATTGCGCGGGAGGTTGGTGGCGGCGAATCAGATCGCCATCGTGGGCGGCATCGCGCTCACCTCGTTCGTCAATTATTTCATCGCACAGCAGGGCGACCAGGCGTGGCTGGCCGCCACGGGCTGGCGCTGGATGTTCGGCGCGGGCGTCGTGCCGGCGGTATTGTTCGCGGTGCTGCTGGTTCCCCTGCCGGAAAGCCCGCGCTGGTTGATCGAGCGGAGCCGCGCGGATGAGGCGGCGGCCGTGCTCGGCAAGGTCGGCGGGGCGCAGTTCGCCCGCGAGGAATCCGCCGCCATCACCGAGTCGCTGTCCCGCGGGAGCGGAACGTGGCGCGAGTTGCTCGCTCCACGGCTGCGCTTGCCGCTGGCGATTGGCGTGGCGCTGGCGGTTTTGCAACAGGTGACGGGGATCAATGTGTTCCTGTATTTCGGCGCGACCATCTTCAAGACAATGAGCGCCTCAACCGGAGTGGATGCGGGGTTGCTCCAGCAGTTCATCATCAACGGCGCGGGCGTGGTTTTCACCATCATCGCCATCGCCACGGTGGACCGATGGGGCCGCCGTCCGCTCATGCTGGTGGGCGCGGCGGGCATGGGTGTAAGCCTCCTGGCCATGGGCGGCATGGCGGAGCGAATGGGCGACCCGGCGTCGGCCGGCGGGTGGATGCTCGCATTCATCATTCTCTACATCGCCTGCTTCGGACTTTCGGTGGGGCCGGTGACGTGGGTGATTCTCGCGGAGATTTTCCCGACGGCGGTGCGCGGTCGCGCGCTGGGGCTGGCGACGTTCTTTCTCTGGATGGCCGACTATGCGGTGACGCAGACGTTCCCGTTGCTGGACGCCAGGGACTCATGGTTTGTGGCGCGTTTTCACCACGCCTTTCCGTTTTACGTCTATGCGGCGTTCTGCGCGGTCCTGGTGCTGGTGGTCTGGCGGATGGTTCCGGAAACGAAAGGCCGTTCCCTGGAGGAGATCGAGCAACGCTGGAAAGGGGCGCGGGAATGAACCCGGCGGGAGAATTGGTTTCCGGCGGCGGGACTCCTCCTGAACCGCCTTCGGGAAGTAGCGCAGGTTGGCAACCTGCCGTGTCGCCGACTGGCAGTCAGCAGCCTGCGGATTGCCAATCCGCGACACAGCAGACAACCAGTCTGCGCCACGGTTCAGAGGATCAAAGCGCGGAGTGCGGTTCCGTGAATTCTCTCCCGCGTGTGGCGTTGCTGGCGTGCCGGGTTTTTGAAAAAGAAATCCAGCTCCTTGCTGCCGGCGCATCGCACATCGTCGAGACGCGCTGGTTCGAGATGGGCCTGCACGATCGGCCGGACCGCCTGCGCGCGACGTTGCAAGGCGAATTGCGCCAGGTCGAGGAGCGCGACGACGTCGAGGCGGTGGTGCTGGCCTACGGATTGTGCGGCCTGGGCACGGCTGGTCTTCAACCGCGCCGGTGCAGGCTGGTGATTCCGCGCGCGCACGATTGCATCACCGTTTTCTTGGGCGCGAAGGAACTTTACGCCAGCCATCAGCGCGCGTGTCCCTCTTGTTACTACTACACGCCGGGCTGGAACCGCGGCCGCCGCGTGCCGGGGCCGGAGAAGCTGGCGGCGTTGCGCGCGGAACTGGAGCAGAAGTTTGACCCCGAGGACGTCGAGTTCCTGCTCGAGACTGAGCGCGCGCAATGGGCGCAGCATGACACCGTCACCTACATTGATCTCGGCACGGATGACGCGGAATCGGAGGCCGAATACGCCCTTCGCTGCGCGACCTGGCTCGGCTGGAGGTTCGAGCGCATCCGCGGTGACGCGGTCCTGCTGCGGGATTTGTTGTGGGCGCGTTGGGATGACGCGCGTTTCCAGATAATCGAACCAGGCCGGCAACTTGGCCACGCTCCCGACGCGTCGATCATGCGCGCCGAGCCGGCGAACCGCGGGTTTCCAAAAGCATGAACGGCAACGTGGCCATCACCGTCGCGCTCGATGACGGCAATCAACGCGAGATCGTCGCGCCAGCCGGGCCGCGCGCGCTGGCGGATTTGCTGGCTGACCACGGGCTGCCGTTGAACACCCGCTGCGGCCAGCGCGGCTTGTGCCGTGGCTGCGAGGTCGAGTTGCAAGCCGGCCGGCTCGCGGTGGGGACGGAGACCGTGCCGGCCCCGGCCACGATCAAGGCGTGCGCCGCGCGGTTGAGCGGCCCCGCAACGATCCGCATTCCGGGCCGGTCGCGCATCGAGCACCGGCCGCAGGTGGGCGAGACCTTTGAGATCGTGGTGCCGTACGCGCATGAGCCGTTGTTCGCCGCGGAGAAGGGCGGACGCGACACCGCGTTTGCCGTTGATGTGGGCACCACCACGGTGGTGGCGTTGCTGGTCGATTTGCATTCCGGCGAGGTGCTGTCGCGCGCCGGCGGGTTCAACGAACAGATTCGTTTCGGTGACAATGTGCTGACCCGCATCGAGGCCGCGCGCGATGCGGAGTCCCGCCGTGCGATGCAGCACGCCATCGTCGTGGAAACGCTCCTGCCGCTGCTGCTGCGGGCCGGCGAGCGGGCCGGGCGCGCGCTCGGGCGCATTGCGGGCGGCGTCGTGGCAGGGAACACCACCATGCTGCATCTGCTGGCGGGCGAGGACCCGACCTCGATGGGTTTCGCTCCGTTCACGCCGCGATTCCTCGAAGGGCGGCAGATCACGGCGGGTGGAATCGGTCTGGTTGCGCCCGGCCTGCCCGCGGAAACGCCAATCCAGTTGCTGCCGGGCATCGCGGCCTACATTGGGGCCGACATCACGGCGGGCGTTCTGGCCACGGGCCTGGCGTACGATGCCAAGCCCGCCCTGTTCGTGGACATCGGAACCAACGGCGAGATTGTGCTGCAAAGCGGCGGCCGCCTCTTCGCTTGCGCCACGGCGGCGGGGCCGGCTTTCGAGGGCTGCGGCCTGCGTTGCGGTACGCGCGCGCGCGTCGGCGCGGTGAGCGACCTGGTCCTGCAGGTCGATCCGTTCCGGCTGGAGACCGGCGTCATTGGCGACGTCCCGCTGGCTCGGGCCAGCGGCATTTGCGGCTCGGGCTACGTGGACTTCCTCGCCACCGCGCGGCGGGCCGGATTGCTGGGTGTTGCGGGCCGTTTCACCGACGAAGCGTGGGCGCGCATCCCGCGGCAATTTCACGATGCCGACGGTTGCAGTTGCGCCGTGCGCCTGGCCGATGCGAACGGCGAGGGTGCGTTGCGGATCGGCGAGGTGGACGTGGCGCTGTTGTTGCAGGCCAAGGCGGCCATCGGCGCGGGCATCGAGGCCTTGCTGGTCAACGCCGGGATTCGTCCGGAGAATCTTGGGCAGCTTTACCTCGCGGGCGGATTTGGCATGCACCTGAACGTCGCGCACGCCATCGAGATCGGGTTGCTGCCGGGCGTGCGGGAGGAACAGGTGCGCGTGGTCGGCAACACCGCGCTGGCCGGGGCGCTGCTCGCGTTGGTGGACCGCAACACGCTGGCCGAAATGGAGGGCCTGCGCGCGCAGGTCGAAGTCGTGGAACTGAACCTCGCGGAGGGATTCGAGGACCGCTACATCGAACACCTGATGCTCCCGTGAATGATTTCCCCGCCATCCCGCTGCTGGAGCACCGGCCCTACGACCGGATTCGCGAACTGTATCTTTTGCAGGAACCGATGCTGCTGGCGGCCATCCGCCGAGGTGATCGCGGCGAAGCCCGGCGGATCATCAACCACGTGCTCGTCCACATCTACAGCGCGGGCGAGGAGCGCAGTGACCTGCTCAAGGGGTTGCTGCTTGAACTGGTGGTGATGATCTCCCGCGCGGCCGTCGAGGCGGGCGCGGAACAGTCCGAGGTGCTGGGCTTGAACTTCCGTTTCCTCACCGAGCTGGCCGGCATCCATGACGACGAAGATCTCGCGGCGTGGCTGCGCAAGACCCTCGAACATGTCTTCTCGACCATCGAGCGGCAGGAGGATTTCACCCCGCCCCTGCTGGTCGGCAAGGCGCTCGATTTCATGCGCGAGAACCTGCACCGCGACATCTCCCGCGACGAGGTGGCCCGCCACGCCGGCATTTCGCCCGGCCATTTCTCGCGGCTCCTGAAAGAGCGGACCGGCCGGTCCTTCACCGAATTGCTGCGCCAATGCCGCGTGGACCTGGCGTGTGATTTGTTGAGCGGCACCGAACGGTCGCTGGCCGAGATTTCCGACGCCTGTGGTTTCTGCGACCAGAGTTACTTCACGCGCGTGTTCCAGGATGTGAAGAGCGCCACCCCCCGGCAGTTCCGCGCGCAACACCACCCGGTGAACGGCGCGCGGCGAATGACCAATGGCGAATGACAAATTACCTCTCAGCCAAATTTCTCCCGGCGCGTCTGCCTCTTCCCGCGCCCCCATTTCGTCATTGGACATTCGTCATTCGTCATTCGTCATTCGTCATTCTCCTCCCCCAACCCCTGAACCAACAACACCATGAATGCTGAACAAAAATATCAGGAACGCCTGGCGCGTTACGTCACCGCGTTGCGCAATGAAAAGCCGGACCGCGTCCCCATCCGCCCGTTCGTCGCCGAGTTCACGGCGCGCTACGCGGGCATGACCTGTCAGGAGGTCGCGCACGATTACAACAAGGCCTTCGAGGCCGCCATCCGCTGCGCGAAGGACTTCGAGTGGGACGCCATTGTGCCGAACATGGTCTATGTCTGGACCGGCCTGGCCCAGGCGCTCGGGCTGCGCTACTACGGCATCCCCGGCATCGGCATTCCGCACACCACCGGCTTCAACTACATCGAACCGCCCGAGGATGGCGCCTTCATGCGCGAGGACGAATACGACGCCTTGATCGCCGACCCGACCGCCTTCCTTTACAACACCTGGCTGCCCCGCGTGGCCGCGGAGATGGTTCCCATCGGCCAGCCGTCCACCTATCGGAACAACCTCGCGCTGGTGAAGACCGGCATGGCCATGATGCAGTACTTCTACGCCTTCGGTCCGCAAATCCAGCGGATGCGCAGCGAGTGCGGCACGGCCTCGGCCATTTCCGGCATCTTCAAGGCGCCCTTCGACATCATCGCCGACAAGCTGCGCGGCTACGTCGGCCTGGTGAATGACATGCACGAGCAACCGGAGAAGGTGCTGGCCGCGTGCGAGGCGTTGATGCCGCACCTTTGCCACGTGGGCCTGGCCACGGCGGACCCGAACCGCCAGGTGCCCATCGGCTTCTGGATGCACCGGGGCTGCGTGCCCTTCATCAACCCGCGCCAGTTCGAGACGCACTACTGGCCGACCTTGCGGCCCATCATCGAGGAATTCTGGAAGCACGGGCACCAGACCATGTTCTACGCCGAGGGCAAATGGGCCGCGCACTTCGACACCTTCACCGAACTGCCCGACCGCAGCATCCTGTTCCATGTGGATCGCGACGACGTCTTCGCGGTGCATCGCAAACTCGGCCACAAATTCTGCCTCAGCGGCGGCGTGCCGAACACCATGCTCAGCTTTGGAAAACCCGAACAGGTGCGCGACTTCTGCAAGCGCGTCATCGACGAAGTCGCGCCGGACGGCGGCTACATCATGGACGCCGGCGCCATCATGCAGAACGACACCAGCGTCGAGAACCTGCGCGCGTTGACCGAGACCACGGTCGAATACGGCGTCTATCGGAACGCGACCACGCCGCCCACCGCCACGCCGCCGTGCGATGTTCCGGCGTCCGTGCAGGAACGGGCGGGGTTGAAGGGCATGACCGGACGGCCCGCGCCGGCCATTGCGCCGGGCGTCTGCTTTCCGTGGGAAAAGAAAATCCAGGAACTGCCGCCGCTCACCGGCGACACGGAAATGCTGCGCCGCATCTGGGAACAGGTCGATGGCCTGGGCAACACGTTCATCTATCAGATGCTGTTGAGCTTCTGAACCCGCCTTGCACCCGGATTCCGAAGCTGGAAACGCTGATCCACGCCAAGCCGGAACGATGCGGTGGAACTCCGGGTGGAACGGGCCACTGGCCCGTTCTGTCGGGCGACCCGCCCGGCAGATGGGGCGTGGGAAGACGGACGGTTCCTGGACCTCACCGCGCCTCACGCCGCCGGCGGGCTCACCGGGCGGGTTCAACCCCGGATGGAAAGGACGCTCCGCGCGAC
>CAYQWK010000361.1:4588-6660 GCA_964420805.1 uncultured Bifidobacteriaceae bacterium | reverse complement strand
CGTCCCGACGCGTCCGGTGGCGCCCGGCACCTACACGGTGCGCGGGCTGTGGCATCGCCCGCTGGAGTTGCGCTACGAGTTCAGCATCTACAACGCCGGCCGGCCGGCTTGGGAAACCGCGGACAAGACCGGTTGCTGGCTGACCACGCACACGCCGCCCACGAGCATGGCGTTCGTGCCGGGCGCGCGCACGGCCGACGGGCAGCCACTGGTCTTCATGGGCGCGTTCGTGGCCGAGGGCGGGCACGGCCTGCAATGGTTGCGCGAGGACGGAACCAAACTCGGCGGCCAGGGCTGGGTCGGCGGCACCTGGACGGGCGCGCCAACGCTGGCAACGGACGCGGGGCCGAATGCCATCGCGGATCATCTTTGCTACGTCGGCTCCGTGTGGGAAGGCGAGCTGCGGCTCACCGCCAAGACGCGCAAGCTCGCCGACCAGCCGGTGCTCAAGCAGAAGCTCGCCGCCGAAATCGACAAGAAGGACAAAGCCGCCAAAGCGCCGCCCGCGCTCGAAGGCTTCGATGGTGGCGACAAGATCAATGTGCTCGGTGGCATCGCCGCGCACGACGGGCAGATCGTGTGCTCGCTGGTGCGGCAGGGTGAATTGCTGCTCGTGGGTGCGCGGACGGGCCAGGCCGGCGCGCGCCTTCCGCTGACCGATCCGCGAGGACTCGCCTTCGATGCCCAGGGGCGGTTGCTCGCCTTGAGCGGGAAACAACTCGTCCGATTCACCACGCTCGCGTCGAAGCCGGAGGCGATCATCACCAGCGGACTCGAAGATCCGCGTCATGTTGCGGTCGGTGCGGAGGGAACCCTGTTCATCACCGATCGTGGAGCGGCGCATCAGGTGAAGGTGTTTTCCGCATCGGGCAAATTCCTCCGCGCCATCGGCAGGCCGGGCGCGCCTTCGGTCGGCGCTTACGACCCGCTGCATCTCAACAATCCCAACGGGTTGGCCGTGGACTCGCAGGGCCGCATTTGGGTTGCAGAGGCGGACAACTTCCCGCGCCGCGTCTCGGTGTGGACGGGGCAGGGCGGGTTGGTGCGCGCCTTTTACGGCCCCACGGAATACGGCGGAGGCGGCGTGCTTGATCCGCAGGACAGCACGCGATTCTATTACAAGGGCATGGAGTTCGCGCTCGACTGGAAGGCGGGCACCGACAGGCTGATCCGGGTGTTTGCGCGTCCGGAATCGCTGCCGCGCGGGCACTACGGACCTTACTCGCCGGACACGCCGCTTTACCCGTCGGGTGCGAAGGGACGGCGCTACTTCACCAGTTGCTACACGCACACACCGACCGGCGGCGACGACGTGGCGTTCGTGTGGCTGGACGAGGGGAAGGAAGCACGACTCGTGGCAGCGCTGGGCAACGCGCATTCGTGGGCCGCGCTGCGCGAGGCGGAGTTCCGCAGCGCGTGGCCGCAAGGCACGAAACCGGAGGAGAACAACCCAAAGCCCGACGCGCTGGCGACGTTTGCGTGGAGCGACACGAACGGGGACGGACGCCCGCAGCCCGCCGAGGTGCAATTCATCAAGAGCGGCAGCCGCGGCGTCACGGTGATGAATGATCTCTCGGTCGTGGTGTCGAGAATTGGCGAACGCAGCGCGCGCTTCGTTGCCGTGATGGATGCCAGCGGCACGCCGCGACACGAACTCGCGAAGCTGGAAGATCTTGGCCCGGCGGGAGGCCGTCCCCCGTCGAGCGGCGGTAACCAATCACTGACCGACGCGGGTGGTTGGACCGTCCACGCGAATGCGCCGGAGCCGTTCTCGCCTTACGGGCTGGGCGGTTCTTTTCACGGCGAGCCGCGCTGGAGCTACCCGAGCCCGTGGCCCGGCCTGCACGCCAGCCATGAGGCGGCGGTGCCGGATCGTCCCGGCATGGTGGTCGGGCACACGCGGTTGCTGGGAGGCTTGGTTCAGGGAAAAGCCGGTCCGATGTTTTGCATCAACGGGAACATGGGAAACATGTACCTGCTCACCGCGGACGGGTTGTTCATGGGCACGCTGTTCCACGACATCCGGCTGCGCCCGAACTGGGCCGCGCCCGTGGCCACGCGCAACATGGACG
>CAYQWK010000361.1:234-4578 GCA_964420805.1 uncultured Bifidobacteriaceae bacterium | reverse complement strand
CGCCGCCGACGTGACCGGCGTCTCGCTGCACGACGAGAACTTCTGGCCGAGCATCACGCAGACGGCAGATGGTCGCGTGTTCCTTGTGGACGGCGCTCGTACCAGCCTGGTGCGCGTGGACGGATTGGAGACACTCCGCCGGTTGCCGGACCAGACCCTTGCGGTGAGCACTGCCGACCTGGAACACGCGCGGGACTGGTTCGCGCGAGTCGAGGCACGCCGACAGCAGCAGCGCGGCAGCGGCGTGCTCGCGGTGGCATTGCGCAACAGCGCGCCGATCGTCGATGGCAATCTTGACGACTGGCCGGCCTCGACCGAGTGGGCGTTCATCGACCGGCGCGGCGTGAAAGCCAACTTCAACAGCGACTCGCGTCCGTACGAGGTCAGCGCGGCAGTGGCTTTGAGCGCCACGCATCTATTCGCGGCATGGCGCACCACCGAGAAGGATTTGCTCAACAACAGCGGCGAGACCGCCAACGCCCTGTTCAAACACGGCGGCTGCCTCGACCTGATGCTGGCAACAGATGCAACGGCAGACGCGAACCGAGCGACCCCGGTGGCGGGTGATCAACGACTGCTCGTCACTCAGATCAAGGGGCAGACGCGTGCGCTCCTTTATCGGGCGAAGGTTCCCGGCACGAAGGAACCGGTCGGGTTCAGCAGTCCGTGGCGGACGCTTCACCTTGATGCGGTCGAGGACATCAGTTCGCAAGTCAACTTGGGGACGGATAAGAATGGAAATTACGAGATCAGCGTGCCGCTTGCGGCGCTGCACTGGGAACCGAAACCCGGAGCCACCCACCGCGCCGACCTCGGCGTCCTGCGCGGACGCAACGGCCAGACGACGCAGCGGGTGTATTGGAGCAACAAGGCGACCGCCATCACCGCCGACGTGCCGAGCGAGGCGGAACTGACTCCGCGGTTGTGGGGCAAATGGAAAATTACGATCGAGACCGGCGACGGGCGTCTTTGAAGCGGGTGGCAAGTGGTAGGTTTTGTCGCGCTGCGACAAGACAAGCCCGCGTTCAGCGGGCGGTCCGTGGCGCGCGAGCAATGGCGATCGATTCCCGGGGTCCGGTTGCGCCACTGAACGCGCTGCCCCTCGTCGCAGCGCGACGAGGGACACCAAGAACTTCGAGATGCACCGAGTTCGACCTGAGCGTTGAGTTGGTCCGGGTGCAAGCTGCGCCTTGGCACAGAAATGAAAGAGGCAAGAAACTGCTTGGCATGGCCAGCTACCTTGTGTCACATGGTAGTCATCGCAAGATCAGGCCATGAGCGATTTCTTCGACAACTGGATTGTGCAGGTGCGCAAGGGCGTCCTGGAGTTGTGTATCCTCCGCGCGCTGGAACGCGAAGAACGCTACGGCTACGAACTGGTGAAGGCGCTCGCGTCCGTGCCCGGACTAGCCTTGAGCGAAGGCACGCTTTACCCGCTCCTGTCCCGGCTGCGCGTGGCCGGGTTGATTTCCGCGCGGCTGGAGGAATCCGCTGAAGGCCCGGCCCGCAAGTATTACTCCCTGACGCGGGAAGGCCGGCGAACGCTCGCGACCATGAACGATTTCCTGGCCGAACTCAACGAAGGCACGAACAGCCTGCACGGAGGCAAACCATGAGCACCTGGACCGATCCCGCCCGCGCACGCCTGCGCCAATACCTCGACGACAATCGGCGCCGTGCCGAAGCCTCGGGCGCCGACGCCGAAGAAGTGGCGGCGGATCTCGAACGCCACATCGAGGCGGAAATCGCCACGCTCAAGCTGCCGGTGGTGACGGAGGAAGACCTCCAGCGCATCGTGGCGCGCGTCGGCGTGGTGCCGGAATCGGAGCCACACCGGAGCGAACCGGCACCGAGTTATCCCAAGGCCAGACGCCTTGTTCACGGATTCCGTTCCGGCACGCTGCTGTTCTTCGGGGTCATT
The DNA here is from genome assembly GCA_964420805.1 of uncultured Bifidobacteriaceae bacterium. Taxonomy (GTDB): domain Bacteria; phylum Verrucomicrobiota; class Verrucomicrobiia; order Limisphaerales; family SIBH01; genus JANNGC01. Next base: position 2,657 of record CAYQWK010000361.1, on the reverse strand, counting down.
CTCCCTCTGGCCACGCTGGCCATTGAACTCGCGACCCACATTTGCGCGGGGACCTTCTTCGACCCGATTCCCACCTGGATTCACGTCTTGCTGGTGGCGTCCGTGCCGGCGGCGAACGGCGTCGCGTGGTGGCTTCTGTGGCAGGACGGCCGTATTCCGCGCTGGCTGTGGCTGGCGAATGGCGTAGCCGTCGGGAGCGCGCTGTTTTTCGCGCTGCTCTATCTGCCCATGAGCCCGTTCGCGGTGGTGGGCATTCTCTTCATGGGCTTCGGGTTGTTGCCACTCGCGCCAGTGTTGTCGCTCGTGGCCGCGCTGCGTTTGCGCCGCCACCTGCGCCGCCGCCAGGCGGAACACAACGCACATTTGCCGCGCGGTTGGTGGTGGGCGTTTGGCCTCCCGCTGCTCGGGTTGGCGCTCTTCGCCGCCATTGGGCCGTTGACCCGGCATTGGATCGAGATGGCCGGCTCGGAGTCGCCTGAGACATCGCTGCGGGCCATCCGATGGCTGCGACGCGTCGGCAGCGAGCAGGTGATGCTCAAGGAATGCTACGGGCGCGTGAACCGGTTGAACCAGGAGTTCTTCAACTCGCGCCGCACCGATCCGGCGCTGGCGCAGCGCGTTTTCTATCGCGTGACCGGGCGGGCCTTCAACGCCGTGCCGCCGCCGTTGAGCAAGTACCAGCGCGGCGCGCAGGATTTGTTCAACGAGTTCGAGTTCGACGGCGCATTGGGCGGTGATGCCGTGGCGGGCCAGGTGAAGGGGCTTTCGTTGCAGCAGTCGCGCATGGACGGGCTGTGCCACGCCGCCGAAGGTTGGGGGTATCTGGAATGGACGATGGAATTTCGCAACGACCATCCGCAGCGCCAGCGCGAAGCACGCGCGCAGGTGCAACTCCCACCGGGAGCTGTGGTGTCGCGACTCACGCTTTGGGTGAACGGCGAACCGCGCGAAGCGGCCTTCGCCGGACGCGGCGAGGTGCGCGAAGCCTACCAGCAGGTGGCCGTGCGGCAGCAGCGCGACCCGGTGCTCGTCACCACCTCCGGCCCGGACCGGGTGCTGGTGCAGTGCTTCCCGATCCCCACGCAGGGCGGAACCATGAAGATCCGGTTGGGAATCACGATGCCGCTGCTGATTGAGGAGACGAACACCACAGTGCTAAAGCTGCCGCAAATCATTGAGCGCAACTTCCGGGTGTCGGAATCCCTGGAACACAATTTCTGGCTCGAAAGCCAGACGCCCGCGCAGGCGAATTTCGCCAGGCTCACCTTCGACGGCGCTGGAACCTCCGGCGCCAAAGGAGTGCGCGGACAGATTCCCGATGCCGCTCTGCACAGCGACCAAGCGGTGCTGCGTTTCTCGGCCGCGCCCCGTTCCCAGCCCGTGCGCGCGCTGGACGCCAAATCCGGCGACGGCCGCGTCATCACGCAGATGCTGACGCCTGTGGCTCCGAAGCTGCCGTCGCGCATCGCCATTGTGCTTGATGGCTCGGAGGACATGACCGCGGCCTTTCCGCGCATCGCCCGGGCGCTCGACGGAGTTCCGCCGGTCGAGCTTTCCATCTGGCTGGCGCGGGATGGGGTGGAGCAGATCTTCGACAGCCAGTGGATGCGAAGCCCCTCCAGCACCGTGGCCAGTCTGCACGGCGTAGGCGGGCAGGATGATTTGCCAGCGCTGCTGCAAGCCTGGGAATGGGCCACGGCCAAGCCCGGCAGCGTGGTGCTGTGGATTCACGGCCCACAGCCCGTGCTGCTCGGCAACATCGAGGCGCTGCAACAGCGGCTGGATTGGAAGACGGGCGCGGAAGCACCGGTGATTATCGACGCGGCGGTGCGGGCCGGACCCAACCGCATCACGGAAACGCTGGCGGGCAATTTGGCGCTGGTCGCTCTGCCGCGAACGGGGTCCATTGGCCGCGATCTTGAACGTCTCCTGGCCGGTTGGGTGGGCCGCGCACCCCAGTTCGCCTTCACGCGCACAGCGCAGCCGCCCAAACCCGGTGGCGATGAGCCGAAAGGCTCGCAGCACATCGTCCGTTTGTGGGCGGCGGAACAGGTGAAGGAACTTCTGCGCGCGCGCCGGACGGCGGAGGCGGTGGCGCTGGCAGGCCAGCAGCAACTTGTAACAGCGGTGAGTGGCGCCGTGGTACTCGAGACCCGGCAACAATACGCCGCCACCGGTTTGACACCCGCCGATCCGTTGAGCGTGCCGACGGTGCCGGAACCGGGAACAAGGGCACTGATAGTGTTGGGACTGTTGTTGTTGCTTGGGCGGAATTGTTTGCGCCGCATGGCAGGTTGAGGAGGCGAGGCATTTTCGTTCCCTCCACAGCCCGCCGCACTCTTTCGGGAGCGCTGATCTCGGGGTGCTGCGCGGACGCAACGGCCAGACGACGCAGCGAGTTTATTGGAGCAACAAGGCGACCG
>CAYQWK010000361.1:0-224 GCA_964420805.1 uncultured Bifidobacteriaceae bacterium | reverse complement strand
CCGAGCGAAGCGGAACTGACGCCGAGGTTGTGGGGCAAATGGAACATCGTGGCCGAGACCGGCGGCGGGCGTCCTTGAAGCGGGTGGCAAGTCGTACGCCAGACGCGGAATAATGGCTTAGCCAACGCCAGGCTCTGATGGCTTACGGCTTCGCGCCGGTCGGCTGATAATCTCCGTGCGGGATATTCAGCGCATGCTGCCAGGCATGGACAAGGTGGCTGATG
>CAYQWK010000360.1:0-6673 GCA_964420805.1 uncultured Bifidobacteriaceae bacterium | reverse complement strand
GACCCGGTGGACTACGAATCCTGGCCGCTCAACGAAAGCCCGTGGAGCTACCAGCCGCAGATGGGCAACATGTTCGTCTTCGGCAAGGACCGCACGTTGCTCTGGAACTACAAGAACTGGACCGAACTCACCAATAACCGTCCCACTATCACCGCTAGCGCGGCGGTGATAGGAACTGGCGGTGCAACGGTGGACGTGAATCTTGCCTCGCACGTCAGCGATGTGGAAACACCGTCGAGCAATCTCATCTTCCGCGTGCTTGGCGCGACCAACGGCACGGCGCAACTGCTGCCCGACGGTCGCACCGTGCGCTTCACACCGGCGGCCAACTTCTCCGGCGCGGGCAGCGTCACCTTCGCGGCGGGCGACCAGTTCCCACACGCGCGGCAGATTTTTCACTATGACTTCGAGCAAGCGAATCCGGTCGCGGGCAACAGTGTCGCGGACGTTTCCAGCAACGAGCGCAAGGCCGACCTGAACATCGTGGGCTTTGCCTCCACGTCGGCCGACAGCAACACGCCGCCGGCGCTGGGCGCGTTCAGCCAGCAATCGCTGCGCCTCTTCGCGTCGGGCGTCGGCGCGGCCAAGCTGTCGCGACAGGTTTATCCCGCGAACCTCACGCTGGCCAATGACGACTGGACCTTCGCGCTGTGGTTCAACCGCGCTTCCTACGCGGACGACGATTTTCTTTTCTACGTCGGCGACAGCGATGGTTTCAGCGGCGGCGGCGATGAACTTCAGCTTCATTGCAGCGCGCAGGCGCGGAATCTCGTTCTGCGCCACTACAACTCGTCCAACGCGCAGGACGTGAACATCGCTGCGAGCGGGGTCGGCACGAACGAATGGCATCACGCCGCGGTGCAATTTGAGCGGCGCGCCTACAACACGGGCCACGTCCGCCTCTACCTCGACGGCGCCCTCGTGGGCACCGTGAGCAACCTGACGTGGGCGCCCAAGCAGACTGGCCCGCTCTATGTCGGCGGCCCGACGGTGAACAGCGTCTTCAGCCGCAACTTCAACGGATTGCTCGACGACATCTCGCTCTGGCGCGGGCGTCTGGACGCGGGCGACATTGCCCGCCTCGCCTCCGGCCCGGCCGCGGCGCTGGGCGGCTTGAGCGTGACGAACACCATCTCCATCGTCACCACGCCGCTCGCGCCCGTGAATCTCACGGCGAGCGTGACCAACGGCGCCATCGCGCTGGCGTGGAGCGCTTCCGCGGGAGCGACGAGCTACACCGTCAGGCGCGGCCTCGCCAACAACGGGCCGTTCACGAATCTGGCCAGCGGCGTGACGGCTACGAAGTTCACCGACAACACCAGCGTCGCCGGTGTGAACTATTTCTACGTCGTCGCCGCCGTGAACACCGCCGGCTCCAGCGCGAATTCCTTTCCCGTGAGTGCCGTGCGCCCGCTCGTGGACCCCAACGCCTGGCAGCGGCGCGTGGACATCACGTTCCCGGGCTACACTCGCGCGGAGACGCTCACGAATTTCCCCGTGCTCGTCACGCTCGGCTCGAACATCAGCGGGTTCAGCTACGGCCAGTTCGCTTTGTCCAACGGCACCGACCTTCGCTTCACCGACGCCACGGGCACGAACGCGCTCAACCACGAGGTTGACCGCTGGAACACGAACGGGACTTCTTTGGTCTGGGTGCAAGTGCCCGCGCTCGCCAGCAACACCAGCATCCGCGCCTTCTGGGGCAACGCCGCCGCCACCCTGCCGGCGAGCGCAACGAACGGCGCGACGTGGAGCAACGGCTTCATCGGCGTGTGGCATCTCAATGAAACCAGCGGCCCACATCGCGATTCGTCGCTGCTGCAAGCCACCTCGCGCCTTGCCACCGTGACCGCGCAAGGCACGGCCGCGGGCATCGTAGGCGGCGCGGACAACTTCGACGGCGCGAACGATTACGTGAGCCTGCCCGACATGGGCACGACAGCGCGCGTGACCGTTGAGTGCTGGTTCAACCTCAACGGCACGCCCGGCGGCAGCGACATCGGCCTCGTTTCTTCCGACCCGTGGAGTCCGGGCATCACGCACTTCAAGACGAGCAGCAGTTTGCAGGTCAAGGCAGGCATCAACGGTTCCGGCGCGATTGCCTCGCCGAACAACATCGTTACGGTGAGCAACTGGGCCTACGCCGCCTACACCGCCGGCGGCACCGCGACCAACGATCTCCGCCTCTACGTCAACGGCGCGCTCATCGGCAGCGCCGCCGGTTCGGGGAGCAACATCCTCACCGACGTGAACCTGGCGCGCGAATACAACGGTCGTTACCTGAACGCGCGGATGGACGAAGTCCGCATCTCCTCCGTCGCGCGCTCCTCGAACTGGCTTTGGGCAACGTGGCTGAACATCGCGTCGAACAGCGTCTTCAACAGCACCGGCTCCGTGGTGACGAACGCGCCCGCTCCGCTGCAAATCGCCACAATGCCAGCCAGCAGTGTGACGAGCACGACGGCGACGTTGAACGGAAATCTCCTCAGCGCCGCCGGCTCCAGCGCAGCGGTCACAGTTTTCTGGGGACCGACTGACGCGGGCACACACTTCGTCGGTTGGTCGAACAGCATCCCGCTCGGTTCGCGGGCGCTGGGCGCATTCAGCACGAACCTCAGCGGCTTGAGCGCGGGCGCGACTTACTCGTTTCGCTGTTACGCCTCCAACGCCAGCGGCGCTAGCTGGGCCGGCGTGTCGCAGAACTTCACCACGCCGGTGGCTCCGCCCGCGAGTCTCGCTGGCGTGCCGGCGAACGGCCTCGTCGTGCTGGCGTGGCCGGCGGTCACTGGCGCGATCAGCTACACCATCAAGCGTGGGACAACCAGCGGTGGCCCCTACGCGACGCAACTCAGCGGCATCGTGGGCACCACCTTCGCCGACCCGACGGCGCTCCTCGGCTCGACCAACTACTACGTCGTCAATGCGGTGAACGCGGGCGGCGCGAGCGCGGACTCGCCGGAGGCCAGCCTCTTTCCCATCGCTGCCCCGACTTCTCTCATCGCCACCCCCAGCAACGCCAGCGTCTCGCTGACGTGGACCGCTTCCGCCGGAGCGACGAGCTACAACATCAAGCGGGCCGCGACCAACAGCGGGCCATTTACCGCGATTCGATCAAGCCTCGCGGGCACCAGTTTCACCGACACGCCGCTGACGAACGGCACGACCTGCTTTTACGTCGTCAGCGCGAACACGCCGGGCTTCGAGAGCTTTGATTCGGATCCGGCCAGCGCCACGCCGGTCGCGGTTTTGCCGGTGCCGACCGGATTGGTCGGCTTCCCGGCGAATGGCGGCGCAAATCTGAATTGGAATCCCGTCGCCGGAGCCACCGGCTACCGCGTCAAGCGCGCGACCGTGAGCGGCGGGCCTTACTCCACCATCGCGGCCAGCCTGCTCGCGCCGAACTTCAGCAACTCCGGTCTCGTGAACGGCAGCAATTACTACTTCGTCGTGTCGGCGCTCTTCGGTCTGGCCGAGAGCAGCAATTCGCTGGAGGTCGTCGTCGTGCCCGCCATGCCGCCGACCACGTTTACCAACACCACGGCTGGCGCGTGGAACTCCGTGACCTGGCTGCCGAATCCGCCCGGCAAACCCATCGCCGACTTTTCCACCACGCTCGTCTTCAGCAACGCCGCCGCGATCGCGAGCACGAACGACCTCGGCTTCTTCCTCTTGAACAAGCTTCAACTCAGCGGCCCGGCCGTCACGCTGACCGGCAGTCCGCTCTTCTTTTCCGGCGCCAAAGCCGCCGTGACCACCGTGCAAAACGCGGCGCACACGCTGGCCAACGACCTCACGCTCGACACGCAGACGGCCTTCAACATCGCGTCGAACACCACGACGCTCAGCGGCGCGATCAACGGCGACAGCGGCATCACCAAGCTCGGCGCGGGCACGCTGCTCCTGACCGGCACGAACACTTTTGCCGGCGACCTCATCCTGGACAACGGGACGCTGCGCCTGACCGCGGATCACCTGGGGATGCGGGGTTTGGTGTTTGGCGTCACGAATGGCAGCCCCAACGCGGCGAGCCTGCCGATGACCAACGTCAGCCTCACCTTTTCCGGCCTCACAGTCCAAAACAGCAACGCCACCCCCAACACCGTGACCATCGGCACGGGCCGGACTCTGACGATCAATGGCGATTTCCTGGTCGGCACGTATTCCTCTGCCGCGAGTTCCACCACGAAACTCACCGTGAGCGGCGACGGCACGCTGGCCGCATGGAATCCGTCAGGCTCCTTCCAGATCGGCACCACCACGGCAGGCTCGGGCGTGGCGGCGACGGTGAATTTGTCGGCGCTGGCTAACTTCGTTCTCGATTACTCCAGCGGCAGCGACCTTACGATCGGCAACGGCAATTCCGCGAACACGTTGATTCTCGCGACGAACAGCACGTTGTCCGTGGACGCGATCAACCTGGGCAGCTACCAGGTTCCCAGCTCAACCGAGACGCTGAAACTGGGCGCGGGCACGAACACCATCTTCGCCGATTCCATTTCGTTGGGCACGGGCGGCAGTCCTTACGGCGGCGGACGCGGGGTCGGCGTGCTTCAGTTCAACACTAGCCGCGGCGTGCTCTTCCTGCGCGACCTGACTGGCAGCGGCGGGCCGGACATCAACCTCGGCATGGGCGGCAGCGCGGGCAACGGCTACGGCACGTTCGATGTCACCGGCCACTACTGCGACCTCAAGGTGAACCGGCTTTCGATGGCTGACACCACCACGTCCACGGCGCGCAGCCACAACTTCAGTTTCAATAGCGGCCTGCTCGACATCCGCCACGTCAACCTCGCGGTGCAGCAAGGCAGCGGCGCGCAGAATTGCTACCTCAACATTGGCGGCGGCACCGTGACTCTCGGCCAGGGCGACCTCGACGACCCCGGCTCCATCAGCCTCTCCACCGCGGCCAACGGCATCCTCAACATCAGCGGCGGCACCGTCACCGCCTTCGCGCCCATCCTGACCGCTGCAACCAGCGGCACCGCGACCATCAACCTCGACGGTCCAAGCGCGGTGCTCGATCTGAACGGCAACGACGTAGGTGCTGCGGGCAGGCCAATTGACGCTTTCAACTTCGGTGCTGGCACGCTCCGCAACCTCGGCATCGTCTGGGGCAACATCGCACTCGCCGGAACAAACGCCCACGTCTTCGAACAAAACACGGCGGGCGCGGTGCTCGGCGTCATCAGCGGCAGTGCCGGTTTGACGAAGACCGGCACCAACTCGCTGACCCTGAGCGGCACGAACACTTTCATTGGCGATACCACCGTGAGCGAAGGGACGCTGGTCGTTTCGAGCAACGGCGTGCTGGGCAGCGGTGCGCTGATCGTGAAAGCCGGCGCTGTTTGCGCGTTGCAGAACACCAGCAGCGCCGTGGCCGATTCCGCCGACGTGCGCCTGACCGGCGTGCTAAATCTTGCGGCGGGCGTGAACGAAACCGTGGCTCGCCTCTTCCTCGGCGGAGCACAGATGCACGGCGGCGTCTGGAATGCGGCGCGCGATCCGTTGCATTTCGCCGGCACGGGCAACCTCATCGTCGCGAGCGGCACGACGCAGTCCGTCGTTGTCATCATCACCAGTCCCGCCGTGTCGCCTGTCAGCCTGAGCAGCACGAGCGCGGTGCTGAACGTCGCGGCGACGGTTCTCGATGGCGGCACGAACGGCACGCCCGTCATCGCGTGGACGAAAGTTTCCGGCCCCGGCACGGTGATCTTCGCCAACGCCGCCAGCACCAACACCACGGCGCGCTTCTCCGCCGTTGGCACCTACGTCCTGCAATGCGCCGCCACGACCGCCGCCGGCACGGGCATGGACCAAACCATCGTGGCCGTGGGAGCAACGCCGACTTTGACCTACCGCGAAGGCGTGAACGGTTACACGCACATCGCGGCGTTGATTCGCGGCGACAACACGAACTGGAACTCCGGCGCGCGCGACCAGTTGCTCATCGGCAAAACCAGCTCCGGTCTGCGCGCCGTGTTCTCCTTCAACCTTGCTCCCATTGATGTGAACGCCGTGGTCCAGAGCGCGGCGCTGGATTTGTGGACGGCCAACGCTGCGGGCTCCGGCACGGTTGGCCCGCTGGAACTTCGTCCGCTGACCGGCACGATTGTGGAAGGCACCGGCAACAGTGCCTCCGATTCCAGCAATGGCGCCGGTACGGGCGTGACCTGGGCCTCGCGCAACGGCCAGACCAACGCGCCCAACTTGTGGGCCACGCCGGGCGGCGACTATGACACGGTCGTGCTCTCCAGCGTCGCCGGCTTTAACGCGACGAATCTCAACCTGCCGCTGTCTTTTGCTTCCACAGCAAACTTCGTCGCCGAAGCCCAAGCTTCTGCCAGCGCGGTCCAACCGCTGACCTTGCTCCTGCTCTCAACCAACACCGAGGCCGGCGCGGCCAATCAATACGCCCGTCTCGCCTCCGACGACAGCAGCGCACTCACGAATCGCCCCCAACTCACGCTCACTCTCGCCGCGAACCTCGCGCCGGCGGTTATTCCCGGACCCGCGCCTACGGCAACCAACGGACTCCCCGCCGCTCTTACCGGCACCGTGAGCAACGCCACCAGCACCGGTTGGAGTCAAGTCAGCGGCCCCGGCGCCGTCACCTTCGACGACGCCACACAACCCACAACCTCTGCCATCTTCATCCAGCCTGGCAGCTACGTCC
>CAYQWK010000359.1:0-6676 GCA_964420805.1 uncultured Bifidobacteriaceae bacterium | reverse complement strand
CCGTCAGAAACCGGCTCTGTCTGGGTCCACTTCACGTCGGCGACAGTCACAGCCTCATACTTGGCGTCGTCATTGTCGGAACGTGCGAAGCGTTGTTGGTAGGACTTGTTCGCAGCGGTGCCTGGCCGTATTCTCGCCCCATGTTGATGACTGTGGAACAGCTTGCCGCGGAAGCCATGCACCTTCCCTCCGAAGCGCGGGCGCAACTGGCCGACCAACTCGTGGAGAGCCTCGATGCGGCCGAGTTGAACCGGATTGACCGGCTCTGGTCTGAGACCGCCCGCCGCCGTTTGGAGGAAATCATTGCCGGCCAGGTCGAAACCATCCCCGGCGATGAAGCGCTCGCGCAAGCGCGCCGCGTCGCCGCGGAATGAAGTATCGCTTTCATCCCGAAGCCTCGGCGGAATTTGAGGCGGACATCCGCTACTACAAGAAATGTCAGCCGGGATTGCAGCTCCGGTTCGTGGCGGCCGTTGAAGAAGCCATCGCCCGTATTCTGGAAAATCCCGAACGCTGGCGAAGAATTGAGCCGGATATCCAGCGCTGCCTCACCCGCACCTTTCCTTTCGCCGTCGTTTATTCAGTGCGCGGGGACACAGTCTTCATCCTTGCCATCGCACACGGAAGCCGGGAACCGGGCTATTGGAAGCATCGCGCGAAATAGAGGATCACTTCCCCGGCTTCACGACCGAGATGACGAATTTGTCCTCGGACAGAACCTTCGCGGCGGCGCGCTTCACGTCGGCGAGGGTCACAGCCTCATACAAGGCGTCGTCCTTGTCGGTGCGATCGAAGCCCAGGCCGTAAAGTTCATCGAGGGCGCAGGTCATGGCGTAGGCGCCGAGATCCTGCCGGGCAATCTTCTTCTGGCCGACGACCTTGGCTTTGGCGCGCTGGAGTTCCTCGGCGGTCAGTCCGTCAGCCCGCAGCGCGGCGGCTTCCTTGAGCATCTCGCTTTCCACCAGCTTCACCTTCTCCGGCTCGGTGCCGGTGTAAAACGCGAAGTATCCCGGCGTCAGCCCGAGGAAATTCTGCGCGCCCACGTAATAGGCCAGGCCGAGCTTCTCGCGGATGCGCGAGAAGAGCCGCGAGCCAAGGTCGCTCAGGGCTTCCTGGAGCAGTTCCAGCGCGTAGCGGTCCTCGCTGAAGATGGTGCCGCCGGGATAGCCGATGAGCAGCACGGCCTGTTTCTTGTCGCGTGTGTCGCTGACACGCTTGATGCCGGTGAGGGCGGGTGGATTGGAGAGTTCCGGCAGCAATGCCTTGTTGCGCCATGCGCCAAATTTCTGCGTGATGGCTTTCTTCACGTCGGCGGTTTTCACATCGCCGAAAATGGAGATGACGCAGTTCGTCGGGGCGAACAACCCGGCGTAATACTTCTTCGCCTCGGCGGCGGTGAGTTTGCCGACGCTTTCCTCGGTCCCGTTGGCGTCAAGGCCGTAGCCTGATTGCCCAAACAGCGCGCGGCGCATGAGGCGCCCGCCGCTCTGGAGCAACTGGTCGCGTTGCGCGCGGATGGCGGAGAGCTGCATCTCGCGCTCGCGCTCGAAGGCGTCCTTCGGGAAGGTGCTGTTGAGCAGCACGTCCGCGACGAGGTTCAGGCCGGTGTTGAAGTCGTTGCTCAGGACTTCGGCGTTGACGCCGAAGCTGTTGTTGCCGCCGTAGCTGTCGATGGAGCCGCCCATGGATTCCATTTCGCTGGCAATCTGCTCGGCGCTGCGCGTCCTGGTGCCTTGCAGGAGCATCTTGGCCATGAGCACGGTCACGCCGTTGTTCGCAGGCGTCTCGGCCAGCACGCCGCCGCGCAGCACGGTGCGAATCTCCACAAAGGGCAGGCGGTGATCCTCCTTCACCAGCAGGCGAAGGCCGTTGGGCAGGACGAATTTCTGGATGGCACTGGTTTGCGCCACCTCGGCCTCGACCTTGGACCGCGGCTTTTTGCCCGTGGGCAGCAGCGCGTAAAGCGTGCGGTTGGCGTCGGTGAGGTAGGTCCGGGCCACGCGTTGCAAGTCCTCCGGTGTGGCGCGTTTCACGGCGTCGAGATAGCGCTTCGAGAAGTTCAGGTCGTTTGCCGCCATCCAACTGCCGCCGAGGTCCGCCGCCTGGCCGGACATGGTTTTGCGCGAACTGAGCGTGCCAGCGGTGAACATCTTTACGGCCTTGGACAACTCGGCTTCCGAGACCGGCTTGCGTTTCATCTTCTCCAACTCGGCAAGGATCGCGTCGCGCGCGGCCTCGAACTTGTCCGCTTCCATCATGGCACTCATGCCGAACAGTCCCGCGCCGCCGGGCGTGTAGGTCCAGGCATCGACGGAATTAACCAACCCCTTCTTCTCGCGCACTTGCTGGTAAAGGCGCGAGCTGCGGCCGTTGCCGAGCAATGTCGCCAGCACGTCCAGCAGCGGCATGTCAGGATGCCGCAGGTCGGGGATGTGCCAACTGAAATGGGTGTGGGCCAACTCCACCGTGCCTTCCTCGATGACCTCGCGCGGGGCCATTTGCGTCGGCTCATCTTCCAGCGGGGCGGACGGCATGGGCCGTGATCTGGCGGCGGCGAAGGCGGCGCGGATTTGCTCCTCGATTTCCTTCGCGTTGATGTCGCCGACCACGACGAAGAACAAATTGTTGGGGGCGTATTTCTCGCGGTAGTAATGAAAGATGTCGTCGCGCTTGAGGTCGTTGAAGATGTCGGGATAGCCGATGACGGTGAAGCGGTAGGGACTGCGCGTGTAGGCGACCTCGAAGAGCCGGCGCGCGGATTTCTGGCGCGGGTCGTCCTGGTTCATGTCCATCTCGCGGCGGATGACATCCATTTCCTTGCCGAGTTCATCAGCGGGCAAAGTAGCGTTCATCATGATGTCGCAGAGGATGTCCACGGCGATCTTGGCCCCGGTGTTGGGCACGTCGATGTGATAGACCGTGCGGTCGAACGACGTGTAGGCGTTCATGTAACCGCCGGCGTCCTGGACTTGCTGGTCGATCACGCCGGGCGCGCGGTTCGACGTGCCTTTGAAGAGCATGTGCTCGAGAACGTGCGACAGACCGGCGCCAAGCCATGCGCCTTCATTGATCGAAACCGCCCGGCACCATGCCTGCGCCGAGACGACCGGGGCGGAACGGTCCTCGCGAATGATGAGCTGCAAGCCGTTGGGCAACGTGACGAAATGCACGTCGGCGGGAATGGCCGGTGCGGTGAAGGCCGGGGAGGAACTGGCGGCGGTCAAATGCAAAGTCATGATCAAAAAACCCGATAGAAGCGCAAACGCGCGGTTCATGGTGCGCGGAAGTTACACAACGACACGCGGAGGGGAAGAAGGAACAGAGCGGAAGCGGCGCGGATGGACGCCCGGCCAGGCGTCATGGCTCGACAGAAAGGCGGATGAAGAAGGCCGGGCCCAATTGCCAGGCGGCATTGGTGGTCCGGTAAGTGACCACGGCCTGGCTTCCGGTGGTCACTTTGGTGCTCACGTACGAAAGTGTTCCCGTGGTCCAGGAGGTCAGATTGCTCGAAGACTCGATGCGCCATCGAAAACCGTCAGCAGCCAGGGAACGCGGATGGCGGAAATACCAATAATTGGTCAGCAGGCCGCCGGGCGGCGCGTAGCCTTCGATGGAAAGTATGAATGGCGAATGATCGCCGACGGCGTAATCGTAGAGATTGCTGCGATGGTTGCCGTCGTCGTCGCCAGTGGGATTTCCCGGCAGCGGCGCTGAATCGACCAGACCGGGCGCGCCATTTGACTCCGGGCTTGGCCGCCAGTTCCAAGGCAGCGTGTGGTCGGGGTTGGTGAACGGATTGTTCAAGACCAGGCTTCGTCCGTTTCCGTCCGCATCCTTTGACCATGGAGCGGCATCACCGTAGGCGAAGCTCTTGATGACCATGTTGCTGGCGTCCACCAAGGCCAGTGTCTCGCCGCTGTTCTTCAAGTTGCCGCTGAAGACACCGGCGACCGGAGGCGGCGACCCCGTGATTCGCGACAGGAAGCCAGCCTGGTTTCCAACGACGACAATGCGTCCGCCTGGCGGCAGAAACCGCGCGCTGACCGGGGCGTTGGAAAATCCGAATGCAACACCTTGAGAAAAACGCACCCCGGTCAAATCGCGCCCCTCGGGACTGATGTTGAGAAGCTCCACGAACTCGAAGGCGCTTTCGTCCGTGAACCCGAGTGATTGTTCGGCAGGGGTTGGCGGAGCCGGGTGGAAATGAAGTTCGCTCACCACCAAATTCGATGCCGTGGCGGGTGCAAACGTGGTGAAGGACGCTTCGTCCAGCGCGGACCACTCTCCGCCCGCGGTGCGACATCGCGCCCGGACCAGCGTGGGAAACTGAATCGACACCGGGCCGGAATAGGCGATCCCCGCGGGCGCGCCGCCGATGGCGCGCGGGTCGGCTCCGTTGGTGGTGAAATAGATCGTGGCTCCGTTGGTGGCGGCGAGGGAAAGCAGGAATCCGGCGGCGACCTGTCCACCGCGCTGCGAGAACGACGGCGCGTTGATGGATGGAAACAGGTTCCGCTGTCGCAACTGGGCCACGACCACTGCCGAGCGGTTCGGGAAGAACAGGGATCGAATTTCCGCGATCTTGTTGGACCAGGTTGTTTGATTGTCGGAGGTGGACTGCCCCCAGCGAATGGCCTCACCGATCACGGCTTCGTTGATCTGCGCGGCGCGGGTATCGAAGACCGGTTGCGCCTTCGCCGCCGTGAACGCGCCGTCGTTGAAAAGCAGGCGTTGCGCCTCGTCGGCGAACGCCATGCGGTATTCCGGGCTGGCCAGGAGGTCTTCGTGCATCCATTCCGGATTGCTGAAGCCAAGGTCGGCGCGGTTGGGACTCACGAGGTTCACGGCGTTGGCCCGGTTGTCCACCCATTCAGGGGCCCGCACGCTGGACTCGCCGTCGTGGACGAAGAAGTGAAATGGCGAGGTTGCGTTCCTCCGGCGCAGCGCCCGGAAATTGTTGGGCTTCTCGAATCCGAACGACACGGAAAGCGGTTCGTCGCTGTGGCCGCAGTAGTAATGGAGCAGCATGTAAGCAGCGAGTTCCCGAGGATCGAGCAAGACGGGCAGCAACGCGTTGGTGGTCCCGTCAGAATTGCGGCCAAGCAGCGCGAAGTAATTCGAGTTGGCGGCATTCGTAGAAACGGACCGCGCCCCCGCCCAAAGGCGCGTCCAGTTGGTAATGTCGCCATTTGAAACTTCCACTGTGAGTTGCGGCAGGCCGGTGGCCTTGATGACATCGTAATCCTCCTTCGATCCCCCCAAATAGGTTGAACCATAGCTCTCCTCAGGCCGCTCCTGCGTCTGGTAAAGCCCCCAATACTGGCCGTTGATGTAGAGGTGATAATTCCCCGAACGCGTCGTGGAAAAACCGGTCGTCCCCCAAAGGTCCCGACAGAAGACATCGCGGACCGCAGTGAACTCGTTCCCGTATTGGTAGGGATCGGCGTAGGCGTAGCCGTGCTCGCATCGCAGGTCGAAGGTATCGAACTCCTTCGCGCCCGCGGAACCGAACAACGGGAAGTTCAACTTCCGCGCCCCGTATTCGGAGCGGAAGTTCACGTGGAACGAATGCTTAGGAAAAGTGCCGTTCCGGCTTTGGCCTCCGCGGATGCGCAGACCGCAATCCTCCTGAAATCCATCGCTGCCATCCGGGTTCAACAGTTCAAGCGAGACCGGGCGCTCCCAAGCGGTGCCATCGGCCTGGCCGTTCACATAAATTCCCGCGACCGGATCGGTCAGGTTGCCCTGGTCCGTGACGATGCTCAGCGAGGGGATCTGCCGGAGCGCGGCGGTGATCCGCGCCGGCGAGTATTGCGCCACGAGGTTTGAGACGAGCCCATACCGTAAGGCCTGCCCGTTCACCGGCCCCGCCGGCCAGCCATAGGCCAGCGCTCCCGCCGCGCTTTGTTGCAGCACGTCCGCGAGAAACAGGTAAGTGCCCGTGTGAATCTTCGTGGACATCCATCCGGGCTTGAACGCCTTCGCCCGCAAAGTCGCGGTGTTGCTGATGGTCAGACTGCCGGCGAACAACGCGCTGGATTCCGTGGGCGTCGCCCCGTTCAACGTATATCGAACCTCCGCTCCGGGTGTCGAATTGGTGATGAAGACCTGCACGGCGTTGGTGAAGAAACCGCGTTTCACGTTGAAGGCGATGTCCTTGACGAACCCGCCAAACGAAAGGCTGTTCGCGGCGCCGGGTGTCGGTGTGAAAAAGTAAATCGTTGCCCCGTTTGTGCCCGGCCCCGCGGAATAATCAGCCCGCTGTGGCGGAAAGAGCGGCGAGAACTGCCAAAGCACGTTGCTACTGGCATCGCGCAGCGCGAGATATTCGCCGGCGGCGTCGAGCTTAAAGTTCGTGTGCAAGGGCGTCGCCGCGTTTGTCCGGTTCTTGCCCGAGGCAAAGACAACCAGGAACCCGTGCGCGGCGATGTTCGTCCCGGGAAATGTCCACACGTTCGTGCCGTCGAGAAGTTGGTAGCCCGCCAATGAAACCGGAGTGGCAGCCGGATTATAGAGTTCGATCCAGTCGGAAAAATCACCGTCTTCATCGGCAAGGGACGACTGGTTCTCGGCCATGAATTCGGAAATCAAAACCGGACCGTTGGTGGGCAAAGGCGTGTTCCCGGCATTGAACACGACGTCCCGAAAGTAGTTGGCGCCCTGAAATGTCTGTGCC
>CAYQWK010000358.1:0-6683 GCA_964420805.1 uncultured Bifidobacteriaceae bacterium | reverse complement strand
CGACAGGAGAATTCCGGCCACCACGACGAGCATGGCCAGAATTCCAGCGTTCATGCCCTCGGCCATCTTGGAATCGGACTTCCCAACGCAGACGGAACACGCCAACGCGACACCGGGAATAAAAGCCAAGGCGCAGCCCGCGAATCGGTGGACTCCGAAATTTCTTTTAATGATCTTCATGCCGTCGGGACTTTTCGGAGCTTCCGGTATACTGCGATTCCATAAACGATCAACCCCACTCCCGCCACGATGGAGCCGACTCCCATGACAAGATTCGATGTCTGCTGCTCCCGCCCGTAGGCGCGCAAACACCAGGCCGCAAAGCCAAACGACAGCATGACGGCTGCGGTCACGAACAGAATATGGAAGGCTTTCAGGGACATGGTTCACTTCCGGATAACGGTGGCGACCGGGTGATCGCTGAAGGCCACGATGGTCAACACAATCAGACAGAGGACGAAAAAGGCGGTGAAAATCAACAAAGCCGGCACAGTCTTCTTCTCAAGTGCTTTGTGGATCAGGATGCCGCCGGCGATCGTCCCGAGCAGAACCAGCGTGGCCAGCACCACGGCAATGGCCGTCTGGTGCAAATAATACGCCCCCACCACCATTACGATTCCGACAAGCTGGATCGCGAAAAGCAGAAAGTAACTCCGCAGGTACTTCTTGAGATCGGGGGTGGGCGTTGGATGTGGACTGCTCATAACGGGATTAAAACAAGTAGAAGAGGGGAAACACCAGCAGCCAGACAAGGTCAACAAAGTGCCAGTAAAGGCCGGTGCATTCGACGCGGTTGGCGAGACGTTCGGGTTCTGTACGCCACATACGCGCGCCCGGCCCCCAAAGGAAAAGAAGGACCACCACGCCGCCGATCACGTGCAGGCCATGCGCGCCAGTAACCGTGAAATAGATCGCGAAGTAAGTATTCAACCAGGGGCCGAAGCAACTCAACTTCTTGATGTCCTTCGTCTCAATCTTCATCGCCGCCGCGCCGTGCCCGCCGGTTCCCGCGCCGTGCGCGGTATCCTGATGGAATTGAATGGAATCAACCTTGCGTGCCTTTAGTTTCTTCAAATCAAGAAACGCGGGGCTGCCCTCGATGTGACCGGTCATCACCTTCCCATCCGCAAGCGTGACCTGATAATGTGTGAACTTGTCGTGATACTCGTAGGACTTGATTCCGAGGAAGGCGACCGCACAGACGATGGTTATGCCAAGATAAGACCGAAACCGGTTGAACTGATTGGTCTTCAACGCGGCCCAAGCCAAGACCACCGTGATGCTCGAAACAATCAGGATGAAGGTGTTAAGCGTTCCAAGTGGCACGCTTAACAGGCCATGCGGCCACGAATCATGGCCCACCCGCAGCAGAATGTAGGAAGAGAACAGCCCGCCGAAGAGCATCACTTCCGAGGCCAGAAACAGCCAGATGCCGAGCTTGCCGTTGTAGAGACCGGTGTCCTGCCGGATCTCTGTGGTGTAGGGAACGTGGATTTCCATGAAATTGTCCTGGCGGTTGTTCAGGCTGGGTCAGTTTGCGGCGTGAAGTCCTTCTTCGCGCCGGGTGCGCTGTACTCGTAGGGGCCACGAAACACTTCCGGCTCTTTCGGGAAGTTACCGTGCGGCGGAGGGGTTGGCGTCTGCCATTCGAGCGTGGTCGCCTGCCATGGATTGTCCGACTCAATCTTGCGGCCGTTACGCATGCTCCAGAAGAAATTCACGATGAAGATGATCTGCGCGGCCCCGAGAAACCACGCGCCGTACGAGATGACCTTGTTCATCTGGATCGAGATGTCGCTGAGCGCGCCCATCTCCGCCGGTGAATTCGCCAGAGCGTAGGTGGCGCCGCCGTCATACATACGGCGTGACATGCCGGCGATGCCCTGCAGGAACATGGGCATGAAAATCACATTCATGAAGATCAACGAGAGTATGAAATGGGCACGGCCCCATGCCTCGTTCATGAATCGCCCGGTGATCTTCGGGTACCAGAAATAGATTCCGCCAAACAGGGCAAAAATGGTGCCTGGCGCAACCACGTAATGGAAATGTCCGATCACGTAGTATGTGTCGTGCAACTGAATGTCCGACGCGCTCATGCCGAGCGGCAGTCCGGTCAAACCACCGATGCCGAACATCGGCAGGAACGAAACCGAAAACAGCATAGCCGTGTTCAATCGAATCGAGCCGCCCCACAACGAAAGCAGCAATGCCGTCAGGATCACAACCGACGGGATCGAGATGATCATCGTCGTGGTTTGGAAGAATGCGCTGATCTTAGTGCCCATGCCCGTGAGGTACATGTGGTGCGCCCACACGATGAACGACATGAATCCCAGCGCGAACGATGAATACACCAATGTCTTGTAACCCCACAGTGGCTTGCGCGTGTTGTTCGCGATGACCTCGGCGATGATGCCCATCGCCGGCAGGATCAGCACGTAAACCTCGGGGTGGGCCAGGAACCAGAACAGGTGCTGCCACAACAGCGGACTGCCGCCACCGCTCACGTCCAGCGGCTGCCCTGAAATCACCAGACCGCTCGGCAAGAAGAAGCTCGTGTTGAACACGTTGTCCATCAACTGCATGATGCCTGCCGCTTCCAATGGCGGGAACGCCAGCAGCAGCAAAAACGCGGTGACAAACTGCGCCCAGACAAAGAACGGCAGGCGCATCCACGTCATTCCTTTCGTACGCAATTGAATCACCGTCGTGATCAGGTTGATGGAATTCAAGAGCGAGGACGAAATCAGAAGAACCATCCCAAGCAGCCACATGGTCTGCCCGTCGATCCGGTTCGTCATGTCCGCGATGCTCGCCAGCGGCGAATAGGAGGTCCACCCGGACTTGGCTGCGCCGCCGGGGATGAAGAAACTGGCGAACATGACAATGCCGCCGATGAAATACATCTGAAAGCTCATCATGTTCAACCGGGGGAACGCCATGTCACCTGCCCCGATTTGCAGCGGCACAAGGTAATTTCCGAACGCGCCCGCCGCCAGGGGAACAACCGCCAGGAAGACCATGATCGTGCCGTGCATCGCCCCGAAGCTGTTGTACAAATCCGGCATCATCACGCCGCCTGCCGCCACATCGCCCAGCAGCCACTGCAACGCACCTCCCACCACCGGGATTGGCTTGCCGGGATAGGCGAGTTGGTAACGCATCAGCATCATCAGGACGAACCCGAAGAACATGAACACCAGCGCGGTCAGCCCGTATTGAATGCCGATGACCTTGTGGTCCACGGAGAAGAAGTATTGCCGCCAAAATCCAGGCTCGTGATGTCCCGCGTGGGCTTCGTGGGCATCGTGAGTCGATGTATGTGTTGCCGCCATGTTGTTGTTCGCTGTTGCTCCGCCTGAGTAAAAAAGAGGCGAGACGTTATCCTTCGGAAAATTTTCGTGTCAACGCTTTCGTCGTTCCAAGCAAGTTCTTCAATGCCGGACCTTGTCTGCGGCGAGTAGAATGAACAGCGCCGGAAGATACAGGATCGACGCGAGGAATAACCGCCGTGCACGGAGTCGCGTCATTTCCCGTGAGAATCGGATCGCACTCCAAAGAAACACCGCGCCCAGCAATAGCGCGCCCGCGAAATAGACCAACCCAGCCACGCCAAGCACGACTGGCGAAATGCTCACGGGAATCAAACCAAGCGTATGGCTGACCGCCTGCCGTCCGGTCCGGCTGCCGTCCGGATCGCGCGACGGCAGCATCACAAACCCCGCCCGCTCATATTCGTCGCGATACATCCACGCGATGGCCAGGAAATGCGGCAACTGCCAGAAAAAGATGATGGCAAACAACGCCCAACCTTCGCGCGAAATCTCGTCGCGCGCCGCCGCCCAGCCCATCAATGGCGGAAGCCCGCCGGGAATCGCTCCCACCAGAGTGTTCAACGTCGTGCGCGTCTTGAGCGGCGTGTAAATGAACACGTAACTCCCCATCGTGATCACCCCCAGCAGCGCCGTCAGCGGGTTCACAAAGATCGCCAGATGCGCCAGTCCGGCCATGCACATCGCCGTCCCGGCAATGAGAACCGTCTGTGGTGTCATCTCACCGGCCGGCAGCGGCCGTGTCGCCGTTCTCGCCATCCTGGCATCCAGATCACGCTCCCACCATTGATTCAACGCCGCGGCACCGCACGCCACCAACGCTGTACCGAACAGCGCGTGTGCCAGCAGCATCATGTCCATGGCTCCCTGGCTGGCGGCGTAGAACCCGGACAACGTGGTCAGCAGCACCAGCAAAGTCAGCCGCGACTTCACCAGGTCATTCCAAATGGCAAGCGTTGACCGCCCGCCGATGGCGGCTCCGCCATTAATGATGGACACTCCCGGCTTCATGCGTGCTGGAACTGGTTCTGCCTGCTTGGAAAGGAATGCCCGGCCCGGCCAGTCTCGCCCTGCGCCATGCTTCTTCGGGTGCAAGCCAGAAACATCAGCCAGCCATGCAGGAAGGTCGCTGCTCCCACGGCGACATGCGCGGTCGTCACATCCACCTTTCGTTGCGACCAGACCGTGAACGCACCGAGTGTCACCTGCACCAGCACCAATCCCAGCCAGACCAACCCAAGCTTCCGCATCGCCGATCCGCCCGGAAATCGACGGAAGGTCAGCCAGGCGGCGCAAACCACCGCCACGACGATCAACATCGCGGTGATGCGGTGCAGCATGTGAAGAATGATGTGCGCGGCCGTGATTGGGTGTTCGCCGGCAGCCTCCATTCGATGCGCGTTGTAGGTCGCCACCGATCCTGCATCAATGGCTGGCCACAGTCTTCCGTAAGCCAGAGGGAAATCCGGCACCGCCAGGCCCGCATGTTGATGCCGCATCGACGCGCCGAGAATCAGTTGCAAGAAAATCAGCACGGTGACTCCGACCAGCACACGCCGCATCGTCGCGTCACCAGAGGGATTATTCTGTGCGGCAGCCCACCAGTTCGAGGTGAGAAGTGCCACCGTCCCAACCAGCAACAGGAACAACTGCGCCAGCGCGCCATGAAAAATCCCCAGCGGCGTGCCCAAACCAACACTATCGAGCGCCACGCGCAGTCCGCCCATCACGCCCTGAATCAGAACCAGGGCGAATGCAATCACCATCAACCAACGCAAACCCCGCGCGCCCTTCGCGACACGCCAGACCGCCACCACGATGGCAATGACCGCCACACCCGCCAGCGAAGCAAACATCCACGGAGTCCGGACGCCCATCAAACCACCCGTCAACAAAATGCCCGCAACCAAAGCCACGGTGCCGTTCCGCCGGGTACGGCCAGACGTTTCCCGACGCCATGTCCAAACCGCCAGCAACGCGGTCAACAATCCGACCAGCGACGCCCAAAGCCGGTGCGAATGCTCGTAGAACACGCCACCCACCCATTTGGAAACCGGGAACAGGAACATGTGTTCCCCGTACGTGCGCGGCCAGTCCGGCACGGCCATACCCACGCCCTTGGTCGTGACCACGCCGCCCAGCGCGACCAGAAACAGTGTCGCCACCACCAGCGCGCACGCGCTGCGGTGGAGCCACTTGTTCTGGATTGGGCTGCTCATCGAAAAATCACCGTTCTCTTAATAAACGATGCTGCCGCGACTCGCGCCGCGGCAGCATCCATCGTGAAATCCTGTCTTACTGGGCCGCCGGAGCCTTCGCTTCCGGCGTGAGGTACAGCGACTACTTGTCGTCGCCGCCCACGGTCACCTTCTCGGTCTTGGCGCCCGCCTTCAGGTGGAAGGCTTCAATGGTGTAATCACCAGCCGGAAGGCCGCTGATCTTGAAATTCCCGTCCTTGTCCGTGACTGCGAAATAGGGGTGATCGCACACGCCCACGTAGGCGAACATCCACGGATGCACATCGCACTTGAACTTCACCAGCACCTCCGGGTTGTCGAAGGTGAACGGCGTGACCATGCCTTTGACCGGCTGGCCAACATTCTTCTCCTTGTTGTTCTTCGGCAACGTATGGACGTTGTGCAGAACCGAGTCCGAGTTCTTTACGTCAAAGGCCTGCCCTGCCTGCACTCCCATGACATACGGGTTGTATTCGCAACCAACCTGGTCGAGCGTCGGTCCCTTGCCGGTCGCGGGCGTCGCCTTGGCGCCTTCCTTCACGTAAACGAACACATTGCCCAACCCCTTGTCCGCGCCCACAACGTAGTGACGGGTGGTGATCGGCTTCTCCTGCAACTTGCCGCATTGCGCGTCGAGCGCGATGGGCTTTTCGGGCGGCGGCGTTCCGGTCAGGGTAACTTTGCCGGAGATTTCAGCAGCCGTGGCGAATGTTCCGGCAACAGCCGCGACGGTGAGGATGGTCAATGTCTGTTTCATAGAATGAGGGGCGGACGCTATCATTTGTTTTTTTCGAGGCAAGCACGTTTAGCAATCTGCGCCACGTCTTGTCCCACACTTCGACGTAGCGTCGAAAACCCCAATTCAGCCGGGGCAACCCTCATCATGCCCGCTTCAACCCGATTTCCAGAGTCCGACGCGCAGCGAGGTGCGCAGGCTGGCAACCTGCTGTGTCGCCGATTGACATACAACTCGCGGTGGTAGCAAGAACGGCCCAACTCAGGAGGATTGCGCCTCCACTGCCTTTGCCCGGATAGCGCCGTACCGCGTCCATCACTTGAATCTGCGCGAATACAAACCCCGCATCCTCCGCAGATGGGAAATCCATTGAGA
>CAYQWK010000357.1:0-6694 GCA_964420805.1 uncultured Bifidobacteriaceae bacterium | reverse complement strand
GTAGAGGTACTTCCGTCCGCGCAGAAACAGTTCATTCCCCGCCACGGCCGGCGAGGCATCAAAACGGTCGTCGAGCCGATTGGTGGCGAGAACCTCCGCCTTGTCACCCTTCTTCAGCACCAGCGCGCCGCCGTCCCGACCGAGAACATAGACCCGTCCCGCCGCTCCGACTGGCGAAGCGTAAACACCACGCACGCCTTCCAAACGCTCCGCCTCGACCAGCGCCTTGCCGGTCGTCGCATCCAAGACCGAAAGCGTGGCCTCATTGCCCTTGAAGAAATAGAGCCGGTCTTCGTAAAGCAACGGCGACGGGACGTAGGGCGTGTCTTTGTGGTAGGTCCAGGCGATGGCGTCCGTACCGGTAAGGTCGCCGGTGCGGCCGAGTTTCACCGCGAAGCACGCGGCGCCCCGGAAACCGCTCATGCAATAAACCGCGCCATTGCCCGTCACGGGACTTGGAATCGCATTGGCCGTGAGCGGACCGACCGACCAAAGCTCTTTGCCCGTCGCGAGGTCATAGCCGCGCACCTTTCCGCTGGCATTCACGACCACCTGAGGTTTGCCGGCGTGTTCGACGATCAACGGGGTTGACCACGAAGTTTGCTCGTCGCGCTGCTGCCGCCAGAGTTCCTTCCCGGAGTTCTTGTCGAACGCGACAAGGAAGTCATCGCCTTCATGATCCCAGTTCACGACGAGGCTATTCCCGTGCAACGCCGGCGAACTGCCTTCACCGAAAGTCGCCTTGATGCGCGCTTTTCCGAGGTCCTTTTGCCATCGGACATTGCCTTTCAAGTCCAGCGCGTACAAGCCACGCGAACCGAAATATGCATAAAGGCCTTCGCCGTCGGCGATCGGCGAAGCCGACGCGAATGTTCCATCCGCGCCATGATGCCCCTCGTGCGGAATCTCCTCGCGCAGCATCTTCTGCCACACGGCCTTGCCGGTGGCGCGGTCGTAGGCCGTGACCATGAATTTGTAAGGCTTGGTCGGCGCGCCTCCTCCACCAAAACCGCCGCGGCGTCCACCGCCCGGACCACCAGGACCGCCCTGCCCTCCTGGACCCGCGCCATCGGGACGACGACGGCGTTGGCCGTCGCCCGGCGGAGGCTGCTGCGGCAACGCGGCCACCTGCGGCGTCAATTCCAGCAAAGCCGCCGGCTTCTCGGTGCTCACCGCGCTTTGAATGAAGACCAGATTACCCCACACGATGGGCGTGCCGGAGCCGGTGCCATCAAGCGCGACCTTCCACTTCACGTTCTTGGTTTCGCTCCATTCGGTGGGCGGGTTCGCGCCGGGTGCGACACCGCTTCCAGCCGGGCCGCGCCACTGCCCCCAGTTGCCATCACTGGCGGCGTGAAGGGTGCAGGCCGTGCCAAGCGAGGCCAGAGAAGACAGAATCATTGTGCGTGTCATCATACGTTTAAGTGTTGTTCGCGGGAGAGACGCGGGCTTCATCGGTGTGGTTTCGTGATTTCGTGCGTTGGAGTGTCACTTGCGGCTGCTTCCTGCATTGGCGCCGCGATTGGTTTGTTCCCGACCAGCGACGTGGCGCATCCGAAGAAATGGCGGAGCATTACTGTTTCCAGCCCAGCCTCCGCAAACGCCGGGCGCGCCCGTTCGCACGAGCCAAACTCCTCGGTGTAAATTCCCAGCATCCGGTAGCACTCGATGTCTCCAAGGCAAGTCCTGCCCAGCAGCGGTATTATCGCGCGGAGATACCACCGAAACAGCCCGGCCAGCCACCAACCCTCTGCCGTCGAGATTTCCAACAGCGAAAAGCGCCCGCCCGGCTTCAGGACTCGCCGGATCTCCGCGGCGAACCGCGCCATTTGCACCTGGCTTAACGTCTTCAAGCCAAACGCGCCCACGACGCAATCCACCGAGCCATCCGCCAGCGAACATTCGAGCGCGTTCTCGCAACGCACATCCACGACTCCGCCGCGCGTCCGATTTCGTGCGTGCTGGCGTTCGTTCATGAACCGCGAGAAGTCGATGGAGATCAAGTCGCCTCCGCGCGTCAGGATGTAAGACCAACATTCCCCCGAGCCGGACATCATGTCGCACACGCGCATTCCCGGACGCACGCCGGCATTCCGCACACATTCACGCCGCCAAAGCTCGGAGAAGCCGAAGGAGGAAAGGAGGTTCATCAAATTGTAGGTCGGCCCCATCCGATCAAACAATCGCTGAACGTATGCATCGTCATGCCTCGCCAAGGGAACTTGCTGGTGCGGCAGCGTGGATTTGCTCATCTCACGGCGAGTGTAAGAATCCCGCCGTTAAAGCCAAGTTTGCCGGTGGGAGGTGAACAATCGCCCTTCCAACGCGGCGGAGAACGGCACGATCACGGGCGGAAGTTCCATTGATGAATCCGCCTCCCATGACGTCTGGTAACCATGACTCGGACTTTTCACCTGTTGCTCCTCGCACTCACGCTGCTGTTCAGTTGCTACATGCCGGCGGCAACCATTTGGATCGAGGCGGAGCGGCCGGCGACGAAGTCGGTCACCCGGCATCCCTGGTGGTACGACCAGGTGAAATCCAACGAGCTTTCGGGCGATGACTTCATCTCGCATTGGAACAAGGACAAGGCCGGCGAGGTCGAATACCGTTTCGAGGCTGCAGCCGGGCCGCACGAGTTATGGGTGCGGGCAAATCCCATCCAAGCCAAACTCAGCTATTTGCTGAACGGCGGCGGCGAAACCGAGATTCCGCTTGGGACCACGCATCAATCCCAGAACATCGCGGCGGACAACAAGCCCGACCTCCGTTTCATGGCCTGGATCAAGGTCGGCCAGATCACCTTGCAACAAGGCACAAACACAATTCGCTTTCGCATGACGAGCGCGAACAACCATCACGGCATGATTGATTGCTTTGTCCTCAGCACGGAGACATTCCAGCCCGACGGCATCCTCCGCCCCGGCGAAAAGTCGAAACCCTCCGCCGAGGACGCGGAGTGGTTCGCCTTCAATCCGCCGCCTGATGCGTTTCAGGAGAGCGCCATCGACCTGCGCGGGTTGAACGAAAAATTTGCGGGCGAACACGGGGTCATCGCCGCGCGCGGCGGTGAATTCATCCACTCAGGCAACAACCAGCCTGTCCGCTTCTGGGCCGTGAACGGTCCGCCAGGCGAATTGTCCGGCGAGGAACTAAGGAAGGCCGCCCGTCGCCTGGCCAAGTACGGCGTGAACCTCGCGCGGATGCACGGCAGTGTCTTCAACAAGTCCGGTGAAGCCGATGCGAGAAAGGTCCGACACGCCCAGGAAGTCGTGGAGGCGTTCAAAGTCGAGGGCATCTACACGCACTTCTCGATTTACTTCCCGCTCTGGATGTCGCCCCCGGCCGATCATCCGTGGCTCAAGGGCTACGACGGCAAGACGCATCCGTTTGCCGCGCTGATGTTCAATCCAGAGTTCCAGCAACATTACCGCGACTGGTGGAAGGCACTGTTGCTCACGCCAAATCCAGCGACCGGCCGCCGCCTCGTTGATGAACCCGCTGTGTTCGGTCTCGAAATTCAGAACGAAGACTCGTTCTTCTTCTGGACCTTTGATGCAACCCGCCTTCCCGACGCCCAGATGCGGCTGCTCGAAACCCAGTTCGGCTCCTGGTTGGCAAAAGAGTACGGCTCGATCGATGCCGCCCTCGCGAAATGGAACGGGCAATCAGTCAAACGCGACCAACTCGCGGAGGGGCGCGTGGGTTTCCGACCGCTGTGGAACATGTTTAACGACCGTTCCGCGCGCGACCGGGACACGGTGCGATTCCTCTTCGAGTTGCAGCAGAAGTTTTACGCGGACACTTATGCGTTCCTGCGCTCGCTGGGTTTCAAAGGCGTCATCACGGCGTCGAACTGGGCCACGGCCAGCCCCGAGGTCTTCGGACCATTGGAGAAGTTGAGCTATGCCACGACGGACTTCATCGACCGGCACGGCTACTTCAGCGTGGCGCACAAGGGCGAGAACAGCGAGTGGTCGATCCGCAACGGCCACACCTACAGCGATCGCAGCGCGCTGCGCTTCGAGAATTCCACTCCCGGAAAACCGAAGCAGTTCGTGCATCCCGCCATGGACCCAGCTTACGACAACAAACCATCCATGATTTCCGAAACGACCTGGAACCGCCCCAACCGCTTCCGCAGCGAAGCCCCGCTCTATCTCGCCGCATACGGCGCATTGCAGGGTTCTGACGCCATCGTCCACTTCGCGCTCGACGGTGCGAACTGGTCCGTGAAGCCCGGTTTCTGGATGCAGCCGTGGACGCTCATGGCGCCATCACAGGTTGCGCAGTTTCCCGCCGCCGTGCTGATCTACCGCCGCGGGTTGGTTCGGACCGGCGAGGTGCTGGCCACTGTCCGGCTGAACACCAACGACTTGTTCGACCTGAAGGGCACTCCGCTGCCGCAGGACGCCAGCTTCGATGAACTGCGCCTCAAGGACGTTCCACAGGGCACGGAATTGAAGCCCGGCCAGCGCATCGACCCGCTGATCCATTATGCCGGACGGGTCAACGTCCAGTTCACCGGAATGCCGTCCGCCACCGAGATGAAGGAACTCAAACCATTCATCGATCGCACGCGGCAGTCCGTGCGCAGTTCCACCGGCGAACTCGCGCTGGATTACGGCCGGGGCCTGCTGAAGATCAATTCCCCCGCCGCCCAAGGCGCCAGTGGCGATCTCCGGGGCGGCGCGGTCGAACTTGACGAAATCACCATCCGATCCGAACTGGACAACGCCCACATGGTGCTCGTGTCCCTCGACGGACTGCCGCTCAGGCAATCGCGCCGAATTCTCTTGCAGGTCATGTCCGAGGAACGCTCCACCGGCTTCGCCACGGACGCCCTGGCCAACGGCGTGAAGAAGATCACCAACATCGGCCGCGATCCGTGGCGGGTGAAGGCCATCGCGGGATCAGTGCAGTTCAAAACAGCTCCCGCTCCGCGCATCCAGGCACTCGATTTCAATGGTCAGCCCGAAGGCGCGGCTCAGGTGTCGCCCAATCTCCACCTCCAGCGCGACGTTCTCTATTACCTGCTAACGCGCTGAAAGCGATCCGAGCCTTGTCCGGCGTGGCTTAAACACGCTTAGTCATCGCTTGAATTCTCCCAGGGTGAGCCAGCCCGAAACATGGCGATCCTGCGCGCGATTGGCGAATCGAAGCGGGCGGCCCTTTGGCATCGGGTTGGGAACGCGCAGAAGCAGGCGATGATCCCCGGCGGCAAGCGGTTGCATATCTGCCGCGTACGACCATGTGCGGTCCGCCTCCCCCGGGAGTAGTCCGCGGAGTTTCCACCCGGGTTTCCATGTAGCCGCGATCCTGCCGCTCGCATCCAACGCTCCGAGTTCCGCGGGCCAGTCGGCGTAGAATGGAGCCACGCCCAGATTCCGCACGGCCACGGAGATGTTTAACCGGTGTTTCTCCAAATCCCCGTTCAGTGCTGTGGAGACGATATGAAACTCGTAGCCGAGCCGACGCGTGCCGATCACAGCGCGTTCAAGTTGGGCGGCGGCGAGGCGACGGGCGATGCTCGAATCCATGAGCCATGTAGCATGGGTGGCTTCGACGCAGCGGAAGAAATCCTGCCCTTTCGGAGTGCTGGAAGGTTCATCCCACAGGCCGCGCCAAACTTCAGGACGCACCTCGCCTCCGATGGGGTGGTCGCGCCATTTGTTCATTGCGTCAGTGCCGGCGCGCCGCATTCGGGCGAGGAAGAACCAACTGTCGCCCCGGCGATCTGTGGGCATGGTGGCCCAGGCGAAGGAGTCGTCGTGGTAACCGAACGGGTGGGTATCGTTGGCAGTGTAGTCTGGATCCTTTTCGGTGGCAGGGTAGCGGAGCAGCACGGGGGTCTTTTTGAAGGCGCGGGTGTAAGCGCCCATGACCTCGCGCTGAACCGTCTGGCTGGCCCAGAGCTTGTTGACTGGATGATCATGCCACTCGCCCCACTTGCCGAGCAGTCCAGCCGTAATGAAACCAACCCGCGCATCACCATCGTAACGAGACCCGAGCACAGCGACGAAGTTGGTCAGCGCAGTTCGCAGTCGAATGTCCTCATAGTCAGGCGTAAGCATCCGCTCCTGCTGGCCCGGGGTCCCGACCACATTGGTGTGAAGACGCACGCCGGCATCGAGCAGAAATTGAGGCACGGCAACCGGTTTGTTCGGGTATTCAAGATAAAACCGGAACACAGCCTGGCAACCGCGGCTCTCGATGTCCGCAAGCAACCGCTCCAGCGGTTGCCAGTCGAACTCGTCCGGCCCCTTCATCACGGCGCTCACCGGCAGGTAATTAAACTCAAGGCTGTGCGGAAAATCGCGCGCCTGGCCAGCGTAGGGCACGAGTCCCTTGAGCGGATTGTCCGGAGGCGCGGGCGCGTAATCCGCCAGGACTTCAGCGCTCCGACAATCCAGCGACGCAAGTAAAAGCGCGAGCGCGGTCAATCCAATCCGGCAGCATGCAAGGCGCATGAACTATTCCTTCGGCCCCTGCCGCGTGACGATGGGCACGTAGCCCACTTCCAATCCTGCGGGCGGGGTGACGAGCAGTGCGGGATCGAGTTCCGCCAGTTTGCCTGTCGCGGGCGGCGGGAGGTATTCGCGGTCCTTTTTCCAATGCCGGTGCAATTTCTCCACGCGCGCCTGGAGAGCCTCGCGTTCCGCGTCCGTCATGTCAGCGTTGAGCAGCGCGGGTT
>CAYQWK010000356.1:0-6707 GCA_964420805.1 uncultured Bifidobacteriaceae bacterium | reverse complement strand
GTTCCTCGCTGCGCTCCGTGGAAAGTCGGTTCGCGCGCCGTTCGCTGGTGGCTGGCACTTGCGCTCAACCCGCGCGAACCAGCGAACCGCCTCTCATGTTCCAAGGCCACAGCACGCAAGCCGTTCCCGCCAGCCCACACGCCATGCGCCAGATCACCCGTGTCCTCTCGGCGGTCGCACCAGCCAGTAAAGCGATTCCACCAGTTGCCCATGCTCAAACATGGACACGCCGGCGGCGCAGATGCTCACCCGCGAGGGATTGGCCGTTTCAAAATCGATGCTGGTGATCTTCATGTGCCACCTTGACCGGGATGAACCGACTTGCAGGCGAAGTTGTCCATCACGTTCTGCATTTCTTCCTCCGTGGCGTGGCAGCCCTCGATGCGGCACAGAGGCACCGATCCGGCCGCCCCATAAAGCATGTCGCCACCGCCGATCAGAGCAAAGTCGTCGATTCTCTTGTATCGGTCCTTGCGTGTGCGGACATCATTTGACCGCCTCGATACCCGCCTGGGCAAGGTTCGGGAGGCGCAGCCCGCTGTTCCAGATTCCGGAGGAGTTCATCGGGCGGCAAGCTGGGTTCACGACCTGCGAGGCCGCGAGCTGCCTGGCCTGGGCCTGCTCCGTCTCGGCCAGTTCTTTGGCACACCGGTCGCGCCATGCTGCGGCCTCCGGCTCGGCTTGTTCCGCCGCGAGATGGAAATACATGAACGCCCGGCGGACATCCTTCCCCACGCCTTCCCCGCGCCAGCAAAGGAGGCCCGCGTGCAGTTGAGCCTGGGGATGCCCGCCTTCTGCGGCCTGCTTGAACTGGGCGAATGCCGCCTCCAGATTCCGCTCCACGCCTTCCCCCTTGTAGAGACAGAGGCCCAGAGCGGTGCGCGCCTGGGGCAGTTCACACTGCTGGGCTGCAGCAGCGGCGATGGCGCGTCGGAACAGGTCGACCGCCTGGCTTGCATTCGTCTTCAGGCCGCCGCGTCCCAACGCGTACATGACCCCGAGATTGTTGAACGCCGGGAAGTACGTCGCTTGGTCTGCTGGCCTGTCGGGGTCTGCGGCTTCCTCAAACCACTTTACCGCCTCCTTGTCATTTCGGGGTTCACCACGTCCCAGCGCCAGCATGTAGCCGATGCTGTCCATCGCATCAATTGCCCCCCGGTAGTTTGCGGCAAGCCGGAACCACTGCATGGCCGCCTTGTCATCCTGCTTAACACCGTCTCCGGTAGCACTCATGATTCCCAGGCGCATCGTAGCGTCGTTGGCAAAGCTGCTTGCCAGCCGGTTGGTCGCGGCGCGGGTCAGCCAGAACGTCGCCAGGGCGGTGTCGCGTGGCACAAGCTGACCGGAAGCGTAGATGTCCGCCAGCGAGACTTGGGCCTGAACATCATCGTTGGTCGCCGCCATCGACAGAAACTCCAGCCCCTGCTTCACGTCACGGCTCGCTCCGTCTCCGTTCAAGAACATGCCGGAGACGAACTGCTGGGCCATCGGATTTCCACGCCGGGCGGCATACAATCCCCACTCCAGGGCCTTCGCCCGGTGGTTGGTGACGCTTGTCGCCGTGTAGTACGCCTGGGAAATCATCTCGAGGGCAGACGGGTAGTTCTGCAGGCAGGCACGCTCCCACCAGAGCAGTCCTGTGGCGACATCACGCGGGAGCCCGTTCCCGTTCTGATACATTTCACCAAGAAGGAACTGCGCCCAAGCCTCCCCCTTCTCAGCCCTGGGCGGGACGAATCGCGCCAGATCGCCAGGGACTTCCGCTGGACAGTCCGGCGCGTTGATGAGGCCGCGCAGCCCATGCTCGATGGCCGGGGAATATCCCTGCTCTGCGGCCTTTAGGAACCAGCGGCGCGCCTCGGTCCGGCTCCGCTTCACGAAACGGCCATCGCTGTACACCTGACCGATCAAGAATTGTGCGCTGGGAAATCCATCCTTGGCTGCCGCCTCAAGCCAGGCCACGCCTTCCTGCGCCTCGGCCAGCGAGTCGCTGCGCATGAGCATCCTGCCCAGTTCGCACTTGGCGAATGGAAGCCCGTGGACGGCGGCTCTTCGGAACCACGCGATGGCCTGCTGTTGATCAGCCTGCACACCCACCCCGGCCTGATAACGCTGGGCCAGGTTGAACTCCGCCTTGGCTAGGCCCTGTGTGGCGGCCAGCGCGTACCATTCGACGGCCCGCGCCAGGTTTGGAGGGAATCCCGCACCACCACTGTGCATCCACCCCATCCGGTTCTGGGCATCCGCCAAACCCTGGCGGGCGGCACGTTCGATCCACACATACGAGTCGGCGAGATTGGTGGACAGCCCGTGCAGAGCCTCCTGCCGCGCCCGGCCCAGGAAATACTGCGCCCCGGCATCCCCTTGCTGAGCCGCCGTGAAGAGCCGGTTGGTCGGCACGGAAGCCCACCGGTTGGAAATGCTCTCCCAACTGACCAAGTTCGGCGACGGGACGGACTCTGCCGCGAAGGCCGGGCGTGGCGCGCAGAGGAGCGCAGAGCTTATGACAAGGAGTTTCAGGAGCGAGGGACATGAAGCGGCTTTGTGGCGCATGTGCTCTCAGAACTACCAGACCGTCACCGGGGCGCAACCCTTTGGATTCGGCGGAACGCTCCGCGCTGCTGAAGTGCAGCACCGTCTCTCACCGCCGCTGCCGCCAGGCTCCACGCAAAGCTGGCCGCGAAAGCGCAGCGGGCTATCCTCCGACGTCAGGCCGAGATTGATAGGAACTGGCGCCGCATCAAACGCGAGCACGAGCGGAAGCAGAAGCAGCCCGACAAGGTCGCCGTGTGCGGCATCCATTTCTACACGCTCAGTCCGCGCGAACGTGAGCGCGGGTGCCACTGGACACACTGCCACAAATGCGGAAAGGCGCTCCGTTGGTTCGATACACTGGAGGAAGCCCGGAAGCACAACGGCGAGTGCAAGCGGCCGGAGTGATGGCCGGGCCTCGCGCCCGGTGGCCGTGCGCTAGCACCCCGCGCGAGAGGGCAAGCCCTCTCGACTCCTTCGCAGGTGTTTGTCCTCCGGCCGGACAGGCCGACATTCGCGCGCCAGCCGGAGCGCCGCTCTGTTCCGTTCTACTCCACAGACCGCCGAGAATGGCCGCTCTCGCTCCGCTTCGCAGCCAGGCGCGCGTGCCCGCCCACCCGATGCTAGGCCCTCCGCGTGCCCAGGGCCGTCGCTCACTAATCTTCCGTTACCCATTCGACAACACGGCTTGTGCTCTCTAGGTTTCTGCCGCGAATCCTATGTGGCCATTCAATAAACCCTCCCGCCCTTTTTACTCGTGGCCAATCCAGCGATCCCGTCCGGCACCGCCCGCGCGCGGCGTGGCCATATCTGCATTCATCAACAACGGCCAATGCTTTCTTGTTTCAGTGGATGTTTATTCGGACGGCTCGATTGACTGCTGGGGTTTTGTTGATCGAGAGCTTTTTGCGGAAAAGTTGCGTCGCCGATGGGTGGTCACTCGCCCGACTTCGATGGAACAAATGATCTCGGTTCATCACTTTGGCTGGACCAAGGCTGTTCGGGGGGAGTGGTGGCAGACACCCGAGACATTGGCCCGCGAAGTTGACAACACCATCACCAAGCTTAATCCATCTCGAACCGGCTTGCTGGACATGAACGGGGAGGATTCCGTGCCCTACGGTCCGTCTGGGAAAGCGCGGATGGCAAAAATGGGCCTGGCAGATCGGAAGCCTTATCTCCGCGCGAAGGATGCAGGGAGTGACGTGCCTGGGAACATGTTCCATGTCTTGCGGGTGAACGGCCGCGAATTTGAAATGACGCAAATCTTCCTGTTCCGAGACGGCAAAGTCCGGATTGGAAATGAAGGAGCTCTAGTGCCGCTCGCCGAGGTCGAGCCCATGTTCCACCGCGGGGAGTTGGCAAACGTGGCCCCCGTGGGCAGCACGGTCATTATTCCGGGTTTGGGAAAGTTTGAAGCGGCGAGCGAGTTTGGTGGCTTGCCAGTGCGCGAGCGCATTTTGGAACTCCAGGATGAACTTGGTGTGCTCAATGACAAGCCAAGCATCGGGCGCCTTTGTGTTGAAGCCTTTGCCAATTACGAGAAGGATCCATCACCCGCCAACAAGGAGATACTTCGCGACCGTTACGAGCGTGTGCCAGAACATCTCCGTTGCTACTGTGGCGACATGGATTCGAGGGATACTGGCATCCGGCGAGTGCTTTATGGAGAGGAACCAGGATACTGATGCCACTCAACCCTCACACCCCCGTCAGTTTCCTCACATGCAGCACGCGCGGCTTCGTCGCGACCAGATAACGCAACGCATCCGCCGCGTCGTCGCCGCCCACGCCTTCGTCGTCGGCATCGACCTTCAACACGTCCTCGGGCCGGTTCGGATCGTGTTGCAGCGCCGGCAGGCAATCCAGCAGCCGCGTGCAGCGGGAGTGAATGAAGAGGCGCGGGCGGATCTTCGCCTCCGTGTCGCCGAGCCGGTGCAGGATTTCCGCCCAGCCGTTCACCCGGTCCATGTTCGCCGGATTCAACCGTATCCCCGCCCGCCGGTATTGCTCCGCCACCGTGGTGCCGTCGCTTTGGCGGCTGAACACGTCCGCCCCGGCCACGAACCGCGCCAGGTCCGCCACCTCCAGCGGCCGTGTCTCATACTCCTGCGGCGTCCGCATCGACAGCCGCGCCGTCCCGCCGGGCCACCCAAAGCCCGCGCGCACCCGGTGCCGCGCCAGCATTTCGCGGATGCCGTCCGCGTGCCGTTCCGGCAGCCAGAACCGCTGCGCGTGTTCATCCACCACGAACACGTTGCCGTCTCCATCCGTGCAGCCCAGCAGGCACACCGTGTAGTGCGTGAACCCGTAGTCCAGCGCGCAGAACCATTCCCGGGCGCGAGTGTCATCAAAGTCCTCGATGACGTGAGCGTCGCGACGAAACGTGGTGAAGAACTGGCCGGCGGCAATGTCCCAGTCGCCCTCGAACCACGCGCGCCGCTGCCAGCCGCCCAGGTTCGAGAGCACCTTCACGTATTCCGCGTTCGTGAACTGGTTGTCCGTGACCCGCGCGGGAATGAACCGCGTGTCCGTCTCCGTCCCGCGCTGAAAGGGCACGATGAACTTCGCCCGATACCACGCGTGGCCCACGCCGCCGGGGTTGGTGGTGGAGTAAATGCGCGGGCGCCAGTTCGGCTTCGACGTGCGGCAGCACGTCGTGATGTCCTGATGCTTGCGGCTCGACAGCGTCGTGGCCTCCTCAATGCCGATCACGTCGTATTCGAGGCCGAGGTAGGCATCGATGTCCTTCTCGTTCTGGAAATGGCCCGCGATAATCCGCGAGCCGTTCGGGAACGCCAGCACCCCGCGATACGCGCTGAACTCATGCGGCAGCTTCCCGAAGATGCGCCGGCGCAAATCCTCGAAGTTCTCCATGTTCGCCTTCCCCACCTTGCGCAGCAGCAGGCATTTCAACCCGTCCACCCGCTGGCAGTCGTCCGCCCCCATCTGCGCCAGCAGCCAGTGGCTCTTCCCGCCACCGCGCGCGCCGCCGTAGCCGACCGCCGTCGGCCCGTCGGCGCGGTCGCACGCCCGCGCGGCGGCGCTGGCCATGAGCTGCCGCTCCTGCAACACGATTTCCGCCGAGCCAAAGTTGCACATCTGCTCGATCGGGCACCCAAGGCGATGCGCCAGTTCCAGGTATTTCACGGCTTCACCTCGCTTTTGATGTCAATCACCGAGCCGCTCGCGACGGGTTCCGGCGCCCCGGCGCCCAGTGGCCGTGCGCTAGCACCGAACCGCGCCGGCACCGCCTCGCCATAAATCTTCTCGAGGGCGGTCTTGTACTCGATGCTCAGCGTTCGCGTCCCGCTGACCTCCGTCTCCGTCTTGTCCGTCGCCATGCCACACGAGAGCCGCCCCAGCTTCGACGCCAGTTCGAGCAACCGCGAGATCCCTTCCAGCGTGCCAAGCCTGTCGGGCATTTCGCGCCACTTCTGGATTTTCTCCCGCGCCAGCGCCAGCAGCTCGCAGCGCGTCTGCCATTCCGACTCCTCCTGCGCCGCCCGCCGCTTGGCGTGCTCCAGCGCGAACTCGTTCACCACCTGCACCTCCGCCTGCCGCGTCAGCACGGCGATATGCCTGCCGTGTGCGTTCACCCGCTCGCCCCAGTGATGACGGCGGCTCCAGCGCGCGATCAATCCCTCACTCTTGTGCAACTGTCTTGCCACCTCGGCGAGTGACCGGTCCGCGCCGAGGTTCAGGTAGGTTGTGAAGGCCTCAAACGCCTTCGCCGTTTCATCGGCCTGCTTTTCAAACTCCATCTTCATCTTCGTTCCTTTCACGCTCAGTCCAACGGCAGCGGGGGAAGGACCACCCGACCCCAAGGAGGGTGGTTCCTTCCCCTCTGCCTGTTCTCTGTTTAGGTATCTCATCTCCTTATAGGCATGTGAGCCATTGAGCCATCACCCCGGCTCAGACTCGTTAACTCCCTTGCTGGCAGGCCAATACAGCCCGCCAGAGCTGCAAATCAGCCCGGCTTCCTTCAAACGGCTCAAATACCGCTTGGTGGTCGCTGCGCTCATCTCCAAATCCACCTCCGCATCGCGGATGATCTGGGTGAAATTCTTGGGCTTGTCCCCCAACACTCGATCGATGAACTCGCTGTCCCGGCACACCTTGTTCTTGGACTGTGGGCGGCGGAGGGCATCCGGGTTCAAGGCCGGGGCCAGCTT
>CAYQWK010000355.1:0-6707 GCA_964420805.1 uncultured Bifidobacteriaceae bacterium | reverse complement strand
TCCCGCAACCGCCCCCATCGCCGAGGGAAACGAATCACGCTCGCCACCGCGCACTCTTCACCCACATCGTCCAAACAACAACTGCTTCACCCATGAGAACACTTATCTTCATCACCCTCCTAATGGTTATTGCAACATCCGCGTTTGGCCAGGGAGCGGTGAACTTCGTCAACAGTCCGCCCACCAAGATCACCAACAGCCTGACCGGCCAGGCGGCAGCCGGAAGCTCGGCCCAGGATGACACCCAGGTTGGCCTCTACCTCGGCAGCCCCGGCACCCCGGAATCATTGTTGCAACTGGTTGCCTCCACCAACTGCCAAGTGCCCGGCCTCTTCCTTGGTGGAATTCGCCGCCTTCCCGGCTGGATCGGACCGGTGACCGCGCAAGTGCGGGCCTGGCTCGCCGCGACGGTCTATCCCACTTATGAGGCAGCGGTAGCGGCAGCTTTAAGCGGAGATGAGACCGTGGTTGTCGGCGTGTCCTCCTTGATGAACCTCACCCTGCTTGAACTGCCGTTTCCGGCAACGCCACTCGTCGGAGGCGGGCTTAACGCCATCATCATTCGTCCCGTGCCCCGGCCCTCGACCATCACGCTCACGTCCAGCGCCAATCTCACCGCGCTCGGCCGGACCGTCACCTTCACCGCCAACGTGGCGGCCGGCACCAATCCACCGACCGGGGACGTGGTGTTCTTCGACGGGCCGGCCATTCTCGGCAGCGCGTCGCTCACCGGCGGCGTGGCGCGGCTCGTCACCTCCGCGCTCGGCATTGGCTCGCATTCGATCACCGCGTCATACACCGGGAGCGTTTATGTGGCGGCAAGCTCCTCCGGCGCGATCACGCAGAACGTCGTGGCGTGTTGTCCCGGCATCATAGTCTCGACGACGAGCAATTCAGGCCCAGGCTCGTTGCGAAACGCCCTTCAGGAAATTTGCTCCGGCGGAACGATCACTTTTGATCCCTCGCTTAACGGCAAGACCATCCGGCTCGTCGGCGCCCGTCTGGTCGTTGCCAAGAACGTGGCGATACTCGGCCCGGGAGCGAACCTGCTGGCCATCAGCGGCAACGACGCCAGCGGCGTCTTCGAGTTTCGTCCCGGCGTCACGAGCATCCTTGCCCGCGTGACGGTGACGAGCGGACGCGTCACCAGTCCGCAGAAGGGCGCGGGCATCTGGAACCGCAGTCAACTGACGCTTGTCTCCTGCACAATCAGTTCCAACCAGGTCCTCGGCAACGGCATCGATGACGCCATGGGCGGCGGTTTCATGAACGAGAGTCCCGGCGTGCTGTCCCTGACGAACTGCACGTTTCACGGAAACACCGCAGGTTTGGGCGCAGGAATTTTCAACGGCGAATTCGCCATCGCAAACGCGGTCCAATCCACCTTCAGCGGAAACGCCGCGTCCACGGCAGGTGGCGGCATCTTCGCCGCAGGCACCGCCACATTGCGGGCCTGCACCCTGGCGGGAAATGCGGGCGGCGGGCTGCACGTTTCCACCCTGACGACGTACGAGAACTGCCTCTTTGACGCCAACTCCGGCGGGAACATCGGCGGTGCCGGATCCCCTGCCTCGCTGGGCCATAACCTCAGCAGTGACCTGACCGGCGGCCTCGCGGGTCCGGGTGATCTGCCAGGCACCGATCCACTCCTGGCTCCGCTGGTCAACAACGGCGGTCCCACGCTCACGCACGCGCTGCTTTCTGGCAGCCCCGCCGTCAATGCCGGCAGCAACACCGCCGTCGATGACCTTGACCAAGACCAGCGCGGTCCCGGCTTTGCGCGGGTCGCCGGCTATCTAGCCGGTCGCATCGCCGACATTGGCGCATTCGAGTTGCAGCCGTCAGTGCCCGTCATTGCCTGCCCATCGAATCGCGTGGCGGAATGCGCCGGCGATTTGACCCACGTGAATTTCAACGTGACGGCCGCGGACGTGATCGGCCCGGTGACGGTTCGTTGCGAACCACGCCCCGGCTCGCTCTTTCCGCCCGGTACCACCGTCGTCCTTTGCACCGCAACCAACGCCGTGGGCGGTGATGCCTGCACGTTCACCGTCACCGTGATCGATACGCAACCGCCGGTGATCCAATGCCCGGCCGGCATTTCCGTCATGGCGCCAGATGGCGCGGGAACGCCCGTGGGTTTTGACGTGCCGTCCTCGGATGCCTGCGGCATCGCTTGGGCAGCCTGCGAACCGCCGTCGGGAACCGTGTTTCCGCCTGGAACCACCACGGTCAATTGCCACGCCGCCGATTTCGCCGGCAACAGCAACTCCTGCCAGTTCACGATCACGGTGAATCGCTGCCCGATCGCGTCGAATCTCGTCTTGGCAGTCGCGGAGAACGGCACGGTCAGCTTCCAACTGCCGGCCAGCGATTCCGACAGCGGCCCGCTGCAATTCGAAGTCACGGAACCGCCGGCGAGCGGTGTGGTGTCCGTCCAGTTGTTGACTGGCCACGCGTCCTACCAGTCCGGTTCCAACTTTTGCGGTGGCGACAGCTTCAAATTCCGCGTCAGCGACGGAATGTGCCAATCCGCCGAATCCACAGTGACCATTCAAGTGGCCTGCAGCGCGCGCAGCCTCCAGCAACGCATGCTCGCGGACCTCGTCGCCATCCGAAACGCAACGCGCAATCACGACGACCGTGACGCTCTCGCCGATGCCATTGAGGCGGTCAGAGATTCGCTGACCTCAAAACTGTGGCGCGATGGGAACAACCTGGTTCCAAAGAAGGGCGACGAAGTTTTCGACGAGATCGAGGAGACGGTTGAGACTTTGATGGACCTGCTTGATGACGCGGAGGACGGCGACTCGAAGATCCCGCCCACAACGCTGCGCGACTTGATCGCGCGGCTGGCCGAGATCGCCCGCTCCCTAGCCATGACCAGCACGGACCAGGCAGCTGCTGCCGGCGCGAATGCCAGAAAGGTCGCTGAGGCGCGCCGGGACATCGCGGAAGGCGACCGGCAGGCAGCAAAGCGGGATTGGGACGATGCCATCGAGCAATACGCGGAGGCGTGGGAAGAAACCGTGAAGTTCAGAATCACCGGGCGCGCGCTCATGACCACCGCGGGGAGCTTCCAGTTGCGTTTCGAGGGAACGCCCGGCGGGCAGTATGTCATCGAATGTTCCACGGATTTGCGGAACTGGTATCCCTTCGCATCCGTCACCGCCGATGGCGAGGGCCAGATCGAATACCGAGACACCCTGGTAGGCGGGCTGGAAAAACGCTTCTACCGCGTGGGCCAGCCATAGCTACCGTGAAGGATGGTTGCGCGAGTCGCCCGTTCCAATTTGCCATCGTCGCGTGGCAATCGCCCGCGGCTACTTGAGTAGAAACTCGCGGTAGAAAAGGATGGTGGCGAAGAATTGAAAATCCACGTTGCGCTTCTTGCCAAAGCCGTGGCCCTCGTCCTTGGCCATCAAATACCACGCCGTGCCGCCATTGTCGCGGACGGCCCGGACCATCTGTTCGGCCTCGGTCACCGGCACCCGCGGGTCGTTCAAGCCCTGGATCACGAAGAGCGGCTTCGTGATCTGGCGCACGTTCGTGGTCGGCGAAATGCGCTCCAGAAACTCCGCCATCTTCCCGTCGCGCTCGTCGCCGTATTCCACCCGCCGCAAGTCGCGCCGGTAATCCTGCGTGTTCTTGAGGAAGGTGCGGAAGTTCGAGATGCCGACCACGTCGATGCCGCAGCGCAGGCGGCCGGCATAATGGGTCATGCAGGCCAGCGACATGTAGCCGCCATAACTGCCGCCGGACACCGCCACGCGCCCGGCGTCCAGCGCCGCGTCGCGCTGGATGAAGTCCAGCACCGCCGCGATGTCGCGCACCGAGTCCTCGCGCTTGAATCCGTTGTCGAGCGCGACGAACGACTTCCCATAGCCCGTCGAGCCGCGCACGTTCGGGTAAATGACGGCCACGCCGAGTTCGTTCAGGTAGTAGTTGTTGCGGCTCTGGAAAATGGGCCGCGACTGACCTTCCGGCCCGCCGTGAATGCTGATGATGGACGGGCGCTGGCCGGGAAATTTCTTCGGGTCCGGCCGATAGACGAACGCGGAAATGGCGAGGCCATCGAAGCTCTTGAGCTTCACCAGTTCCGGTTCGACGAACTGCCGCGGATCGAGGCCGCCGGTCTCGCTCTCCGTCCACCGCGTCACTTCGAGCGTCTTCACGTCCACTGAAAAGGCGTCGTTCGGCGAGCGCGCCGAGGTGAAGTCGAAGCCCAGGTCGCGCCCGTTCCCGTGCCATTGCAGATGATTGGGAATGCCGAGTGGAAGTTTCGGGACCTTGAGTTCGCGGCCTTTCTTCGCGTCGAGCAAATGCAGCACGCCCACGCCGTCCTCGTTCGAGATGTAGGCGATGGTCCGGCCGTCGGGCGAAAGCTCGAATTCCTCGACATCCCAGTTCAATCCGGCGGTGAGAACGCGGCGGGTGACGCCGTTCAACTCCAATTCGACCAGGCGCTGAAACTCCGAGTCGCGATCGGTGGTCGCGAAGACGGTCCGGTCGTCCTGCGCAAACCGCGCATGACGGTAGGCCACGCCCTTCGCGCCCGCAGGAGTCAGGGGCGTTCGCCGGCCGTTGCGAAGGTCGAGGATGTGCAGATGGCTTTCGTTGATTGAGACGTATTCACCGAGCAACAGCCGAGCCTCGTCATGCGACCAGTCGAGCACACTCCAACCGCCGCCGTTCACCTCGTGAACCAGCCGCGCCGTGGCCGGGGCATCGGGTGAAACGGTCCAGATGTCGTTGTCCCTGCCCGTGCGCCGGGTGGAGGCGAATGCGAGCAGCTTCCCGCTGCGCGCCCAGGCCGCGCCGGTGTTGCGTGACTTGCCGTCCGTCAGGAGCGTGATGCGGCCATCGGCAAGGTCCTGGCGGTAAAGCTGGTGGAACTCGCTGCCCCCGCGGTCCTGCGAAAAAACAATGGAATCACCGGTTCCGGGACGGAACTTCCCGCCACCGACCGGCTCCGGCGTGAAGGTCAACTGCCGCCGCGCGCCGCCCGGAGCCCGCACATGGTGAAGTTGCATCGCATCCGCGAAGCGCGTGCTGATGAGCATCTCGCGCCGAACCGGATGCCAGCCCTGGAACGCGGCGGCACGAAACTCGAGGTAGCGCCCGGCATCAGCCCGCACTTCAGGCGAGATCGCGGGCACGCCTTCCACGACGAGGTTATCCGGGATTTGCGCAGAGCCTGCGACCGCCAGCAACGCCGCGGCGAGGAGAGGAATGGTGGATTTCATCAGCAGAAAGACGAGACGGCCCGCGGTTCCGGCGCGATCGCCCTATTCAGCGTTGGGATACGACCCGAGCACCTTCACGAACGTGCAGTGCTTCTTGAGATCGTCGATGGCCTTGGCCACGCGCACATCGTCGAAATGGCCATCGCAATCGACGAAGAAGAAATACTCCCAGGCCTTCCGCTTGCTGGGACGGGATTCAATCTTGGTCATGTTCAACCGGTAACGGCGAAAGATGCCCAGCGCGGTGTGCAGCGCGCCGACCTGATGCGGAATGCTGAACATGATGCTGGTGCGGTCCTTGCCGGTGGCCGGGCTGCATTGGCGGCCGAGAACCAGAAAGCGCGTGGTGTTGGTGGCGTTGTCCTGGATGTCGGCCTCCAGCACATCCAGACCGTAACGCTGCGCGGCCAGCGCGCCGCCAAGCGCGGCGGAATTCCGGGTTCGGGCCGCCAGTTCCGCCGAGCGGGCGTTTGACGACGTCTCGATGATCTCGACGTGCGGCAGGTTGTTTTGAATCCAGCCGCGGCATTGCGCGAGCGACTGCGGATGGACGAAGAGCTTCTGGATCTCCTTCTTCCCGACTTTGCTCATCAGGCATTGCTGCACGCGCATGACGATCTGCGCCACGACCTTGAGATCGCTGTCGACGAACATGTCGAGCGTGTGGGTGACAACGCCCTCGGTGGAGTTCTCGACCGGCACCACACCGTAATCCGCGCGGTTCTTGCTCACCTCGGTGAAAACGTCGCCAATGGTTTTCTGCGCCGAGTAATGCAGGCTGGCCCCGAACTTCTTGATGGCGGCCTGGTGCGTGAAGGTGGCCTCGGGACCGAAATAGGCGATGGTGAGCGTCTTCTCCAGCGCAAGCGCGCTGGACATCACCTCGCGGTAAATGGCGCGAAGCCCGTCGTTCGTGATCGGCCCGTCATTTAACCGGCAGATGCGATCGAGCACGGCGCGCTCTCGGTGCGGGACGTAGATTTCCTCCCCGGCCTTGAGCTTGATCTCGCCAATCTGCAAAACGTGCTTCGTGCGCTCGTTCAGGAGCCGGACGATCTGCGCGTCGAGTTTGTCAATGGCCTTGCGGTGTTCGGGAATGTTCATGCCTGTGCGGGGAAAAGAATTAGCCACAGCGCCTGCAAAGACCACAGAGAAATTCTCCTTGGACGAGCGCAGGGGGCATCGCGCTTTCTTGGAGGTAGTGGTTGTCGCGCTGCGACAACCCCGTCCGCACAGAGCGGATGGAATGGAGGGCGTAAGGCCGCCCGTTGCGCCGCTGGACGCGACACCACTCGTCGCAGCGCGACGAGTTCCACCATCGAGAAGGGCGCAGCCTGTAAGAAGTTCGCCCTCAGTGGGCATCTGACGAGACTCCATCATCCGGAGGAATGCCACCGCTGAACCGGTCTAAGCCGGAACGATGCAGTTGGTCCGGGGGGAACGGCCAACCTGGCCGTTCTC
>CAYQWK010000354.1:0-6707 GCA_964420805.1 uncultured Bifidobacteriaceae bacterium | reverse complement strand
CCGTGGAGCCGGGCGCGGTGCTGTCGATGACGACAAACTTCGCCGTGCCGCGCGGGAACTGCGCGGAGAGCGCGACCAATCCCGTCGAGAGAATCGCCAGCACCGCCTCGTCGCGCTGGCCGACGATGAGCAGGTTGCTGCCGCTGCGTTTCTGGAACACCGCCTCGGTCGGTCCCTTGATCGAGTTCGGCGCGCCGAGCCACATCTTCGCGACATGCGGACGCGCGGCGGCGGGCGCGGACAACACTTCGCGGAGCAGATAATTCTCGCGCACATCCGCCGGCGCGTTGCCCTCGAAGACAATCGGGCCGGGGAAGCGCTCGCCGGTTTTTGCATCAGCCAGCGTGCGGATGCGGCGCAGGCAGCCATCGCGTTCCTCGTCGCCGACCCACACGACCTGGAACGGGCTGTTGCCTTCCGAGGCGCCTGCGGAGTCGTTGTAGATGCCTTCGCCGGGTCGCGTGAGCAGACGCGGCGCGGAGTTGTTCTCATCCATGATGAGGTAGGCGTCGGCCTCGTTGCACTGGAGCGCGATGCGGATGACCATCTGACCGATGGTCGTGCGCGCCAGCGTGTAAGCGCCGCCGAGCGTCTGCGAACCGAGGATGACGTGGATGCCAAACGCGCGGCCCTGCCGGACAATGCGATCGAGCAGAAGGTTCGCCGCCTGCGAGATGCGGTCGTCCTCGACGAAGAACTCCTGAAACTCGTCAATAAGCAACAGCGTGCGCGGCATCGGCTCGTTGCCACCGGCGCGCTTGAAGCCGGGAATGTCCTGCACGCCCAGTTTGCGGAAGAGGTCGCCGCGCCGTTTGAGTTCGTCATCAACGCGCTGGAGCACGCTCAGGCCGAACTCGCGATCGCTCTCGATGGCAACCACGCGCGCATGGGGCAGACGACGCGCGCCATAGCCCTTGAACTCGACGCCCTTCTTGAAGTCCACGAGGTAGAACTCGACCTGCTCCGGGCTGCACCACAACGCGAGGTTTGTGATCATGACGTGGAACAACGTCGATTTGCCGGAACCTGTCTTGCCCGCGATGAGCGCGTGCTGCCGCGTGCCCTTGCCGATGGAGAGATACTGCAACTTCGTCGCGCCGGTGCGGCCGATGGGGACGCGCAGTTCCTCGGTGGTTTCCTCGGACCAAAGCTCGTTCTCCGGCGGCGCGATCTGGCTGAAGGGAACCTCCACGCGATTCGCGCCACGGCTCTGCTCGCCGACGCGCTGGAGAAACTGCGTGGCAAACTCGGGACTGGGCGGAGCATCCGGCACCACGCGCGTGCCCTGCACGAACGGATGCGCCAGCACGCAATGCTCGCCGCTGGCGCTGATGCACACGCTGGCCTTGCGAAGTTCCTCGGGGAAGAAATCCGCCGGCGCGGTGTGGCGGTGGTCCCAATGAATCAGCGTGAACACACCGCAACGCGCCCCGCTCGCCGCGATGTGCAGCAACCGCCGCGCGGCCGTCTCGCTGAACTGCGCCGGGAAGTCCGCGATGACCACGAAATGATATTTCTCCGCGATGGTGCCGGCCTGTTTGTTGTAGTCGGCGATGGTCTCGTACTCGTTGCGGAGATACATCTGGATGACCTTCTCCATGTGCTCGTTCAGGTCGGCCAGGCGCTGCTCGATCTGCGAGGTCTGTGTCCAAATGCGGCCGTTGATGATGTTCTCCTCGAAATCGGAGAGGTGCATCACGCCGGCGAAACTCTGCCCCAGCTTCACCGGGTCAATGAGCGTGAAGCTCGCCTTACCCGCCGGCACGGTGGCGAGCAGGCGGAAGAGGATGTTGTTGATCGCCTCGATGACGTGCTCGTTCCCGCTC
The DNA here is from genome assembly GCA_964420805.1 of uncultured Bifidobacteriaceae bacterium. GTDB lineage: Bacteria > Verrucomicrobiota > Verrucomicrobiia > Limisphaerales > SIBH01 > JANNGC01. Next base: position 4,881 of record CAYQWK010000354.1, on the reverse strand, counting down.
TTCGTGGTCTCAAAAAGAACCGAGCCACGGTCCGGGTAATGGAGCAGCAGCGGCAGCGAAACGGCCGGCGGGAAGGCCAGGCGCGGATCGCGCGGCGCGGCGTTGGCGAGCTTCGCCACATCGGCCTCGAGACTCGCGAAACGAACCGCATTCACGAACCCGGCGGGCGGCGTCCAGTCCGCCCACAGCTCCGGATTCCACGGTGGGAACAACGCAGCGGCGGCCGCATTCGTCGCAGCGGCAGCGGCGAAAAGCGGCTCCGTCGCGCGCTTCCAGTCCGCTTCAAGCTTCTGCCAGTGCGCGTCGTGGTCCGCCTTGAACCTGGCGATGTGTGCGTGGTGTCGCGCGGTGATCTCGCCGCGCGCGACCTCGGCGGCGGCATTCAACCGCCCGACTTCCCCCGCGTGCGCGGCGGCGAGTTTCTCCAGACGCCGCGCGGACATCGCCTCGTGCGTCGCGTTCGCGCGTTGGGATTTCTGATCGATGGCCGCGGGCCACAACTCGCGCGCTTTCGCCGCCTCGCTGAGCGCGGTTTCCCAATCGTTGTTCAAGGCGTCCGTCCGATTGCGGGCCTCGGTCTCGATGCGCTCGATCTCCCCGGCATGGCGGGCCTGGGATTTCTGCAAGCAGGTGTTGTACATCCGCCGCGCGTCCTCGAGATGCTGGGCGACGGTCTTCGCCAGCGGCAGCGCCTTGGACTGGCCGGCGAAATAAGCCAGCAGCACCAGCAACAGCAACGCTCCGGCACCGCCGCCCGTGTGCGCGTAGCTGATGTGCGGATACCCGATGAGCACAAAGGCGTGACGCGCTCCCACGGCAACAATCAGCAATCCAACAATCCACAACCACAACGGCAGGAAACGGAACAACTGCGGCAGGAAAATCTTCCCAAACTTCCCGATCTCCCCGCTCACTGCCGCGTGCAGGGCATTGAGCTTTTCCAGCAGTTGATATTCGTCCGGCGCAAGGTCGGGGTCAGGCAGCTTCTCGACTTGGGTGAGAGCGCGTTTGCACGCGACGGCCCCGCCGAGTTTCTTCTGCGCAAGCGCTTCCAGTTCGCCGAACGCGGCACGGTTCTCGCCCACGTTGGCGTGGTAAGCGGCCAGCGTGGCGTCGTTCTGCTTGAGGCTGTCCTCGCGCCAGCGCTTGGTGTCCAGCAGCCCCTTCTGGACGCGATATTTGAGGCTGCCCTCCTCGTTGGTGATGCGCTCGGCGCTCGTCTTGTGCGCGGCCTTGTGCGCTTTCGCCAACCGCGCGCGGCGCTTGTCGCGACGGGATTCGAGCCCCTGCTTCGCGCCGGCGAATTTCGCCTCGGCGTCATTCATCGCGGCGGCGGTTTGCGCTTCGTGCGCGGACAGTTCCTCCTCGAAGCGCCGCGTGGCGGCATCGGTGCGCGTGCGCTGGTCGCGGTTCAACTTGTCCTCCGTCGCGGCGAAATCGCCGACGGCATTCTTGAGGCTGGCAATGAGATCAAGCGTCTCCTGGACGCCGAGGGGCTTACTCACAATCTGTCCTGACTTTCGTTACAAGTTTGTCCAAGTGATCAAACACCGGTCCGGCGCGTTCGACGGAAGACTGAAGCTCGACGATGAACTTCTGCTCGAACTCGCGCGCCTTCTGGTCCTGCCAGGAATGCTTCGTCTCATCCCACCGCCGGAGCAACTCCTTGGTCGCGGCGACGAGGGCCTTGCCGTTGGTGCCGAGGGAACTCATGGGAAATGACGAATGACCAATGACGAGGAAGATGTCACGTGGCTCCTCCCTCCGGTTCCGCGGGCGCCGGCGATGTTTCCGCCGCGGGCGGCCCTCCCACCGGCGCGCCCACGTTCGCGTAGGCGTGCAGCGAGTTGATGAGATTGGCGAGATAGGCGGCGGCCTTGGGCAGCTCGTTGGTTAGTTCCGTGTGCAAACCCTCGAGTTCCTTCACCTGCGGCTCAACGATGTTGTCGAACTCCTGGCCCCAGCGCTTCACCATGCGCAGCTTGTCCTCCGCCTCGGTGAGCGCGGCCTTGGCGCGGCGCACCGCCGCCTGTTCCGCCGTGGAAACCTCGCGCAGATTCGAGATGCGCGAGCTGAACACCGCCTGCTCGGCCTCCTCCAGCTTGCGGCGGCGAATCTTCATCTGGTTCTCCCAGAATATCCGGCGGTCATGCGCCAGCCATTCGCGCGTGCGCAACGCCTCGTCGCTCGCGTCCTCCAGCAGCGGCTTCATCTTCGTCGCATAAACGATCAAGGCGGCGCGGAAGGCCTCGATGGCGTCGATGGAACTGACCTTTGCCTCGGCCATGTCAGCGCTGGTTCAGGTAATCCTCGATCCGCTGCGCCTTGCGGAGCAGATACGGGACGTGCTGGTCGGACATCTCCACGAACTTCTTCACCGCCTTCATCGTCTGCACGAACTCCTCGGCGAACTTCGCGTGCTCCTGGTCCTGCCAGGTGTCGCCCAGCGAGCTGAAGCGGGCGTGCAGGGCGCTGACGCGGTTTTGCAAATCGCGGTTGAAACGCTGGAGCTCGTCCGCGAACCGGCGGACTTGCTCGGGATCCATCATGGCTTGAGGCATGGTTTTCCTTTCGGCTTTGCGCCAAGGGTCAATGCGACGGCAGGCAAGTCAAGGTGGGAATCATGAATCAACCCGGATGACCCCGAAAACACGACCAACCGGCCTCCCGTCCAGATGAACCCGCCGCGCGCCCCGTTCCCGCTCACACCAAGCGGATCTCCGCACCCTCCCGCAGGATTCCCTCCGTCAGGATTTGGGCGCGCAGACCGCCCTTGTGGACCAGGCCCCGCAACACCTCCGCATGCGTCGCCTTCGCCAGATAACTGCACGGCTCGCAAAGCCTCACCCCGCGAAGCCGCACCGCTCCCACCAGAAACTCCCTCCCCGCCAGCGCGTTCAAATCCACCCCGCGCGTCACCACGTTCCGCCGCGCCTGCGCCGCCGTGAACGCCAGCCCCGACCCGCGCGCGAACTCCTCCACCCGCTCCTGCTCGATCAACGTCACCTCGAAATCCGGCTTCTGCGGATGCGGCGAGAACGTCCCCGTGCCGGCAAAATACCGGTCCCCCTCCAGGCCCCGCCCCGGCACCGCGCGCACCTCCCGCCGCCGCACCATGGGGGCGACAGGCGATTCCGCGGTGAGAATCTCGATGACCAAAGACATGGGGAACAACCTCTCAGGAACCGGCCGCCACTTCAATGCAACCCGGCGCTGCCCCGAGCGGCCTCCCGGGAGAAGGAGAAGATGCGCCGCCAGAAACTCCCACGCCTCCAGAACAGGACCGCCAGCCTCAACTACCAACTCGTGCCCAACCCATGAAACCAGCCACTGACGCACCTGGTTTCTCAGGAGCCTGCATCTTTCGTGCGTGGCTCATAACGTGTAACTGCGAGTCCGGAAAGGATGAGCAGAATGGCTGCTCCCCAGTAAATCAATCCGTCGTTCCACCAGTAATACATGCCGCCAGCAAACGGAATGGCGAAGGTGAGCGAAACACTCCTGGGGCGGTCAGAAGGATAAAACTGCTCGTAGAGCCCCTCCTTTTTCAGGGCGGAATCCATCCTCTCCTGCGCTCGCGTCAGCACATGCTTGGTCGTCCAATAGCGTGCCGTCGCGAACGTGAACAGATTCGTGCCGACGAGCACGAGAAGAAGTGCAATGAAGTGTTTGGTTTTCACGAGACGTGCGAATGCAGGCTAACGAACAAAGCTCAGCGACGGCGACCACGCGACGCGCCAATTGGAACCGCGGCGCGATGCCGCCGTTCGCTTCAGCACGTGGTTAGACCGCGTTGTTTTTCCGAAATAGCAATCGATAAGCTGCATACCCGTATCCGCCCACCGGTAATGCAAGGATGATACCAAACGGCGCAAGGCTGAAAAGAACAAGCAAGGAAATGCCAAGCAGCGCGTAAACGAGAATAGCAAGCATCTCCAGAGCTGAATCCTTGATGAAGCGAAAGCAGCAGACAAACAGGATCAGCAGAACCACGGATGGAAGATAAAGACCTATTGCAATTCCGGTAGCACTCTTGGGAAAAAACAGCAGCCAATAAAACATCAGGCATGCCCACCCGATTGCGCCTGTGAGGCAGAAGAAACTAAAGAGAGGTGCTCTCATGGCGTGTGCAGCGGCCTAACATGTCGCCAACCAGAACTGGGCCGAAGACGGGTTCTGGCGATCTGGTCTGGCTTGCATGGCGAGGAGTGTGCGCCGGGCGCTCGGGTTGTCAAAACGATCGGCCGGGTCGGCCGTCCTATTTCCCTCCGGAATGCCGGCGCGCGTTGGGGGACCGGCGCCGCCAGCCTGCATTCTCTCCAGTGATATTGTTCAGCCCTCCCGGCCGGCGCATTGAGTGCAACGGCGCATGATTGGGCGGAGCGTGTGGCGAGATCACCCCATGCTGCCGGTTCCGACTGTGACGAGGACACACAGGATCACCAACGCGTACAACAGCAATACGAAGGCGGACGCGACGGCGACAATCTTGCCCGCGCGTTGCCTCCACTGGCAGACGCCCAAAGTCAGGCCCGCAAGCGCGGCGAGAAAAACGGCTGTGGCAATCAGCGTGAACAGCGGGAGGCCAAAAAGTCGAAGTGTATCGTGGTCGTAGGTAATCATGATCTTGTGCTGGTGTTCCGACGAAATGGCTCCTGACTGAATTTAGACCGCCTTGGCCCGAACGCCGCAGACGCCGGAGAGAGCAGCAAGCCGAAAGAAGCCGGTGCTGATGACTGCGAACCTTCTGCGGTTGAACCGGTGCCTGGTGCCGAATTCATGGGAGTGATCTGAGCATCGGCGCGGGGTGTGGTCAATGGCGCTTACGGGTGCTTGTTTCGCGCAGGAACACATCTGTCCATCCCGGGCTGGCGTCCGGGG
>CAYQWK010000353.1:0-6719 GCA_964420805.1 uncultured Bifidobacteriaceae bacterium | reverse complement strand
ACCTGCCCCTTCACATCGGTCAGCCTGAAGTCGCGGCCGGCGTAGCGGTAGGTAAGCTTCTCGTGGTCGAGGCCCAAGAGGTGCAGCACGGTGGCGTGGAAGTCGTGGATGTGGACTTTGTTCTCGACCGCCTCGGCGCCGTAGTCGTCGGTCGAGCCGTAGCTGAGGCCACCTTTCACCCCGCCGCCAGCCATCCAGATGGTGAAGCCCTTGTTGTTATGGTCGCGGCCGTCGTTGCCTTGCGCGTAGGGCGTGCGGCCGAATTCACCGCCCCAGACGACGAGGGTGTCCTTGAGCAAACCGCGTTGCTTGAGGTCGGCCAGGAGCGCCGCGATGGGCTTGTCCACGGCGCCGGCGCGGGCCTCGTGGTCGGCGCGAAGATTCCGGTGCTGGTCCCAGCCACCGAAGCCCACCTCAACGAAGCGCACACCTGCCTCGACCATGCGCCGCGCGAGCAGGCAGGAGCGGCCGAAGTTGTCGGTGCTCCCGCCGCCGATGCCGTAGGCCTGTTTGGTGGCCTCAGATTCCTTCGCGAGATCCATCACGCCGGGCACCTCGCTTTGCATGCGGAAGGCGAGCTCGTAGGATTCGATGACACCTTCGACTTGCGGGCTGAACTGGTCGCGTTCGGCGCGCTCGTGGTTGAGAGCCTGGATGAAGTCAATCTGCGCGCGCTGGCCGTCCCGGGAGAGTTTGGAGTTGGTGATGTGCGGCATCTTCGCCTCGCCCGCCGCGAAGCGTCCGCCCGCCGGGCCTTCTGCGCCGATGCGCGTGCCCTGATAGATGGCCGGCAGGAACGCGCTGCCGTAATTCTGCGCGCCACCGTTGTTGAGCGGCGGGTTCAAGGTGATGAAGCCGGGCAAATTCTCGTTCTCGCTGCCCAAGCCGTAGAGCGACCACGCGCCCATCGAGGGGCGCACGAACCGGAAGCTGCCGGTGTGCATTTGCAGAAACGCCTGCGGATGCGCCGGCAAATCCGTCTGCATCGAGCGCACGAGACAGAGATCGTCCGCGTGTTTCGCGACGCCGGGGAACAGTTCGGAAATCCACAGGCCGCTCTTCCCGTGCTGCGAGAATTTCCATGGCGACGCCAACAGCTTCGCGTATCCGCCGCGCCCGCGGTTGGCCACGCTCTTGCCATCGTTCTTCTGCAACTCCGGCTTATAGTCGAACGTGTCCACATGCGACGGCCCACCGCTCATGCAGAGGAAGATGACGTGTTTGGCGCGGGCGGGAAAATGCACCGGCTTTGGCGCGAGCGGACCACCTTTGGCCGCGGCCTCCCTGGCGGCGAGTTGCGAGGACATCCCGGCGAAGGCCATGTAGCCGAACCCGGCCCAAAGAGTCTTGAGAGCCTGGCGACGGCTCCACTGCGGAGCGCGGAATGCGGAGTGCGAATCAAAGTCGTGGATGTTCATGGTTGCCTCTCCTTTTAATACACGTAGCGGAATTCCGCGCTGCCGAGCAGGGCCTGACAGAGCGCGGTGACACCGGCGTAACCGAGCATTTCCTTGCCGGAAAAGCTCTTTGCCTCGGCTTTCTGGAATCGATCGAAGAACGCGTCGGCGGCCTTGAGTTCCTTCGCCGTCGGCTGGCGGCCGAAGGCGAGTTCAAACGCACGGCGGGTCAGTTCCGTTCCGCGCGCGCCGGTCTTGAAGAGTCGCGCCGTCATTGCCTCGGCGAGTTTCTGCACCGAGGAGCTGTTCATCAAATACAGCGCCTGCGCCGGCACGGTGGTGTCCTCGCGCTCGCCGATGACGAGGCTCGGCTCCGCGAAGTCAAACACGGCGAGCGAATCCGGCACCTGGTCGCGCACGATGGGCAGATAAACCGAACGATACGCGCGATCCTGTTGCAACGGGTTGGCCACAGAACCGCCGGACGCCGCGCCGCCCGCCGCCGGAGCACGGAAACGCGCCGCCGGACCGCCGCCCCCGCCGAACGGGCCCTGGCCCGCGCGCAGGATTTGCTGCACCGGCCCCTCGAAGTTCGCGATGGCCGAGCCTTTCGGCGGCGTGAGGTCGAGTTCACCAGCCACGGAGAGCATGGCGTCGCGCAACGCCTCGGCGTCGAGACGCCGGTGGTTCATGCGCCAGTGCAGAACATTATCGGGATCAGCGGCGTAGTTCGCCTCGTGATATTCGGAGGACAACCGGTAGGTGTGGCTCATCACGATCTGCTTGATGAGCGCCTTCACCGACCATCCGCTCTCGACGAATGAGACGGCGAGATGGTCGAGCAATGGCTGGTTCGTGGGTTTCTGACCCATGACGCCGAAGTTGTTCGGCGTGGGCACGATTCCCGCGCCGAAGAGGTTCAGCCAGACGCGGTTCGCCATGACGCGCGCGGTAAGCGGGTTTTCGGGAGAGGCAATCCAGCCGGCAAGTTCGAGGCGTCCGCTGCCCTGCGAGATTTTCGGCGGCACACTTTCCTTCCGGGCGAGTACCTGAACAAAGCCGCGCGGGATGGTCTGCTGCGGTTTGTCGAGTTCGCCGCGCTGGAGCAATTGCGCGTCGCGGGCGAGCGACTTGTCCTGCACGCCCATGGCGAGATGCAACGGGCGGCCGTCCTCATCATAACGCGCCAGTTGCTTTTCAAGGATGCCGATTTGCGCGGTGGCGCGCAGAAACTGCGGGCTGGTGGCCGGGGCGCGTTCGCCCTTCTTGCGGGCCTCGGCGATCATCTCGTCGCGGGACTTGGTCTCGCGCTCCAACTGCTCCTTCATCGCCGCGATCTGCGTCCGGGTGAGCGCGGGCGCGTCGGTGACCTTTGCCTTCGCGGGCAGCGCGACAAGCGGCGTGGTCTGGTTGTTCTGCACAAAGCGCGGCGTGCCGAAGCGCGTCTCGGTGCTGAGGAAGATTCCCGCCATCGCGTAATAATCCGCCTGCGGAACCGGGTCGAACTTATGATCGTGGCACCGCGCGCAGGCCACGGTGATGCCGAGCATTCCCTGCGACACCGCGTCGATCTGCTCGTCGGCGACGTCGAGTTGGAATTGTTTGAAGTCGCGCGTGTTATGGGATTTTGGACCGATGGCAAGGAAGCCGGTGGCGATCAACTGCCCGGCCTTCTTCGTGTCGTCCGCCGCGGGCAAAAGGTCGCCGGCGATCTGCTCCTTAAGGAAGCGGTCGTAGGGTTTGTCCTCGTTGAAGGACTGGATGACCCAGTCGCGATAGCGCCACGCGTGCGGATAAATGACGTTGTTCTCCTTGCCGCTCGACTCGGCGAAACGCGCCACGTCGAGCCAATGCCGACCCCAGCGCTCGCCGAACTGCGGCGAGGCGAGCAGACGGTCCACGACCTTCTCCAATGCGGAGTGCGGAACGCGGAATGAAGAACTCCCGCCGGTCGCGCACTCCTTCATGAACGCGGCGACCTCCTCGGGCGAAGGCGGCAGGCCGATCAAATCAAAATAGACGCGGCGTAGGAGTGTGGCGGGATCGGCATCGCCGACGGGTTGCAGGTGCTTCGCCTCGAGACCGGCGAGAATGAACCGGTCGATGTCGTTGACGGCCCACGCGGAGTTCCCTGGCTGCGGCGGCGTGGCTTTCTGCGGCGGCTGAAACGCCCAATGTTCACGCCCCTTCTCGATGCTCGCGGTAACCGGCGAAGCCGCCTTGCCGTCGCGCGGATCAGGCGCACCCATCGCGATCCACTTCTCGAAGTCGGCAATAACCTCGTCGGACAACTTGCCGCCTTCCTTCTTCGGCGGCATCTGCAAATCCGAGTCCTCGTGGCGAATCGCGCGAATGAGCAGGCTGGACTTCACATCGCCCGGGACGACGGCGTGACCATTGTCGCCGGAGTTGCGGATGCCATCGCGCGTGTCCACAAGCAAACCGCCCTTCACCTTGTCGGCATCGGCGGAATGGCATTTGTAACACTTGTCCACGAGCACGGGGCGGATCTTCTTCTCGAAGAACTCGACATCCGCGGTGCTCAACGACTTCTCCGGCGCGACGGCCTTTGCAGTCTCCTTCTTTTGCGCGGGACGTTCGTTTGCTGCGAGCGCAGCCATGCCTTGCACGCGCGGGAACTCGCGGAACTCGGCGGCACTGACCTTCCCGTCGCCATCCTTGTCGAGTTGGTTGAAGACATATTCCGCAGTGTCGGCGTCCATCTTGAGGCGCGGCGCGATTTCGCCGGCGCGGATGAATTCGCGTTTCTCCAGCGCGCCGTTGCGGTTGGCATCGACGCGACGGAAGCCTTCTTCGAGGCGGCGCTGGATGGACTCTCCATCACCAATCCGGGCGCGCGGCGGATCAGCGGCGAAAACCACGGAGACGGCGATTCCAGAGCCGGCGAGCAGCGCCATGGGAAAAGCAAACGAGCGCGATTTTTGATTTGTTCCCGAGTTCATAGGGAGAAGCAGGTTCTGCCCTGATGGACGAAGAGCGCGGGCAAATGGTTACTCGCGGTAAAACTATCAGCAGCGGCACCCAGGGCGGCATGCAGATCCACAACTGATGCGCCTACGGCACTGGTCAAGTTCTCCGGGCTTACAAAAATGGGGTGATGTTCAGACCACCAACGTGGCCGGCCCATGGACCACCCTCCCCAATGTCGTCGCCACGCCCCTCGGTGTGATCGAGTGGGAGGACACCGCGCCGCCGCCCGGCCATGCCTTCTACCGGACGGTCGCGCCATAACCCGAAAGACACATCACAGGCGGAGGCAACAAAACGCTTCCGAATGACTTCAACCCGCCCGTGTCGTAGAAACCTGGCGGAATGAAGGAAGCCATCGCCATCCTGGAAGCCGGCATCGCCGGGGGCGCGCATCTCGGCGCGCAACTCTACGTGTCGCAACGCGGCCGCGCGCTGGCGGACATCGCGCTCGGTCAGGCGCGCGACGGCGTGCCCATGACCCGCGACACCGCCATGCTCTGGTTCTCCGCCGGCAAACCGCTCACCGCCGTCGCCGTGGCTCAACTCGTTGAACGCGGCGCGCTGGATTGGGAAACGCCCGTCGCCGCCGTGGTGCCGGAATTCGCCGCCGCCGGAAAAGAATTCATCACCCTGCGCCATGTGCTGACGCACACCGCGGGATTGCACCGCGCGGACGTGCTCGATCCGCTCCTCTCATGGGAGCAAAAAACCGCCCGTGTTTGCGCGCTGGCTGCGGACCCGGTCTGGCCGCCCGGCCAACGCGCGGCCTACAGCGCCAGCGTCGGCTGGCATCTACTCGGCGAGGTGGCGCGACGCGTCACGGGCCGCGAGTTCGCTCCGCACCTGCGCGATGCCGTTCTTGAACCACTTGGCCTGCACGCCACCTCCCTTGACAGCGACTCCGCGGACGCGCCGGCCAACGCCGCATGGGTCTTCGACACACGCGAGGCCGCGCCCAAACCCCTGGAATTCTGGAACACCCCCGCCGCATTCCGCACCTGCCTGCCCGGCGGCAGCGCGCGCGGGCCGGTGCGCGAACTCGGCCGCTTCTACGAAGCCCTTGCGACCTCCGGCGGCGGCGTGCTGCGACCGGAAACCATCCGCGCCATCACCGCGCGCGCCCGCCACGGGATGTTCGATGAGACCTTCCAGTTCCAGACCGACTGCGGGCTGGGCTTCATCCTCAACTCCAATCGCGGCGGATTGCAGATGCCCTACGGCTATGGGCGCGAGGCCGGCGCGGACGCCTTCGGACACAGCGGGCAGCAATCCTCCTGCGCCTTTGCGGACCCGGAGCGCGGGCTGGTCGTGGCGTGGGCCTGCAACGGCCTGCCCGGCGAACGCCGCCACCAGCAACGCCAGCGCGCGGTGAATGACGCCATCCTCCGGGCGCTCGCGTGAACGGCGCAGTCCAATCTCATTTCGTCACATCGGATGTTCTCTGACCGCGCCCTCGGAATGGAGACTTGAACTTCCGGGCCACAGGCAGAAAGTCGGGTCAACCAATGATGACAGAAACCAATCTTCATCAAACGAGGACGCACCCAGCGACGTTCTCGGCTTCCGTTCCCGCGCAGAAACCAAATCCCTAAAATGAAAACCAAACTCCTCCATTCCATCCTTCTTCTCGCCAGCCTCGTTCTCTGGACCGGCTGCGCCTCCCAAAAGAACGCCGTCGTCATGCCCGACGCCAACCTCGGCGCGATCAAAAACTATTACGTCGTCCACCTCTCCGCCGATGACCGCAAGATCAACCAACTGATCACCGAGAACCTCGTCAGCCGCGGTCTCCAAGCCACCACCGGCGGATCCAATGCCGTGCCCGCCACCGCGCAGGCCATCGTGACCTATTACGACAAATGGATGTGGGACATCACCATGTACATGCTCCAGCTCGACATCCAAATCCGCCATCCCCAGACCCACGTTCCACTGGCCACCGGCATGGCCATGCACACCTCCCTCGCCCGTCGCGACCCGCCCGAGATGGTCAAGGAAGTCCTCGATGAAATCTTCAAAAAGGCCGGCGACGACAAATCAACCAAGGCCAAGTAACCCCAACCCGCCCACACCATGAAAAAGAACCTCGCCCTCCTCGCCACCATCCTGCTGGCCGCCCTCGCCCTCACCGGCTGTTCCACCGCCACCACGCCCGAAGGGATGAAAGTCTCCGGACTCACCCCCGGAAAAACCATCGACAAGTCCGTGGCTGTGCAAACCGGCGGCGGTCACGCCACCAACCCCGCCTGGACCTCGCAGATCGCCGACAAGGATCTGGCCACCGCCATCACCGAAAGCCTCAAAGACTCACGCCTCTTCAAATCCGTGGTC
>CAYQWK010000352.1:2165-6737 GCA_964420805.1 uncultured Bifidobacteriaceae bacterium | reverse complement strand
AGTCGTGCGCACAACGCGCGCACTGAATGGTGAGCGCGCGTTGTGCGTTCGGCTCGGCGGCAGGTTGGCCGTTCCACCCGGACCAATTGCATCGTTCCGGCTGGAACAGGGCGGGAGAAATGCGGCGGTCTGCCGGAGGTCAACTTGATTTCGGGCAACCAGATTCGGTAGGAAGGTCGCCTCAACCCGGATTCCGAAGTTGAAACCGCTAATCCACGCTAATCGGGGTAATCCCATTGTTGGTGGAACCCGTCGCGCTGTCCACCCTCCGCAGTGCTTGATACAGATGACGGGAGACGAATGGCACCGCGTGGGGCGGCGCAACAAACCAGCGAGAGATTTCCACCCATCAAGTGCCTGCCGGGTCGCCTGCTGAACGCGGGCTTGTCCGGTCGCAGCGCGACCGAACCCACCATCAACTTCGGAATGCATCGCGCGGAGTTTCGTGAACAAGATTTTCGCCGGGCGCGTCCGTGATGGGCCTATGCTACCCAGAATCATTCTCGGTCTTGTCGTTTTGTGCGCCGCCGCGCGGGCGGCCGATCCGGTGCCGGACTGGATTTGGACCCGCGCCGCGAAGGACAAGGACGTGCGTTTCTTCCGCAAGTCCGTCCAGCTCGCCGCCGCCCCGGAGAAGGCGACGCTCGTGGTGTCGTGCGACAATCAGGCCGCGGTCTTCGTGAACGGCGCGCCGGTGGCGGAGAATAGCGAGTGGAGCGCGCCCACCAGCGTGCCGGTGACGAAACAACTCAAGGCCGGCGAGAACCTGATCGCCGTGCGCGCCGCGAACCAGGGCGGTTCAGCGGGGTTGCTCGTGAAGCTGGAGATCAGCGAGCCGGGCGGGAAGAAGACGGTGGTGGTGTCCGACGCCTCGTGGCTGGTTTCGGACGCGGGGGCGCAAGGCTGGCAGACACCGGCATTCAAGCCTGATGCGCGCTGGGCCGCCGCGGTGAGCCTGGGGAAACTGGGCACGCCACCCTGGGGCAATGTGCTCGATGGCACGCGCGCGGCCACGGCTGGGAAACCGCGCCAGGCCACGCCGGCCGAGGCCATCACCGTGCTCGACGGGTTCAAGGTGGAACTCATCCGCAACGCCGGGCCGGATGAAGGCTCGTGGGTGGCGATGACAATTGACCCGCAGGGCCGGCTCATCATCTCGCCACAGGGCAGCGAATCCATTTTGCGTGTGAGTCTCGACGCGAAGGGGCAGGTGGCCAATGTCGAGAAGCTGGGACTCCCGGTCCGCGCGGCGATGGGGCTGCTGTACGCCTTTGATTCGCTCTATGTGAACGGCACGGGACCGCAGGGTTATCACCTTTACCGCCTCAGGGACACGGACAAGCAGGGCCGATTCGGCGAGCCGGAATTGATCCGCAAGTGGAAGGGCGGCCCCGGTGAGCACGGCACGCATGGAGTTGTTGTCGGCAGCGACCAGAAGCTTCATGTCGTGTGCGGCAATTTCGTCGATGTGCCGGAGGATATTCTCCCGACCTCGCCGCATCGGAATTACGCGGACGATCAAGTCTTGCCGCGCATGGAGGACGGCAACGGGTTCGGCGCGGGTCGCAAGCCGCCGGGCGGTTTCGTGGTGCGGATGGATCCGGATGGAAAGAACACCGAATTGGTCGGCGCCGGCCAGCGTAACACCTACGACATCGCTTTCAACGAGGATGGCGAGTTGTTCGGGTTCGACAGCGACATGGAATGGGATTGGGGTGCGCCGTGGTATCGGCCCACACGCATCTTCCACGTCGTCAGCGGGGCGGATCACGGATTCCGCGAGGGTTCCGCCAAGTGGCCCGAGCATTACCCCGACAGCCTGCCGGCGGTGGTGGACATCGGCATCGGCTCGCCGACTGGCGTGCGGTTCGGCACTGGCGCGAAGTTTCCGCCGAAATATCAACGGGCGCTTTACGCGATGGATTGGACTTACGGCCGCATCGTGGCCGTGCATCTCGTGCCGAAGGGCGCGGGCTACACCGCCACATTCGAGAACCTGCTGCGCGGCAAACCGCTCAACGTCACGGATCTCGAAGTCGGCAAGGACGGCGCGATGTATTTCACCGTGGGCGGACGTGGCACGCAGTCGGGGCTTTATCGCGTGACCTACGTCGGGCCGGAGGTGAAGGAGCAGTTCGCCGTCGATCAACAGGCGGCGGCGGATCGCGCCGCACGCCGCCGGCTCGAAGCATTCCACGGGCGGGTGGACGCCAAGGCCGTGGAAACGGCATGGCCCTTCTTGAACAGCGGTGACCGTTACCTTCGCTACGCCGCGCGCATCGCCATCGAGAGCCAGCCGGTCGTGCAGTGGCATGACCGTGCCCTCGACGAGCGCCGGCCCAATGCCTGCCTGGCTGCGCTGCTCGCGCTGGCACGGATGGGGACAAAGGACTCGGTGGATTATCTCTTCGAAAGCCTGGGCAAGCTGGAGGCGGGTGAGTTGAGCGAATCACAGATGCTCGACGCGCTGCGCGTGGTTGAGGTCGCGTTGATCCGCATGGGGCGCCCCGGTGACGACGTGGTCAAGGCGATCATCGAGCGGTTGGAGGCGAACTTCCCGACCCAGAGCTGGCCGTTGAACCGCGAGGTCGCACAGATTCTCATCCGCCTGGAAGCGCCCGGCGCGGTAAAGCAGACGCTGGATCTGGTCGCGAAGGCCGCGACGCAGGAGGAGCAGTTGCATTACCTCGTGGCGCTGCGCAATGCGAAGACCGGTTGGACCATCGAGGACCGGCGGCGGTACTTCTCGTGGTTTCAGAAGGGCGGGGGTGGTTCCGAGGGCACGCTGGCCCACAACCCGGCGCATTCGGCGATTTTTGAGAAATGGTTTGCCGACGTGGGCAACCGACCTGGTAACGGCGCGAGCTACGCGAACTTTGTGAAGAAGCTCAAGGCGGACGTGGCCGGGCGTTTGAGCAACGAGGAGCGAACTCAGCTTGCGTCGTTGATCAACGAGCAGGCGGCTCCGGTCGTGAAGCCGGCCAAGGAACGGAAATTTGTCCGCGATTGGACGATGGCTGATTTCACCGACGAGGTGGCGAAGCCGTCGCGGGGCCGCAGTTATGCGCGCGGAAAAGAGATGTTCACCGTTGCCCAATGTGTGCTGTGCCATCGCTTCAATGACGAGGGCGGCGCCATCGGACCCGACCTGAGCGGCGCGAGTTCCAAATACAGCAAGCGGGACCTGCTCGAATCGTTGCTCGAACCTTCCAAGGTGCTCTCCGACCAGTATCAGAACATCGTGGTCACCACGAAGGACGACGAGGACACCGTGGGCCGGTTGGTCGAGGAAACCGATTCCAAGATCGTGCTGGTGGTGAATCCGCTCACCGACGACCGGGTTGAAATCCGCAAATCAAATATCAAAGGCCGGGCGGCCTCGAAGCTGTCGCCGATGCCTGCGGGGCTGGTGAGCGTGTTGTCACGTGAGGAATTGCTGGACCTGCTGGCGTATTTGGAGTCGGCGGGACGCAAGGAGCACGCGGCGTTCGGGAAATAATCCGGGCGCGGCGGAAAATCTTCACCCGAAAGTCACACGCTTGTTGCAAGGCGTGTGGAGGGTCATTACCTTCCCGCGACCCATGTTGAACAACCACGGCTTCCTGCTGCTTGCACGGCCCCTTTTGCTTTCGCCTGTCGATTGCGGATTGGGACCGGACCGGATTGGCGGCTTTGGTTTTCGCAACGGAATCGGGCTTTCAAACCAACCATGCAAAATATCCCCTCTCGTTTGTTTCTACTGGCGGCACTCGGAACCTGCCTGGTAACGGCCGACGTGCGTGCGCAGTTCACGGCGTTCAACGACCATTTCTCCGGCGCCGGCACGCATTCCAACGCCACCGCGTGGAACGTGTATGGCACCACGGGCGGAGCTCCTGGCAATGCGGGGTTGCTCAAGGAAATCACCACGGGCGCCGCGTTGCCGGTGACCTTGACCATCACGAATCTCAGCGTTTCCGGCGGTACCACGGCCGGCGGCCCGAACGCGGGGACGCCGGCTTACCTGGCGTTCAACGGCTTCATCGATTGGGGCAACGGCACGGTGAATCACGCCATCCAGACACCGCCGGGGGCGGTGGTGTCGCATGTGTTCACCGGGCTGAATCCTCTGAAGCGGTATCGCTACACCTGCTCGGCGGTGCGGGCCGGTGGTTACACGGATCGTTGGATTCGCATCGCTCTCGTGGGCGCGCAGGCGTTCACCACGGCGCACACAGGCGGGTGCCTGACCAATGGAACACCTGGCGCGACGGTGGCGGCCAACGAATGCGCGCTCAGTTCGGGCGACAACACGGCGGGTGACCTGGCCGTTTGGGAGAATATCCAGCCTGCGCTGGACGGGAGCTTCACGATCATGTGTACGCAATACCAAGGCCCGGTGCCGGGCGGTTCCTCGGCGGGATCGTACGGCTACTCGATTGCGGCGGAGAAGTTGGAGGAATTCAACACTGAGCCTGCTCCAGCTGTGATCACGGTCAACCCGGTGGATCAGTCGGTGGGCGAGTTGAAGGGCGTGTCCTTTTCCGGCGCGGCGGTGGGCAATCCGCTGCCGCGCTTCCAATGGTACAAGAA
>CAYQWK010000352.1:1357-2155 GCA_964420805.1 uncultured Bifidobacteriaceae bacterium | reverse complement strand
CTCCGTTGCTTCGGTTCCGTTGAGCGACAATGGGGCGGTGTTCTTCCTCGTGGCTTCGAACTGGATCACGAACGTGAGTTTTCTCGCCACCAGCGCGCCGGCCACGCTCACGGTGCAGGCGGACACGAACGCGCCCGCCGTGGTTACGGCGTTCAGCCTGAACGGTTCGGCGGTGCAGATCAGTTTCTCCGAGCCGGTGACGGCGGCCACGGCCACGAACCTGGCGAATTACTTCATCACCAATTCCGCCGGCACACTGGCCATCACCGGCGCGACGCTCGCGGGGGACGGGACGAACGTGACGCTCACGACGGCGGCTCAGACACTTGGCTCGACTTACTCGGTGCGAATCAACGGCGTCCGCGACTTGTCGGCTGCGGCCAACATGATCGCGACGAACACGCTGGCGACGTTTCTGGCGCAATCGTACGTGACGAGCGACATCGGGTCGCCGGGTAGCGCGGGGACGTTCACGGTGGTTTCCGGGACGGCGTACGATGTGGGCGCCTCGGGCGCGGATTTCGGCGGAACTTCGGACCAGTTCACATTGGTGCAGCAGCCCAAGAGCGGGGATTTCGACGTGGCGGTGCGGGTGAACTCGCTAACGGTGGCGGATCCGATGTCAAAGGCTGCGTTGATGGCTCGTGAAACCCTGGCGGCCAATAGTGTTTTCGCGGCATCGGTTGCAACGCCGATGGCAGGGGCGTTCTTTCAGTCGCGTTCTACAAATGGAGCAGTGGCGGCAAGTGTCGGGAATTTTCCACCGGTGTTCCCGGACATGTGGCTGCGTCTCAAGCG
>CAYQWK010000352.1:0-1347 GCA_964420805.1 uncultured Bifidobacteriaceae bacterium | reverse complement strand
TCTCAAGCGTGTCGGGAACGCGTTCACCGGATACGGCAGCGCAGACGGACAGAACTGGGTAAGCCTTGGTTCGGCCACGTTGACGGTTGGCACGGTGTATCTCGGCTTCGCGGTGACGAGCCACAACAACACGAACCGCACGCTGGCGCAGTTCCGCGATTACGGCGACGCCGCTACGAACGCCGCGGTGGTGACTTCGGTGGCGTTTGCCAGCGAGCCGCTCTCGGCCTGTTCACGCACCACGCCGCTGGTGATTTCGGAAATCATGTACAACCCGGCGCCAGGCGCGGGCACGAACAGCCTGGAGTTCATCGAACTCTTCAACTCGAACCCGTTCTTCGAGGATTTTGGGGGCTACCGGTTGTCCGGCGAGATCGATTTCACCTTCCCGCAAGGCACGGTGCTGGCTGGCGGGCAGTTTCTGGTGGTGGCGAAGGACCCGGCCTATTTGCAGTCCGTGTACGGACTGACTGGTGTTCTCGGTCCTTATACGAACAGTCTGGGAGGAAAAGGTACGATCCGGCTGCGTAATGACGTGAACGCGATCATGCTGACGGTTGATTATTCGGACGAGGATCCGTGGCCGACGGGCGCGGATGGCACGGGCCATTCGCTGGTGCTGGCGCGGGCATCGTACGGCGAAAACGATCCGCGGGCGTGGGAGCACAGTTTCCGCAAGGGTGGATCTCCCGGCGCGGCCGAACCGGTCCGGATCGCGTCGGGGCTGGGCGCGGTGGTGATCAACGAGTTCCTGGCCAACTCGGAGCCGCCATTGCTGGATTTTGTCGAGCTTTACAACCACAGCGCCGCGGCGGTGGACATTTCCGGTTGCTGGTTGAGTGATGATCCGGTGACGAACAAGTTCCGCGTGCCGACGAACACCGTGCTGGCGGCCGGCGGGTTCGTTTCCTTCAACGAGACGCAGCTTGGCTTCGCGCTGAAATCGTCCGGTGACAACATCTACCTGCGCAACCCGGACGGGACGCGGTTGCTCGACACGGTGCGTTACGAGGCGCAGGAGTCAGGCATCGCGACGGGACGTTCGCCCGATGGCGCGCCGGAGTTTTACCGTCTCGCGGCGCGGACTGCCGGGACAAATAACGCGGCGTTTCTGGTGCATGACGTGGTGATCAACGAACTGATGTACGGGCCGATTTCGGAAGATGCGAATGACCAGTATGTGGAACTGTTCAACAAGGGCACGAACACGATCAGCCTGCGCGATTGGAAGTTCGTGCATGGTATCGACTACAAGTTCCCGGATGACGCGGTGCTGCGGCCGGGAGGCTACGTGGTGGTGGCACGGAAGCTCTCGCAATTGCTGGCGAAGTACCCGCACCTCGGGCC
>CAYQWK010000351.1:0-6771 GCA_964420805.1 uncultured Bifidobacteriaceae bacterium | reverse complement strand
GTGTAATACAAGGAAATCGAATAGCTGGAAACCATGTTGCCGCGGACGGTCACGAGTTTTGTGCTTCGCCCCGGAACGCGGTCGCCAAAATGTGTCGAGTTTCCAATGCGAAATTCCGCCCCCGGCTCGTCCGACTTGATGCGGGCCGAAAAAAAGAGCGCGCGATTGCCGGTGTTGGTAATCTCAAACACCACGAGATTCTGATTGGTTGGCACGGTTCCAATGTAGCGGATTTTCAAATCGCCCGGGGTGTTTCGGAACCAGGACGCCACCAGCACAATCACCAAGCCGAGGATCGCGAGGACGAGGAGCAATTTTGTGTTGCGGCGCATGGCGTGGGCGAGGTGTCACGGATTTTGCACCGCGGCCGGCCGGTCGCCGTTCATGATTGGGCCTTCGGTTCTGCGTTCCTGGACAATGGGCGAACACCTGCGGCGAACTCCTGTCATATTAGCCCGGCCGGCAAAGTACGCAATCCACTGCCGGCATTTATACCACAGGGGCGGGTTCCGTTCGTCAGTTTGCGAGTAGATGATAACGCTTCGCCAACCTTCGCCAAGGTTGGCTCGCGGCGCATCGATGGTAATGACACTCCTTCCTTGAATTGCGACGATTTCACCCGACACAAAATTGCCGAGTTGGACGAAAGAGCCATCTGGCTGCCGGAGAGACCATCCATCGTGGGCAAAAAAAAGTCTTCGAAGATGTGTTGGTGATGACAAATCCCACCCGGCGAGGATCGTCCGTGGATGTTCCCACAGCAATGTAGCGCAGTTCTCCGTTTTCGCCAGACGGCCAGAACAGCCATCCTACTGTGCCGGCAACGCACAGGCCGGCGAGGAGGGCGATTCGCGCTTTGGCCTTCATCGTATCACGAGTTCACGCAAACAACTCCATCCGCGCCTTCCCCAACCCATCCCTGGTCACATAAAACGGGCGTTTTTCCACCTCGTAGGCCAGCTTCGGGGAGATGCCCATTGCGGTGTAGATCGTCGCGTGCAGGTCTTCGATTTCGATGCGGTCCTTGACGGTCTTGAACGGGCGTTCCGGCGCGGTTTCGCCGTGAAGAAAGCCGCGCTTCATTCCCCCGCCGAACATCAGCACGCACCCCGCGTCCGTGAAATGGCGGTGCATCCCGTAGTTCTTCATATCCTCGATCACATCAGGCACAGGCACCTGCCCCTTCACCTGTTTATCCGGCTTGCCCTCGATGAGCGAATCGCGGCTGAACTCGCTGGCCAGCACGACCAACGTGCGGTCCAGCAGTCCGCGTTCTTCGAGATCAAGCACGAGTTGCGCGATGGGACCGTCGATGGTGCGCTTCATGTTCTCCGCCTTCTCGTGCCCGTTCTCATGCGTGTCCCAGTTCAGGAACGGGATGTATTCCGTCGTGACCTCGATGAAGCGCGCGCCCGCCTCGGTGAGGCGCCGCGCCAGCAGGCAGCCCAGTCCGAAACGGCCGATGTTGCCTGCCTCATAACTGCCACTGCGGTTGCGGTCGGACTCGTAGCGTTTGCCCGGCGCGTAATCCGGCACGTACTTGCGGACGTTCTCCAGTGGTTCGAGCGAGAGATCGAACGCTTTCGCCACGGGCGAGCTTAACAGCCGGTGTGCGTTGTCCATCGACCGCAGCATCGACTCCCGTTGGAAACTGCTGCCGTGGCGCATGACTGGCGAATTCTCAACCAGCCGGCGATAGAACTTGTCGCGATTCTCAAATCGCCCCGGCGTCATGCCCATGGGCGGGCGAACTGCATCCGCGGCGGTTTCCGGAAACGGTACATTGAACGGCCCGTATTCGCTGCCGAGAAATCCGGCGGTGGTGAATGCCTTCAATTCCTCGCCCTCCCCGTTGTCGAAGCGCTGACCGATGTTGATGAAGGCCGGCATGGCAGGATCTCGCGGCCCCAGCGCGCGCGCCATGAACGATCCGATGTGCGGACACGCCACCGTCTGCGGCGGCGCGTAGCCGGTGTGCCAGTGGAACTGGTGCCGGGAGTGCAGAATGAATCCGAGGTCGGCCGCCGTGTAGCTGCGGATGAGTGTCCCGCGGTCCATGACCTTCGCGAGCTTCTCAAGGCCGGCGGAGAGCTTGATCTGGTCCACCGCAGTATCGATCTGCGGGAAAGTGCTCCACATGTCGCCGGGCTTCATGCCCTTGACGAATGGCGTGTGGCGCTTGGGATCGAAGGTCTCCGTTTGCGCCATTCCGCCGGCCATCCAGAGGACGATCAGCGTGTCCGCGCGCGGCGCGATCTTTTCGACTGCGTCCTCGGCGAACGCGAGGCGTGGCGAACCGGCGGCCAGCGCGCCAAGGGCGGCGGCACCGGCGGTCTTGAGGAAATCGCGGCGGGTTGGATCAAGGTTGCGTTTCATGGTTTGTTCGTCTCCGGGATGTTCGCGGGCGGCACCTGAAGCACCTGGCCAATGCGGAGATTCAGCGAGTTGACGCCAGGATTGGCCACAGCGAGCGACTTCACCGTCACGCGCATCTTGCGTGCGATGGCAAGCAGCGTGTCGCCAGCTTGAATCTTGTGGGTGCGGGCCGCGTTGGAGGCGGAAGCGATCCGGGCATCCCACGCCTTTTCCGCCGCTGTCTCGAGTTCGCCAAAAATGTTGGTGCCGAACTTGTTCTTCAGGAACTCCCGACTGACGCCGTTGTAGCCGCGCACAAACTCGACGGTGGCCTGGTCCACCACGCAACCGGCAACGCCTTGCGCCTCCGCGCCGCAACGCGACTTGAGCAGCGCGGTGTATTCGCCGAACCACGGCGCTGGCAATCCGTAGGTCTTGATCCGGACCAGTCCTGCGGCGACGTCCTGCCGCGCCTGGGCCTGACCATTCGCGAACGCGGACGGGACTTCCTCAGCGCGGGCAACCCACGGCGCGGCAATCAGGAGGATGGAGCAGAGGAGTATCTTCATCATCAATTGTCCTCAATAGATCAGTTGAAACTCAGGCAGCATGGCCAGGCTCCAGAGCAAATCCTCCAAACCCTCCGCCCGCGCGGGCGAGCCGACAAGTTCGGTCGAAAGCTTGAGTTCGGTCGCGGTGGGCTGCCGGCTCAACGCCTTGGTGAACAGTTCCGCGACCAGCTCATCCGTCCCGCGTTTCTTCTCCTTCAGCAGCTTCTCCGCGCCGCGTTTCACGAGCCGGTTCAGCGTCTCGCCATTGGTCAGTTCCAGGGCCTGCAATGTCGTCGCCGTTTCCTGCCGGGTCGTCGCGACCTGTTCGCGGTTGGGCCGGCCCAGCGCGGTCTGAAGCGGATCTGTGGCCACAAGACTCGATCGGACGATGGTGTGCGCCTCGATCAAACCCATGCGCTGGTCCAACGCGGCGGCGAGATTCCACGGGCTGCCCTCCAGGCCCGCCACCTCCGCCGCCGGCTGCCAGCCGTTCGTGCCGTTGGCAGACCACTCCCATGTCTTGTCCGATGACAACTGCGTGGTCACGCCGCCGAACCGCGCGGCAAAGATGAACCCAGCCGGGTTCGCCTCCGCCCGGTTGGGCGCGACACCCGGCGCGGGCGGCTTGTTGTCCGGCGTGTGGTTCACGGCGACCACCGCGATCACGTTCGAGCCAACCTTCAGGCGCGACTTCAAATCCACGAAGGCCGGCGCCTTGAAGTCGCTGCCGCGCGCGATCTCGTCGCCGTTGACGGACAACGCGAATTGGTTGTCGCACGACACCACCGCGTGCGCGTTGTCCGGAATGATGTCGAGGTGGAATGACTTCCGCAGATGGATCGTTTCCGCCAACGCCTTCTTGTCCGCGCCGGCATGGCTCCAAATCCACCGCGCCGCCCGTGGCGCGCGCGGACTATTCGCGTCCTGCAACGTGGCTGGCAAATTCGCGGCCTTGGTATGCCAGACTCCAGTCAACTGGCCCAACGCGTCGCGGAACTGCTCCGCGCCCAACCGCCGCAACGCCGGGCCGGTGAAGACAAATTCCTTCGCCTGCCGCTCGCCCAGATTCACCGCCGGCAATTGGTAGGCCCGCGAAGTCAGAATCCACTTCATGGTGCGCTTGAGGTCGTAGCCATTTTCCGCCAGATCCTCGGCCAGCCAGTCGAGGATGTCCGCGTTCCAGGCCGGCAAATCCATTTCATCCACCGGCTCGACCAAGCCATGCCCCAGGAACCTGGCCCACAGCCGGTTCACCATCGTGCGGGTAAGCCGGCCGTCCTGCCGCGACGTCAGAATCTCCGCCAGCCGTTTCATTCGCGCCTCGCGCGGCAGCGCCGGATCGATGTCGCCCAGTTCGGGATAGAGAAACTTCACCTTGGCCTTCTGGCCCGTCGGCTTGTCGCACTCCGCCATTTCCACGTCGTTGGTCGCATAGACCGCCGCCAGCCCGTAGGCATCGGCCAGCGTGTAATCGTTGATGAAACTGTCGTGGCAGGAGGCGCACTTGAGGTTCACGCCCAAGAAAACCTGACCGATGTTCTGCGCCGCCTGCATCACCGGCGTCTGGCTTGAATTGACCGCGCCGCGCCACACGATGCCATTGATGAACCCCATCGACTTCGCGTCCGGCGCGACCAGTTCGCGCACGAAAGCGTCATAGGGCTTGTTGCCATGCAACGCCATATGAAGCCACGTCGTGATCTGCCGCCGGCCGCCATCGATGTAGCCAGTTCCTTGGTAATCATTGCGCAGCAGGTCATTCCAGAATGTCAGCCAATGTTCCGCGTAGCGTCTGTTGTCGCCGAGCAGCTTCGTCACCAGCCACTCCCGCCGCGACTCCGGCGCAACGGCCAGGAACTCCTCCATCTCCTTCGGCGCGGGCAGCACTCCGAGCACATCGAGAAAGGCGCGGCGTGCGAACGTCCGGTCATCAACCACCTTCGGCGGCGTGACCTTGTGCGCGCGGAAATAGCCCTCCAGCAACAAGTCCAGCGGATGCCGCCCAAGCTGCGCCGCCGGCAAGCCCGGACGGCGCGGATGCAGGTTGTTGATCGACGCCTTTTGGAACGTCACCTCCGCCGGCCACTTCGCCCCCTGATCGATCCACGCGCGCAACGTCGCGACCTGCGCGGGTTTCAGCTTCGAGCCTTTCTTCGGCATCACCGTTTCGGGATCGAACCCGGCCACCAACTCGATCAGCAAGCTCTCCGCACTGCGCCCCGCGACCACGGGCGCGCCGCTGTCGCCGCCCTTGAAAAACACCTCGCGCGTGTCCAGGGAGAATCCACCCTTGGCCTTGCCCTTGCCGTGGCATTTCACGCACGCAATGTCGAAGACCGGCTTCACGTCGCGAACAAAATCCACCGTGCCCGCGCGCGGCGGCGGCAGTTGCGCCACCTGCTCCGGCGACAACTTCGCCGCAGCGGTCAGCGCCGCTCCAAGCCACAAGCCTGCGACCACATGACATGGGAATCTCATCGCGCCAAAATTAGCGGCTGCGCGACGGAACACAAACCCAACGTGAATCTGTCGGTGCCGTCCGGTCTTCAAAGGCGCGCAAACGCGCCATGGAGCATCTCACCTCCTTGCATTTAGAAGTTGCCACGCTGCGACAACCCGTCCGCGCAGTGCGGACGGAATGGAAGGCGCGAGGCTGTTCGTTGCGCCGCTGGATGCGGCACCACTCGTCGTAGCGCGACAAGTTTCACCACCTAGAAGCATGCATCGCGCAAGAAAGTGAGATGCACTCAACTCGCCGGCGGAAAAATGTTTTCCCTGTTTTCCATTTCCGCCGGGCCGGTATGCTCCGCGCCCGGACTGACCAATGGACAAGTTGCTGCTGATTGATGACGAAGCGGACGTGCAATACTCGTTCCGCAGGATATTTGACTCGCCGGACATCGAGATCGCCACGGCGTCCGGCGGCGAGGAGGGCTTGAAGTTGCTCAGCCGCTTCAAGCCAGACCTTATCATGACCGACGTGCGCATGGGCGGAATGACCGGCCTCGAAACTTTGCGCCGCATCCGCCAGATCGACGCCCGTGTGCCGGTCATCATCATGACCGCCTACGGCACAACCCAGACCGCCATCGAAGCGATGAAGCTCGGCGCGTACGATTACGTGCTGAAACCCTTCGACGTGCCGAAGCTGAAGGAACTCGTGGCTCGCGCCCTCGAAGCCTCGCGCGCGATGAAGGAGGTCGTGTCCTACCAGCCTTTGCTCGATTCGGAGGACTACGACGTGGGAATCGTCGGCCGCACCGAGGCGATGCAGAACGTCTTCAAGCTCATCGGGCAACTGGCCGGGAGCGACGCGACCGCGCTCATCACGGGCGAGAGCGGCACGGGCAAGGAGCTGATCGCGCGGGCCATTTACCACCACAGCCAGCGGAGCAACAAACCGTTCCTGGCCATCAACTGCGCCGCCATCCCCGAGAACCTCCTGGAGAGCGAGTTGTTCGGGCATGAACGCGGTGCGTTCACCGGCGCCGCCCAGCAGCGCATCGGCAAATTCGAACAATGCAACGGCGGAACCCTGTTCCTCGACGAGATCGGCGACATGACGCCGGCCACGCAGACGAAGATTCTGCGTGTGCTCCAAAGCGGCACCTTCGAGCGCGTGGGCGGCAACCAGCCGATCAAGGTCGATGTCCGCATCATCGCCGCGACAAACAAGGCGCTGGAGCAGGCGGTGGCGGAGAAGCAGTTCCGCGAGGATTTGTTTTACCGGCTGAACGTGGTGCGAATCCGAGTGCCTTCGCTGCGGGAACGCCGCGAGGACATCCCGCTGTTGGTCGAATATTTCCTTAAGAAATTCGCACTCAAGACCGGCAAACCATTGAAGGCGATCGCGGAGTCGGCGCTG
>CAYQWK010000350.1:0-6814 GCA_964420805.1 uncultured Bifidobacteriaceae bacterium | reverse complement strand
CGCACCAGGTTCGCGATGGCCGTGGTGAAAACCAGAATCTCCAGCGCGGCCACGCGGCCCTTTTTGTCGATGCGCTTGAAGAGGTTTTGCGCCACGACACCCTTGAGTGATTCAGAGAGGGTCGCGCGAATCTTGTTCTGCTGGTCGGCGGGAAACACGTCGATGATACGGTCCACGGTCTTGGCCGCGCTCTGGGTGTGCAGCGTGCCGAAGACAAGATGGCCCGTGCTGGCAGCGGTGATGGCCAGTTCGATGGTTTCGAGATCGCGCAACTCGCCGACGAGAACGATGTCCGGATCCTCGCGCAGCGCGCCGCGCAACGCCGAGGCGAACGAGCGCGTGTGAACACCGACCTCGCGATGGTTCACCAGGCAGCCCTTGCTTTCGTGAACGAACTCAATGGGGTCCTCGATGGTCAGGATGTGGTCCTTCCGGTTCTTGTTCGCGTAATCGACCATCGCCGCGAGCGTGGTCGATTTGCCCGAGCCGGTCGGGCCGGTCACGACAACCAGCCCCTTATGCAGCATGCAGAACTTCTTCAACACCGCGGGCAGCGGCGCCTCGATTTTCTCGAAATCCTCGAAGGACCAGACCTTGGATGGAATTTGCCGGAACACCGCGGCAACGCCGTTCTTCTGATTGAAGAAGTTGGCGCGAAAGCGCGAGACGTTGGGGATTTCGTAGCCGAAGTCCACGTCGCCTGTTTCCTCGAAGACCTTGATCTTGTACTCGGGCGTGATCTCGTAGAGCATCGCCTTGAGGGTGTCGCTCTCAAGGGGCGGATAATCCACGCGCTGAAGCTCGCCGTTGATGCGCAGGATGGGCGGATTGCCGGAAGACAGATGCACGTCCGAGGCTTTTTGCTCGAACATGAGATTGAAGAAGGCATCGATCTTGGCCATACACCGCTTAAAGCGGCAGTTTGAAACCGGAACTTAACCAGCACCACGGGTGAACCAGCTCGATGAAATCATCGCGGAGGAAATCCGCAGGCAAGGGCCGCTTTCCTTCGCCCGGTTCATGGAACTGGCCCTCTACGCGCCCGGCCTCGGCTACTACGAACGCGCCTTGGACCAGATCGGCCGCGGCGGCGATTTCTACACGAGCGTCAGCGTTGGCCCGCTCTTCGGCGAGTTACTGGCCTTTCAATTTGCCCGATGGCTTAAGGAACTGCCGGCAGGCACAAACAACCTGCACATTGTCGAGGCTGGCGCGCACAACGGCCAACTCGCGGCGGACATTCTTGGCGCCTTGTCACAGCATGAACCGGCTCTGGCGGCGCGGTTGGAATACGTCATCATCGAGCCTTCTGCCGCCCGGCGCGCGGCGCAGCAAACGACGCTGGCCGGAATGGCAGGCATCCGGTGGCTTTCTCGGTTCGGTGATTTGAGTTGTCCGGTGCGCGGCGTGATTTTTTCCAACGAACTGCTCGATGCCTTTCCGGTGCACCTTCTGGCCTGGAATGCCACGGCGCGGCGATGGGACGAGCGCGCGGTGAATTGGGCCGACGGCATGTTTTGCTGGAGTTCGCTCGCTGTTCCTTCCGTAAGCGTGCCGGTGTTTCCCGACGCGCTGCTGGATGTGCTGCCGGACGGTTATGTCGTCGAGTCCTGCCCGGCTGCCGCGCAATGGTCGCGCGACGCGGCGGCGGCGCTGGGGCAGGGGAGATTGATGACCATCGACTACGGCGGAACCTTCGAGGAACTGCTGAACCCCGCGCGCACTCGCGGCACGGTGCGGGCCTATGCGCGGCATCAGGCGAATGCGGATGTTCTGGCCGCGCCGGGCGGACAGGACATCACGGCTCATGTGAACTTCACGGACATCCGGTGCGCCGGGGAATCAGCGGGTCTGCGCACGGAACTGTTCACGGACCAAAGCCGCTTTCTCACTGGTGTGGCGCGTGAATTCTGGAACGAGCGCCGCGCGTGGCCGCCGGAGCAAGTCCGCCAGTTCCAGACGTTGACGCACCCGCAGCATCTTGGCCGCCCGTTTCGCGTGCTGATCCAGGCGCGGTGAACGGAGATTCCGGGATTCAAAACCGCAAATGGACGCCAATGAACGCGAATCGATGTTCTCCGGCGCTCGCCGGTGCTTCGTCGGGCGATAGCCGGACGCAACTCGCCGCCATCAAGGTAGTCTATCCGCGTTCATTGGGGTTCATTGGTCGTTCCACTTAACGATGAATCGGATCAGTGATTTGAAAGACCTGTTCACTCCGCGACTGTGTCGGTACAAGTCCCCGCCGTGAACTCCGCGCATTTTCAGTTGAAGCCGCTGCTCAAACAGGTGTTTGGCTTTGAGTCCTTCCGTCCGTTGCAGGAGGAAATCATGCGCGACGCCCTGGCGGGCAAGGACGTCTTCGCGCTGTTGCCGACGGGTGGCGGCAAATCGTTGTGCTACCAGTTGCCGGCCATTGCGCGGGCCTCGGGTTTGACCGTGGTGGTGTCGCCGCTCATCGCGCTGATGAAAGATCAGGTCGATGCGCTGCAAGCAGCGGGTGTGGCGGCCACTTTTCTGAACTCATCGCTGGCTGCCGGCGAGTCGCGTGGGCGGTTGCGAGGCCTGCACAACGGCGAGTTTCGCCTGCTCTACGTCGCGCCGGAGCGGCTGATGTTGTCAGGATTCATCGAAGATTTGCTCCGCTGGAATGTGGCGCAGATCGCGGTGGACGAGGCGCATTGCATCAGCGAGTGGGGCCATGACTTCCGGCCGGAATATCGCCAGCTTGCCCAGTTGCGTGAGTCGTTCCCCGGCGTCCCGATGATGGCGCTTACCGCCACGGCTACGGAACGCGTGCGCGCGGACATCGTCGGGCAGTTGCACCTGCGCGAGCCGGGTTGCTATGTGGCGAGCTTCAACCGCCCGAACCTCGCCTATCGCGTGTTGCCCAAGGCGAAGGCCTACGATCAGGTGATCGAGTTCGTGAGCGCGCGGCCGGACGACTGCGGCATTATCTATTGTACCAGTCGCAAGACGGCCGAGACGGTGGCAGAGCGGTTGAACGCCGACGGGGTGAAGGCCGCGCCGTATCATGCCGGGTTGGACGCCGGCGTGCGCGCCCGGAATCAGGAGGCCTTCCTGCGCGACGAGGTGCGCGTGGTCTGCGCGACCATCGCCTTCGGCATGGGCATCAACAAACCGAACGTCCGCTTCGTCATCCATCACGACCTGCCCAAGAACATCGAGAGCTATTACCAGGAAACCGGACGCGCGGGCCGCGACGGCCTGCCCGGCGATTGCGTGCTACTCTTCAGCGCGGGCGACGTGGCAAAGCATCTGACTTTCCTCCAGGAAAAGACGGACCCGCGCGAACAGCAGATCGCCCGCGAGCAGTTGCAGCAGATCGTTCATTACGCCGAAGGCCGCGAGTGTCGGCGGGCGGAGTTGTTGCGCTACTTCGGCGAGACCTATCCTGACGCGAACTGCGGCGGCTGTGACAATTGCCTTCAACCGCGCGAGACCTTCAATGGCACACTGGCGGCGCAAAAGTTTCTCTCCTGCATTTTCCGCATCAAACAAAAGAGCGGGTTCGCCGTGGGCATGAATCATGTGGTTGAAGTTCTGACCGGGGCCGACACGGAAAAGATCCGCAACTGGGGACACGATCAACTCAGCACCTACGGCATCGGGGGCGAACATACGCGGCCGGAATGGCAGGCCATCGGACGCGAACTCGTCCGGCTCGGCCTCGTGCAGCAGCGGCCCGAGCAGTTCAACATTCTCGAACTGACCGGGCAGGGCCGGACCACTCTGCGTGATCGCACGCCAGTCACTCTGACCAAACTCACGAAGCCTGCCGAACGAAAGCAACGCCGCACGGGCGACATCACCTGCGACGAAGCGCTCTTCCAACGTTTGCGCGCGTTGCGCAAATGTCTCGCTGACGAACGCGCGGTGCCGTCTTACATCATTTTTTCCGACGTCTCCCTGCGGCAGATGGCGCGGGAGTATCCGCAGGACGAGGCTGCGCTGGCGCGCATCAGCGGCGTGGGCGAGAAGAAACTGCGCGAATTCGGCACGGCGTTCTTGCGCGAGATCATTGCCCATGTGCGCGAGCACGAGAGATAAGTCCCGGGGCGATTCGCCCGGTTGGCCGGCGGCGCGCGTTGAAGATTCGACATTTTGCCGCTGCTCCATAGGCTCGCGCCCGTGAAGATTTTGTTCATCGGAGATGTCGTCGGACAGCCGGGACGCAAGGCGGTCACCCAGATCGTGCCGCGTTTGCGGTCTTCGCACGGTCTCGCGCTGGTCATTGCCAATGGCGAAAATTCCGCCGGCGGCTCCGGCATCACGCCCGCGACGGCGGCGGAGCTTTTTGCCGCAGGCGTGGATGTCATCACCACGGGCGACCATTTGTGGGATCAGAAGGAAGTGATGACGCTGCTCGAAACTGAACCACGGTTTCTCCGGCCGCGGAATTATCCCCACGGCACACCCGGCCACGGCAGCGCAGTATTCGACCGGCCGGGCTTCCCGCCCATCGCGGTGATGAATCTTCAGGGCCGGACATTCATGCCGGACCTGGAAAACCCTTTCGCATCCGCGCTCGGCGAAATTGAACGGCTGCGATTACGCACCAATGTGATCTTCATCGATTTCCATGCCGAGGCCACTTCCGAGAAGATTGCCCTGGCCCGAATGCTCGACGGCCGAGTGAGCGCCGTGGTGGGCACGCACACGCATGTGCAAACAGCGGACGAACAGATATTCCCGGGCGGCACGGCGTTCCTCTGCGACGCCGGGTTCACCGGGGCGCAGGAGAGCGTCATCGGCCGCGAGATCGAGCCGGTGGTGCGCCGGTTCCTGACCAACATGCCACAGCGCTTCGATGTCGCGACCAAGCGGGTCGCATTGCAAGGCGCCATGGTCACGATCAACGCCGCAAGCGGAAAGGCCGAGTCCATCATCCGCATCAACGAACCTTACGTGAACATCCCGCAAACCTGACACATGGCCGGGCGGATGAAATCGCAGTGGGATTTCGGCGGCGAGTTGTTCGCACCGGCCGAAGTGCGCCGTGTGCTTTCGGTCTCGGAGGTCACCACCACCGTGCGCCGGTTGATCGAGGAGCGGGTTGGTTCCGTCTGGGTGACGGGCGAGGTCACCAACTTCCGCGCGCAAAGCTCCGGGCATTTCTACTTTGCAATCAAGGACGTGAACGCGCAGTTATCCTGCGTGTGCTTCCGCGACGAGGCGCGGGGATCCCGCCAACTGCTCAAGGACGGTGCGAAGGTCATTCTGCACGGCGACATGACGGTTTACGAGGCGCGCGGGCAGTATCAGTTGCTGGTCCGCGAGGTGGAACTCGAGGGCATGGGCGCATTGCAGGCCGCCTTCGAGCGCCTCAAGCAGAAGCTCAATGCCGAGGGCCTTTTCGACTCCGCGCGCAAACGGCCCATGCCGGAGTTTGTGCAACGTATTGGCATCGTCACCTCGCCCACTGGTGCTGCGTTGCGCGATGTGCTGCATGTCATTTCGCGGCGGCATTCGGGTCTCGAAATTGTTCTCGCGCCGTGCCGGGTGCAAGGGCAGGGGGCGGCCCAGGAAATCGCGCGCGGCATCGAGATCTTGAACGAGTGTTCAGCCCTCGGCCGTACGCTGGATGTGATCCTGGTCACGCGTGGCGGCGGCAGCCTGGAGGATTTGTGGGCCTTCAACGAGGAGGTCGTGGCCCGCGCCATTTTCGCGTCGGCGGTCCCGGTGGTCTCGGGTGTCGGTCACGAAATCGACTCAACCATCAGCGATTTCGTGGCCGATTTGCGCGCCGCGACGCCAAGCGCGGCGGCGGAATTGATCACCGAGGGGATGTGGCAACGGCGCGCGTGGGTTGGGCAGGCTCTGGAAAATTTGATCGAACTGGCTGGCACTCACGTGCGCGATTCCGCCGAACAGTTGGAATGGATTCGCGGGCGGATCGCCCGGCTTCATCCGCGCCGGCAGCTTCAAGAGCGATGGCAACGGCTGGACGACACGCAGACCGCGCTATTCCGCGCGACGCGGCAACGATTGGCGCGACAGGGGGATCACTGGTCCAGCCTGGCAACACGGTTGTTTCGATCCGGCCCGGCGCGGGCCTTGGTCTTGCAGCGGGACGGTTTCGCGGGAATTCATCGCCGTTTCCTTGATGCCTCGCGACACGGGTTGGTGGCACAACAGCAACGGCTGCGGGTCGCGGAGGCGCGGCTAAAATCCCTGTCGCCCGTCAGTGTGCTCGAACGTGGATTCTCCGTGACCCGCGATGCGGTGACGGGCCGCGTGCTGCGTGATTCGGCTGGGACCACGGCCGGTCAGTCGTTGGTAACGCAGCTTCGCTCCGGCGAGGTGCGCAGTGTCATCACAAAGGAGGGGGCTGTGGAGAAGAAGACGGGACCGCGTCGCAAATCGGCAGCCGAGCCAGGCGAATAGCCTGCTTTTCAAAGTCCTCGTTCAGTCCAGCCCGTATTTCTCGATCCACGCCTGCGGAAGCGTACCGAAACTCAGGAGCCAGTCGTTGAATCGTTGCAGGCTCCAACCGCGCCCATCCATGAGGCGCTGGCGCAGACGTTCGTTCTCCAGCCGGCCGAGCCAGTAGCTCATCGGAACCGTGGGTGAACCGGTGTACCAGTTCACGTCACACTCGGCGCGGGACTTGGTGAAGCCGAGGTGCTTCTGCATGTGCTTCACGGCGTCCTCGTGGCTGTAGCGTCCGGTTTGAAGGCGCAGATCCACGAGGATTCGATGCGCGCGCCAGAGCGCGTCGTGCAATTGCTGCACCCGCAGCCATGGGGAATTGTCCACCTTGAGATCGACCATCATCTGTTCGCACCAGAGC
>CAYQWK010000349.1:0-6819 GCA_964420805.1 uncultured Bifidobacteriaceae bacterium | reverse complement strand
CCCTGGCGGTGTATGCGTCCCGGAAGCCGGCGCCGCCGGATGCGGCGGAGGCGTTGCGGGCGTCGCGCCGGGCAGCGGATTACTTGCTCGGCCTGAGCCTGCCGAAGGAGGCGGCCTGGGCGTATCATCCGCCGACATATCATCCGACGTTGTTCCGGGAGAAGTTGCGCGGGCACATGGCGGCGGGACGATACATGACGCTGTGCGGGGCCGAGACCGGGCAGTTTTACTTGGAGGTTCACGGCGCAACAGGGGAAGAGAAATACCTGGAGGCGGCGGTGCGCATTGCCGAGACCTACGAGCGCCGGCAAATGCCGGAAGGAAGTTGGCCGCAGTTCGTGGTCGGGCAAAGCGGGGAGGTGGCGGGGGACAACGTGCTGATTCCCACCGTGGTGGTGGAGTTTTTGGAGCGGTTGGGTCAGGTGACGGGGGATGGACGTTTCGCAGCGGTCCGGGAGCGGGCCATGTCATGGATCGAACGGAACCCGGTGCGGACTTGGAACTGGCAGGGGCAGTTCGAAGATGTCCGCCCGCTTCCGCCGTACGAGAACCTGACCAAACACGACGCGTGCGATCACGCGATTCATCTATTCCGCACCAGCCCGCGCGACGAGGCGAAACGTGCGCTTGCGTTGGAATTGCTGCGGTTCTCAGAGGACCAGTTCGTGGTCTGGGGCCTGCCTCCAGCGCTTTCCCCAAAGGAGCAGAACCCGGACGGCAAGGCGGCGGGCCGGTCGAACACATGGCTGGTGCCGTGTGTGTTGGAGCAGTACCGGTGTTATGCGCCGGTGTCCGCGAGTTCCGCCAAGCTCATCCGCGCGTTTCTGGCTGCGTTCGAAGCCACCGGCGACCGTTTGCACTTGGAGAAGGCCAGGGCGCTGGCCGGCACATTGACGCGCACGCAAGCGAGCCGGAAGGCTCCGGGCCGTTATCAAACGTGGCTGATGCGGAGTCCGGGCGCGATGTGGTTCAATTGCGAGCTTTCCGCCATCCGTGCGATGGAGGAACTGGTGAGGGTGGACGCCGCGTTGGCCGGTTCAGAAAAGAAATAATGTCAGGCCGGAAAGGCGTGTTTCGAGGCGACGCGAAGCGCGGCAGGCGGTGTGAGCGTGGCCGGCCCTGGGGCAGCCATCCTCCCAATCTCCGGGAGATCGTCCATCTTCGCCGGATTCGGAGAGCGGCTCCCGTCGGCCCGGCCTTTCCACTCCACGCCGGTTGGCTTCATCCCGGAATCTGAAGCTGAACCGCGAATGGAAGCGAATTCACGCAAATGAAACCGGCGTTCCGCTGCCGGATTTGATGTTGCAGGACAACCCCCCGAACCGTCGTGGGCATAAACTGGTGGCGGACGCGCTGGCGAGGTTCTTCGTGCCGGCGCGGTGAAATGCCGGAAGTGGCTGCCCCAACGGCCCCATCATTCCGCAGCCACTGCTTGAACCGCCTTCTTTCATGGGTTTTAGTCCTGCGTCCCGTCTTTGCATGAACCATCGATTTATCAGTTCGTTCCGGCGTTGCCTTGTTCTCATCGCCTGCGGCGCGTTTGCCGCGCTGGCTTCCGCGCAGAGTTCCAATGGCATTTTGCGCGAGGTCTATACCGGCATCTCCGGCGGTTCGACCATCGCGGACCTCACCAACAACGTGAACTATCCCAACGCCCCGGCGTTCGAGAGCATCGAGACGATCTTCGAGGGGCCAAGCGCCGGCGATTTCTACGGCACGCGGATGCGCGCGTTGCTTACCGCGCCGGCCACGGGCAATTACATCTTCTGGATCGCCTCGGACGACCAGGGTTTCCTCTACCTGAGCACCGATGAAAACCCGGCGAACAAGCGGTTCATTTGTGCCGAGCCGCAATGGTCCGGCTCACGGGATTGGGACAGCACGGATCGGCGCACCGGGGCCACGGGGTTGTTCCCGTCAATGAACGGCGCGCTGCCGGCGAACCGCTCGGATTACGCCTACGGCACAATCACGCTCACGGCGGGGCAGCGGTATTACATCGAGGCGCTTCAGGCGGAGGGCGGGGGAGGGGACCATGTGGCGGTGGGCTGGCAGCTTCCCGACACGACGCAGGAACGGCCCATTCCCGGTTCGCGCATGGTGCCCTACGGACTCGGCCCGCCGATCATCGCGCAGCAACCAACGAACTACACCACGGTCGAGGGCGGTTCGGCGGCGTTCTCGGTACGGCTGGCGCGGACCATCGGCTGCGTGTTCCAATGGAAGCGCAACGGCACGAACATTCCCGGCGCGACGAACTTCACCTTGAATCTCCCGCTGGTCGCGCTGAACGAGAACGGTCACACGTTCTTCTGCTCGATCACGAATTCCCTCGGCGGCACCAACACCACCACCGCCACGCTGACCGTGAACGCGGACACCACGCGGCCGACGATCAGCACGGTGGGAAACCTCGGCGACGTGCAGGTGGTTTTCGTGACGTTCTCCGAGCCGGTCGAGGCGGCCAGCGCCACCAATGCGGCCAATTACGCCATCAACGGCGGCATCACCGTTCAGCGGGCTGCCGCGGGAGCGGACAATCGCACGGTCATTCTCACCACCACCGCCCTCACGCCGGCCGTGACCTACACGCTTACGGTCAACAACGTCCGCGACCGCGCCACAACTCCGAACACGATTCTGCCAAATTCGACGCGCACTTTCGCCGTGGTCGTCCGGCCGATTGACCTTGGCTATCTCTCGCTGCCGCGCGAGCCGCTCGGGCCGACGACGCGCCGCCATGGCGTGGTCATTTCCGAGGTCATGTATCATCCGACGAACCGCGCGGACGGGAAGAACCTCGAGTTCATCGAGATCTACAACTCGCAGCAATGGTTTCAGGAGATCGGGGCATGGCGCGTTTCTGGTGAGGTGGATTTCACCTTCCCGACCAACGCGGTCATCCAGAGCAACAGCTTTGTCATCGTGGCCGCGAACCCGGCGGACTTCCGCTCCGTGTATCGCTTCACGAACAACTCCGGCTCTTTCAGCTCGAACCTCGTCTTCGGCCCCTTCGCCGGCTCGAACAGCCTTCAGAACAGCGCGGGCACCCTGCGCCTGCGCAACAACCGCGACGCGGTGATGTTCGAGATGAACTACTCGGATGACCCGCCGTTCCCAGCCGGCTCGGACGGCGGCGGGCATTCGCTCGTCCTCGCGCGGCCCAGTTATGGCGAGCGTGACCCGCGCGCGTGGGCCTTGAGCGACATGGCGGGCGGCAACCCCGGCCAGCCCGACGTGCCAACGACCAACGCCTGGCGCAACATCCTGCTCAACGAGGTACTCGCCCACACTGACTTGCCGCAACTGGACTTCATCGAACTGTTCAACGCCGGCACCAACGCGGTGAACATCGGCGGGATGATCGTTACCGACGATCCGGCCACGAACAAATACACCGTCCCCACCAACACTACGCTGGCCGCGCGCAGCTTCATCTCGTTCACCGAAACGCAGCTTGGCTTCCGGCTCGATGCCTCGGGCGAAACGGTCTTTCTCAAACAGCCCGGCGGCCAACGCGTGATCGACGCCATCAAGTTCGAGTCGCAGGAGAACGCCGTGCCGTTGGGCCGCTGGCCGGACGGCGCGGCGTCGTGGACGCGTCTGGCCACCAACACGCCGGGCACGAACAATGCCGGCTTCAAAGCTTCCAGCGTGGTCATCAACGAGATCATGTACGATCCGATCAGCAGCGACAGCGACGACGAGTTCATCGAGCTCTACAACCGTGGCACCAACGCGTTGAACCTCGGCGGCTGGCGCATTCGTGACGCAGTGTCGTTCAACATTCCGGCCGGTACGACGCTCGCGGCTGGCGGCTATCTGGTCATCGCGAAGAACGCCGCGCGGTTGCGCACGAATTACGCGGGCCTGACTGCGGCGAACTGCCTCGGCGATTACTCTGGCACCCTCGGCAACAGCGGCGAGCGCATCGAACTCAACTTCCCCGACCTCGTGGTGACCACCAACCAGCTTGGGCAGTTCGAGACGAACACCATTCACATCCCTGCCGATGAGGTGATCTACGGCACCGGCGGACGCTGGGGCAAATGGTCCCGTGGCGGGGGCAGCAGCCTCGAATTGCGCGACGCGCGCAGCGACCGCCGGCTCGCGCCGAACTGGGCGGACAGCGATGAGTTGGCCAAGAGCCAGTGGCTGAACGTCGAGGCAACCGGTGTGATGGACAATGGCTGGGCCGACGCTTATCAGCTTCACGTCACGCTGCTCGGTGCGGGCGAGGCGTTGATTGACAACGTCGAGGTGATCCCGGCAGGCGGTACAAATCTGATCGGCAACGGAACCTTCGAGACCGGCGCTGATGGCTGGGTGTTCCAGGGTAATCACAACGAGACTGGCTGGGAATCCACCGAGGGCTATGCCAGTTCCCGCTCGTTGCACTTGCGCGCCACAGGGCGCGGGGATGCGGGCGCGAACCGCGTGCGCACGCAGCTTCCCTACACTGTTTCCCCCGGCACCACCGTCACCTTGCGCGCGAAGGTCCGCTGGTTGAAGGGTAACCCGAACATCCTGTTGCGCCTGCGCGGCAACTGGCTGGAGGCGCCCGCCTACACCATCACCGTGCGCAACCTCGGCACACCCGGCGCCGCGAACAGCCGCGCGCTGGCCAACGCTGGTCCGGCCATCACCGACGTGCGGCACGATCCGCCGCTGCCGGCCGCGTCGCAGCCGGTGCTCGTCGTGGCCAAGGTTCATGACCCGGACGGCCTGGCGTTCCTTGCCGTCAACTACCGCGTTGATCCGACGAATACCTACATCACGCTGGCCATGACCAACAACGGCTCGGGGCTGTTCTCGACGGTCATTCCCGGCCAGCCCTCCGGCGCCACAGTCGCGTTTTACGTCTCGGCGATGGACAACTTCCCAGTGCCCGCGACCAGCACGTTCCCGAACGACGCGCCGGCCCGCGAGTGCGTGGTGCGCTGGGGCGACAACACGATTCCCGGCTCGTTGATGACCTACCGCTTCTGGCTCACGCAGACGAACGTCACGCGATGGATCAACGAGGAGAAGATGAGCAACAAGCCCAAGGACGCGACGTTCATCCTTGGCACGAACCGCGTGGTGTACAACGCCGGCGCGTGGTTCCACGGCAGCCCTTACCACTCGCCCGGGTACGACACGCCCACGGGCGCGGCATGTGATTACGACGCGTTGTTCCAGGAGGACGAGCCGCTGCTCGGCGAGACGGACATCAACCTGTTCATGCCTGGCAACGGCTGTTGCGACGGCACTGCGCAGGCCGAGCAGCACGGATATTGGTTCGGAGATCAGTTCGGGATTCCCTATCTCTATTTCCGGCCGGTGTTCGTGTTCGTGAACGGCGTGCGGCGCGTGACGGTGTATTATGACGCACAACAGCCGAACGGCGATTTCATCGACCAATGGTTCCCGGACGACAACGGCGGCGAGTTGCACAAGATTCAACTCGGTTTCGAGTTTGGCGACCAGGCTTATGGGGCCAGCGAGCCGGGTTACTCCGTAATCGGCGCGAGTCTGAACCGCTACACCACGACGGGCGGCGCGTTCAAACAGGCCATTTACCGCGCCACGCTGCCGTTGCGCAGCACCACGCCGCAGGAGCAGAACGACTACACCAACATCTTCGCGCTGGTGAACAACGTGCTGACCTCCGCCCCCATCGGCAGCGATGCCTACACGACCACCTTGCGGACGGTCACCGATGTTGAGGAATGGTACAAGGTTCATGTCGTTCAACACCTCTTCAACAACGTTGACAGCTTCTCCTACGGCGGCGGTCAGAACGCCTTCATGTACAAGCCGGAACACGATCCATGGAAGCTGTTCCTCTGGGACGTGGATTTCGCGTTCGGCGGCGATCCCAACGACGGCAATCTCACCGGCATCGGCGGCGCGGACCATGGGCCGCGGAACGATCATCCGCCTTTCGCGCGGCTTTACTGGCAGGTGTTGCTGGAGGCCGCGAACGGGCTGCTCACCTCGTCGCGTTCGAACCCGATTCTTGACGCGCGTTACAACGGCATGGTGGCTGCCGGCGCGGGCGTGGGCGATCCATCGGGCATCAAGAGCTTCATCGCCACGCGGCGCGCGTTGATTCTCAGCCAGGTGGCGCTGCAACAATCGCCCTTCACCATCACATCAAACGGTGGCGCGGACTTCTCCACGAACCGAAACCTCATCACCATTTCCGGCACCGCGCCGCTTGAGGCCCGCAACATCCTCGTCAACGGCGCGGCCTATCCCGTCTCGTGGACCTCCGTCAGCAACTGGACCATCCGCATTCCGCTGCTGGCTGGGACGAACACGCTGGTCTTCACCGCCGTGGACGCCAAAGGCGTGGTGGTCGCGGGCGTGGGGGCAACCATTCGCGTGAATTACACCGGCGCGAACGAAATGCCGCAGGACCGCATTGTCATCAACGAGATCATGTACAACCCGCCGTTCTCCGGCGCGGGCTTCATCGAGATTTATAACAGTTCGCCCTCGAACGCCTTCGACATGTCCGGTTGGCGGTTGGATGGCGCGGCGCTCACGTTCCCGTCCGGGACTGTCATTGAACCGGGGCAATACATGGTGCTGGCCCAGGACAGCACGGTTTTCGGCGACACCTACGGCACGACGATTCCGGTCACGGTGGAATTCCCCGGCGGCCTCGACAACGGCGGCGAGACGCTCACGCTCATCAAGCCGGGCACGCCGGACACGATCATCGACCAGGTGACCTACGACGACGATCTCCCGTGGCCAGTCGATGCCGACGGGCTTGGCTCGTCATTGCAACTCATCGATCCCGCGCAGGACAACAACCGCGTGCTGAAC
>CAYQWK010000348.1:0-6821 GCA_964420805.1 uncultured Bifidobacteriaceae bacterium | reverse complement strand
CGGTAATAGTGGTAGTAGGATGTGTTCGGCGCCACCGGGATGATGGCTTCGAGGCCCTTCACTCCGGTAGTGGCTGCAGCCAGTGGGATCGTGCCGTTGTACGAAGTTCCAATCATGCCCACCTTGCCCGTACACCAACGCGTCGCGCGCACCTCCGCGGTTCCCTCCCGCGTCCGAAACCCACGCGCCCGGCCGTTAAGCCAGTCGATCACAGCCTTCGGTGCCAGGGCCTCCGGCGGCCCGCCGATGGTCACGCACCCATCCGAAAGCCCCGTGCCGGGTGCGTCGGAATGCACCACGGCGAAACCCCGTGGGACCCACGTCTTGACCAGCCCATTCGACACGTTCGTCCGTCCTGGCTTGTAGGGAACGCGAGTGTGATTGGTCCGCGCCGGCGGCACTGCTCCCAGTTCCTGCCGCACGTCCCAGAACAAACCCCTGGCCTCCGACGTCCCCGCGAAGTACGGCGAAGACTCGTAAATCACCGCCACCTTCAGGCCTTCCGTCTCGGTCTGCCCCGGACGCGCGACGTCCACAAAAACCCGGTCGCGTTTGCCATCTCCGTCGGAGTCAAACTCCGTCTCCACCCACAGCGTCTCCCGGATCCACTTCGATGCGTCCTCGAACGCTGGCACGACTTGCGCCTGTCCATTCCGGAACGTGGACCGCGCTGGTACGGCAGGCTCCGCCGCCGCGGAAGCAGTTGTCCTGCCCAGATCGGCCAAGGTGAGGACAATGCAGGCCAGCGTTCCACTCAGCACCTGAGTTGAAGTGATGAAGGACCAAGCTTGCACCACCGGCCGCAAACGACAGATGAGCATATCCTTTCCGCGCGCCCCAGCGTGCATAGATCACCTGTTGCAACCGGCCAGAAACGACCGCGTCGGCATGATCAGCGTGGGACGTGTGTGCGCTTTCAAGGGCATGCTGCCGCCTCAGTTCTTCAGCAACTCCACCATCGCCTTGCCCATGGCTTCACCGACGTCCATGTAAACTTCGGCCTTGCCGCCGTAGTGACCGTTGCCGCTGCCGCCTTGGGCCATGGGATGCGTGTAGATGGTTGCGACGTTGCCTTTGAACTCGGAATATTTCCCCGCGGTGCCGTCCACATTCAGATGGCCTTCGAGGATCTTGCCGCCGTTCCCGCCGCTGCCCTTCACGGACTCGCCGATCGTTCCGAGTACGAACTTCGCGTTCGGGGCGTCGAACTCCTTCCGCACCGCCTTGATGAAACGGACGAGGTTCTGTTCGTAATGGGCGGCGTGACCGGCGTTGCCGGCATCGCGCTCGCCCTGCCAGAAGAAGAACCCGGCGACCTCGTAGCCTTTGGCGCCCGGGTAGTGCTTCTCGAGATCAGCCAACGCCTTCTTGGCGTCGCCGATGTCGTAGTCCCACTGCTTGCCGGCATACCAGTCCACGGGCTTGCCGTTCTTGTCCACCCACGGCGCGGGCTCGGTCTTCAAGCCCTTGGCCGGGTCCATTTCCCAGAACTCGGGTTTGTCCTTGTAGCCGGCATACACGAACTTCTTCTCCACGCCCGATTTGTCCTTGCCCACAAACTCGCGCCGTTCGGTGCCGGGCGGCAGGAGATCCCAGCCCAAAGCCCGGTTGCCGATGCAGCTCTTGAGAATCATCACGGGCGCCTCGATCGCAGTTCCCAGCGCATGGCCGATGCCGAACTCCGGGCCGAGTGTGCCGCCCTTCACGGTCATCCACTCATTGTTCAGCGGGCCCTTGCCGGACATGTAGCGCACGAAGCGGACATCCTGCCGTTCCGTCCATTTGCCATCCTCCTGCACGAGGTAGGGGTATTTCTTCTTCTCCTTCACCGCATATTCCAGCGAGTTGCTGCCGCCTTTCACTTTGCCGGCTCCGACCATGTTGGACTGGCCGAGCAGGATGAACACCTTGACCTTCTTGGTCATGTCCGCCGGTTTGCCGTCCGGCCGGGGCATCGGCGCGTCGGCGGCGGGGAGGGCAAGCTGCGCCATCAGCGCAGCCGTGATGAATACGGTTGGGATTTGTTTTCGTGTCTTCATGCTTATCGTTTGGTTTCTTGTATTATTGTTCGCTTTCCTGGTCAGTCCAGTTCCGCAGACCAAAGTAGCCGGAATTCTCTGCGAGGATGAACGCAACTTTAGGCACGGGCGCGGTCGTGGTGTTTCCGCAAAGCAGCGCGGCGACGGCAAAGAGAAGTTGCAGTGGTTTCATGGTGGGCGCCTATTTGAGAAACTTCCGCCATCTCACTGGAACGTCGTTGGGATGTGCCTTCACGAGGCGCTCCATGGCGGCGGTAAGCTCTACTACGAGTTCGGGTTTTTCGGCCCACTGGTTCCTCGTTTCGCCGGGGTCGGTGGCGAGATCGTAGAGCTGCCCGGCAGGCGCGTCGTCAGCGGGCGCCGTCTTGTTGAACCCGCCACCACCGGGGCCGAAGATGATTTTCCAATTTCCCAGGCGCAGCGCGGACAAGCCGTTCGCGGCGTGGCTGATGCCGGATTCGCGCACGGCAGCGGTGCCGCCCTTGAGCAACGGAATCAGGCTCACGCTGTCCTCGCCGGCACTGGCGGGCAGTTTCACATCGAGCGCGGCTGCGAGCGTGGCGATAATGTCTGTCTGCTGCACAAGCGCATCGCAGCGTGAGCCGGGCGCAACGACGCCGGGCCAGCGCACGATGAACGGCACACGATGCCCGCCCTCCCAGGCATCCGCTTTGTAACCGCGCCACGGGCCACTGGGGAAATGACCCTTGGCTTCCATTTCTTTGGCACCGATGTAAGGCGCGCAGCCGTTGTCGCTGGTGAAAATGACGAGCGTGTTCGTGGCTGCGCCGCTCCTCTTCAAGGCGTTGAGCACGCGGCCCACCGTGGCGTCGGTCTGCATGACGAAGTCCGCGTAGGGACTGAGGCGGCTTTTGCCCCTCCATTCTTCGGCGACGGCGATGGGCGTGTGCGGCGCGGTGAGCGGCAGATACAATAAGAACGGCTCCGGCATTTTCGCCGCGTCTTCGATGAAGGCACACGCGCGTTGCTCCAGCGCGGGCAGAATGGCGTCGAGGTTCCAGCCCGGCAGCGCGGGGCCTTGCAGACTGGCCTGAGCGTCCTTCAGGGCCGCAGCGGGCAGGAAGTCAGACGGAATCCCGACCGTGCGTCGGTTTTCGATAAAACAATTGGGCGGCCAGTTGGGAACATCGGTGCCGAAATAGGAATCGAACCCCGCATCCAGCGGCCCGCCGCGAAACTCGCGTGAGTAAATCGCGCGCCACGCTGCGCGGTCAGCGTCGGTGGCCTTTTCCGTGCCGCCGCCCGCCTTGCCTTCGTAGCCTTTGAGTAACTTCCGCTCGTCGTCGGTGAGTTGCATGTCCAAGCCGAGATGCCATTTCCCAACTGCCGCCGTGCGATAGCCCTGCTGCTTGAGGAAATCCGCGATGGTGACGCGCTCCGGCGCGATGAGCGGCTCACCGAGATACGGCACGATGCCCGTCTGCAACCGCGTGCGCCAATGGTAGCGTCCCGTGAGCAGCGAATAGCGTGTGGGCGAACACACGCCGCTCGACGTGTGCGCGTCCCTGAAGCGCATACCCTGGGCCGCGAGCAAGTCGATCTGCGGCGTGGCGATTTTTCCACGCTCCGGGTTGTAGCACCGCACGTCACCGTAGCCGAGGTCATCGGCGAGGATGATGACGACGTTGGGCTTGGCTGGGCCAGGTGCTCCGGCGCCCACCGCCCAGAACGGGCCGAGAACGAGGCTTAGGCAGAGAATTGAGATGAGAGAAGATCTCATGTGTTTGTGCATTGCTGAAATCTCACTGCGTTGAGAACGCATACTTCCCCTCGCGCAACACTCCGCGAAACATCTTACCCCCAGCGGCCACACGCAGTTCGCCCTGCTTCCAGCCGGGCGTGACGGGCGACTGCTCACCGCTCCACATCGACCAGTGTGTTTTCCAATCGTGCTCCATGCCGTTGCGGAAGACGGTGGGCCGGCCTTCATGCGCGAGCCGGAGGCCGACGCGCTCGCCATTCGCCGCGATGAACTGCGCTTCGCCACCGGCTACTTTGCTGAGCTCCAGTTTCGATCTGGCAGCGATTGCCTTGCGAAATGAAGCGAAGTCGCCGTGCGTTTCCGGTTCGCCGATTTCCAACGCGAAGCCGCAGGGACCATCACCGCCGGTGAGAGACCAGACGCGGTCATCCGGCCAGGGCTTCTTGCCGCCACAGACCCTTGCGGTGACGTCGGCATCGGCACCGTGGCCCGCTGCGTTGATGAGATGCAGGGCCAGCCATGTCTTTCCCAGCCGGATGAAAAGACGCACACCGTCAGGCACGACCTCCGCCGATTTGGGCAGGAACAAATGAAAGCGCGTGCCGGGTTTCGCGTTCATCCATACGAGATTCCCGCGGAACTGCGCCAGTTGATCGCCACCCGCCGTCGCGCTGGCGTGGCTGTGATTGTAGTCGAGCGACGTGAACGCGATGAGTGTGTCCGCACCGCGCGTGCTGCTTTCCGCGAGCAGGCGAAAGCCGTTCAAGTTCATGCCCGGCGGATCGGCGTGGCCGTTGGGTAGTGAGCCGAGCTGCGTGTGGCGGCCAATCCACGTCGTTTCGAAATACGTCGGCGCTCGCTCGCCATCTTGCTTGGTCCAGCCGTCGTAGCTCGGCTTGCTGGCGAGTATCTCAACCGGGCGGGCGAAATTCTTGCGCGCCAGTTCCACCACGGCGGCGGGCGGACGGTAGGCGCTCGTCGCCAGATGCACGAAATCGCGGTATGGCTTGTCCGCCGCTCTTTCCCACTCGCCGAAGTAATGCCAGAATTCGCCCGCCGCACCGTTGTGCAGGCCCATGTTGCCGTAATCCCGGATGTTCGGCCCGGCCCAACAACCGCGGAAATACTTCACCGTCGCGGTCGCCG
This sequence comes from uncultured Bifidobacteriaceae bacterium, assembly GCA_964420805.1. Lineage (GTDB taxonomy): Bacteria > Verrucomicrobiota > Verrucomicrobiia > Limisphaerales > SIBH01 > JANNGC01. The sequence continues at coordinate 1,913 of CAYQWK010000348.1, read as the reverse complement.
TGCGAAATTTAACGGTCCCGCGCAGGAACTGCCAGCAGTGGCCGAGTCGCAATCGAAGGCGCGACAACTGGTTCATGGGTTTAATCTCCAGAGCGTGAAGTTCAAAAAGGACGCGAAGCCGACCCACGCGAGATATGGCGCGAGGAGCCATGCAGCGGCGGCGATGGCACGATAGAAGGCCAGCACGGTGAGAACAATGGCAGTGAGCAGGAGAAGGATTTCCGCAAAGGCGAGGCCGGGCATCTTCAACCCAAAGAAAAGCGGTGTCCAGGCGGCATTGAGCGCGAGTTGCACGACATAGAGTGTGAGCGCACGCCGTTGTTCGGCCCAGCCACCACGCCGCCACACGAGCCAAGCGGCTGTGGCCATCATAAGATAGAGTGCCGTCCACACCGGGCCGAAGATCCACGACGGCGGATTCCATGAGGGCTTGTTGAGTGATGCATACCAGTGCCCCGGCATCGCCCATGCACCCAGCGCCGGCGCGAGGAACGTGACGGTGAAACTCACGACGAGTGCGGCGACGGACTTCATACTTGCAGGAAAATGGCAGGCACGACGTAGGCAGCTATTTCATCCGCACGAGTTCCGGCTCGTCGGTCGTTGCTTCGATTTTGGCGATGGTTTCGCGGACGGCGGCGGCTTTTTGCAGCCTTAGCTTTTTGGGAAAATCCGGTTCGTGCTGCTCGAAGTAGTCGGCGGCGGCGCGGAGCTTCGGGATAACACTCTTTGCGTGCGCGCCGTATTGCAGCAGGATGGGAAGGATCTCCTTGATGCGCTCCTGACTGGCCCACGGATTCTGCCCGGTAACGTAATCGGCGGTGGCGACGATGCCTTCCTCGACGTGGTGCCTGGCGAGCACGCGGAGTCCGGCGAGGCGCACACCGTCGGCAAACATCTCGCCACTGGGCGCGGGCTTGACAATAGCTTCGTGGATGGCGGGGAGCAGTGGCTTGATTTCGTCGAAGCTGAGGCGCGCGTAAACGCTGCTGACTTTGCCGCGGGCGTGGCCGTCCTGATTTTGCAGGCCGCGCAGGATGGCGGTGCGGAGTTTGTCGCGGTCCACGCCTTCGAGGTTCCTGGCGGCGCGCAGCATTTTTTCAAAGACCGCGCCGCAGAGATAGCGCTGCTCCATCGCACGCGGGTCGTCCTCGTCGGGGGTTCGGGCGATGCGGTCGAGGATATCGGGCAGCACGGGGAGCGCGGGTTTTCCAATGGCGGCGAGGGCGTCGGCGGCCTTTACGCGCAGCCAGAGATCGTTGTGCTGGAGCAGCGCGCGGAGCCGTGCATCCGTAGTCACCAATTTGTCGCAATACATCCACCCACGAGCGCCTGTTGGCCCGAGGTTCCAGTCCTTCTTCGCGTTGGCAGGAATGGCGTCGCCCTTGGTGAGATCGGGCACTGTCAGCGTTTTGCCACCACTCGCACCGGGCGCCAATGAAGCGAACCCGAGGCTGAGACATGCGGCGTAGAAGAGAGCGAGAGGTTTGGTGATCATGAAGTCATGAAATAAGTGCGTGAGGAATGGCGGGCATCCGCATCAGCGGCCCGGCTTGATCCAGATGTTGCGGAAGACGACGGGGTTTCCGTGGTTTTGCAGGAACACCGGCCCGTCGGCTGCCGTGAGCGGGCGCGAGAGCGGGGCGGCGGTTGTGTAATCTTTCGGGAGTTCGAGGTTTTCGTGAACCATCACACCGTTCAGTTTGACGGTGATGCGCGGCCAAGCAGTGCGCTTGCCGGCCTCGTCGAATTTCGCGGCGATAAACTCCACGTCGTAGGTCTGCCACGCGAGCGGCGGCAGGCACATGTTCAGGCGCGGCTTCGAGACGGAGTAGATGCCGCCGCATTCGTTGTCGCGGCCTTCGAGACCAAAGGAGTCGAGGATCTGCGTCTCCCAACGGCCGCTGTGATAG
>CAYQWK010000347.1:0-6846 GCA_964420805.1 uncultured Bifidobacteriaceae bacterium | reverse complement strand
GAACATTCTCAAGACAAGTGAAGCCCTGGAGCAGGTTGAAGCTTTGAAAAATGTATCCCATCGATCGCGCACGGAGGCGGTCTCGTGCGGCTTCGGGAAGTGAGGTGAGTTTACAGCCATCCACCGTTATCGAGCCGGAGTCCGCCTGGAGAATGCCGGCGATGAGGTGGAGAAAAGTCGTCTTGCCGGAGCCGCTTTCGCCCCGAAGCGCGCACTCTGCTCTTTCCTCCAGCGCGAACGAATCCACGCGCACAATCTCCATGCGTGCGCCCTCGGGCGTGGTGAAGGCTTTGCGCAGAGATTCGATTTTCAGGAGTGACATGATTCAGCGGGGAAGGTCTGGAGCCACATGCACGGTGTCCGCTTCCAGTTGGTAGATGCCGGTGAGATAGCCCTGTTCGTAATTCTCGCCAACGCGCAGCGTTCCGTAGACAACTTGGGGCTCATAATCTGCGTCGATGCCCTCCCCCTTCATCTTCACGCGAATCCAGTGATTGATCTGGGGAACACTCCCAAAGCAGCACGAGGCCTGGTCGCGCACGAGCAGGAACTCGGTAATCCGCCCACCCTTCATCCGTAGCGGCATCACGTAACCGGTAATGGAAATCTTCTTTCCGTCGTACGCCTTGATGTCTCGCGGAATTTCGCTCAAGGGCCTGGTCTGTTCGCGGCCGGAAACCGCGTCGGTATGGACGTTGGTGATGTCGTAGGCAAAGCCACCAAGGACATCAAACCCCAGGTTAATGAAGCCGGCGGCATTCGTTTTACCAGCCGCTGGCGCAGGACCATTTGTCGAAGCCGGAATGGATGGGGCACTTGTGAAATGCATGGAGATGTTGGTGCCATTGATGATGGCGGCGTTCGTGCGCAACGGAAGAATCGGTTCCCCTCGGATCTCCCGTTTCACAGGAGGCGCGTCGGCACTGCGGGCCTGCGGCGCGCTGCAACAGCCTGCCACAAAGATGAGATAAAAACTCCAATGGCACTTCATGGTTTCACTCCTTGGTGGTCCTCACCTCATCCGCATCGAGCCGGTAAATGCCCGTCAACAGGCCGCCGTCGCGCATCTCGCCCACGGAGAAGCGCCCGCCGCAACGGACCACACGGTCCAGTACCACCTGCACTCCACTCCGGCTTTGCACCCGCACCCACTCATTCATGCGCGGCATCCTGCCGTAACAGCAGAGCGCACGGTCCCGCACCAACAACCAGTCGTGCGTGATGCCCGCGTTCACGCGCAGTGGCACCATGAAACCTTCCACTTCCACGAATTGACCGTTCAAGGCACGGACAGCTTCGGGAATTTGTAATCCTGTCTGCTCCGCAGAACTTTCTGTACTCCGGTCAGTTGTGGCTGAGTTGTCCCGGAGTACAAACTCGAAGGCGGATAACTCTGTAAAAGTAATGCTTTGCCGCAGGCGTTTGGATGGGAGCGTTGCCGGGGCGAACACGTCCGAAGCGGCCTGGCTTCGCCGAGCGGATTCGACCATCCGCTGCCATGCCTTCTGCTCAGGGGTGCGGTGGAAGACTACCACCCCCGGCACCGCTGCCAGCAGGAACATGCCCACGCCGAGACCGGCATAACAGAAGAGCGATTGGCGTCGCTCACGCCGGCGGAGGAACAACTGGCGGCGGGAAAGCCGACGGATCACGGGCAAGGGACTGCGCCCGGAGGGGGCATGGCTTTTCACCGTGAAAATCCTGGCGATGAGCGATGACATGCGGTTCATGCTTTCACCGGCGACGGGTGCCGAGCGGACGGTTTTCAATTTCCGGGGGTTCCTCCAACCAGACCGTCGTCTCCTGCTTTTCCCCTTCCAGTTGGTAGATGGCGCTCAACACGCCGTACTCATGGAACTCCCCCACGATCAGCATTCCAGTGACGGAGACTGGCCGGCCTTCCGTTTGGCGCACAGCAGCTTCCCTGCTCTTCATGCGAACTCGAACCCAGTGGTTCATCTTGGGCGCACGACCGAAGCAGCATGAGGCCAGATCCCGCACGAGGAGAAACTCATGGAAGTAGCGCCCATCCCCCTGAATCGGAATCAAGAAACCTGTCAGCGTGACACGTCGTCCGTTAAACGCCTTGATCTTCTCTGGAATGGGATGGCGCAGCTTGAGGGTCGGATGCTTCCTCGGCGGTTCCAATTCGCTGTAGAACTGGCAATCGAAATCCCCCAGTGTGCTGAAGTTGAGCAGCGTGGGCATGTTGGTGCGGTCGGCCAGTATCTGCGCGGGCGTCAACAGCACCGGCACGGAATTTGAGGCAACTTCCAGAACGGCCTGCGCCGCGGGCGCAACCAGTTGATTGGTTGCCCTCTCAATTGGCTCCCCACGAGGAGGCAGCAGCTTTGTTTCTGCCGCCCGAGCTAATCCAACTGGGGCAAGCCAGGCGATGCCAAGCGCCACAAACCACTCTTTCCACGCGTGTGCCTTCATGATTGCACCACTGCCTTTACCGGTTCTGCCAAGGGCGAACACATGAGATGCACGGCTCCGTCCTGGCAGGCCACGGCCAGTTGCTGGCCATCCGGGGACCAGGCCAGTTGATTAATGGCCGCGCGGAAACGCGCGGCCTTGAGATGTCCGCTGCCCACGCTGGGATTCCAGATGAACACCGTTCCCTTCTCGCAACCAGTCGCCAGCAATGGCCCGCGCCGTTCAAAAGCCAGCGCAGAGATTCGCGCTGGGTGCCCTTCGTGCTGGCGCGGCGTCGTCCCCTGCGGACCTTTGCCGCTGGTGTCCCACACGATGCAGACCGGCCCACCGTCCGTGGCCAGCCAGCGCCCAGTAAAATCCCAGGATATGCGGCGAATTTTCGCAGGGTAGCCGCTCATCTGCAGCGGTTCGACCCCGCGCGAAGGCAGGCGGTAAAATTGAATCGTGGCCTCCTGCGTACCGGCCGCCATGTATCGGCCGGTGGCGTTCCATGCCATGGAAAGAAAGGATGCCTTCCACTTCAGAACTTCGTACGGCACGGCCTCCCCGAGGCGAAAGCATCGTAGATGGCCATAACACGCGCTGGCCACTGCCCGGCTGTCCGCACGCCAGTGCAGCGCAGAAACCGTGCTTTCATGTGCCTCATGCTCAAACTTCAATTCCCCCTCGGCGCTCCACAACCGCAGCCGACGCCCGGCCCCCGTCGCGATGTGCGCCCCATCTGGTGAGTAACGAGCATGCTCCACCCACGGTGCGCCTCCATCCAGTTCACGCACCAGCGCGCCGGAATCTGCGCTCCAAATGGCCGCGCGGCCATCCGCCCCCGACGTGACCAACGCATTGTGTTTCCGCGACCAATCAAGCGCCATCGTGCCACCCGGATGCCCGGCTATTTCACATAGCACCCCGCCAGTAGCTGGATTCACCACGGCGCCGGCTCCCGATATCCCGGCCAGAGCAACCCGCTGCCCACATGGCGACCAGGCAAGCGCGACCACGGGATCATTGAACTGAAAATGCGTCGCTTCCATCGCGTCAGGCCAGGCAAGCTTGAAAACCACCGTTCAATTGTTCGCGGTCCAGGTTCCTGCCGATGAAGATCAATTGCGTGCGCTGCTCATCAGAGTTCTTCCAAGCCCGATCTGCCTTGCCCTCAAACAGCATGTGAACTCCCTGGAACACGAAACGATTCGGCGAGCCATTGACGTTGACGATGCCCTTCATGCGGTAGATGTCCGTCCCCTGCTCGCGCAGCAACCGGCTCATCCACTCGTTGAACCTGAGCGGATGCACCGGACGCTTCTCGACGATGCCCACGGAAGTCACCGTGTCGTCATGAGAGTGACTGGCGGCGAATGCCTGCTCCTGCACCGGGTTGACGGTATTACCCGTAACCCCGGTGAACCGCATCTTGAACTCCTCGGGATGATGCTGGGTGAACATGGCATATCGCCCCGGCGTCACGACCATGACCAGGAATTTCGCCCCGTCATCGCCGAACTCGAGCCCATGGACTTTTGAACCCGGCACCAGCGTCGCGCCCGCAGCGCAACGCAATTCATCACCGGAAAACAGCATCGCCGCAGGCCGCAGCGCTGTCTCGAAGTCCATCCCGCTTCCCAGCGGCATCAGCACCAGGCTCATCTCCGGGTCCGGACCCGGTTCAAACTCCAGTTGGTACTTGCCCGCAGTAAGTTCATATACCCCGCCCCACTCAAACGGTTGCTCAGGCTTCAAAAAATCAGGAGAACTGGCCAGCGTGTTCTCCAGATCAAAAGCGCGAATGTTCAACACCCGGCTCAATGGAAGTTCCGCTTGGCGGGTGCGATGGAGTTCCGCCGTCGGATTCATCGCGCGAATGCGCTGCTCAACGGATCGCAGCTCATCTTCATCCACCAAATCAGTCTTGTTCAACAGGAGCACATCTGCGAATGCGACCTGTGCTGAACATTCCGCGCTGCTGTCCAGATGCTGCGACACATGCCGCGCGTCCACCAACGTCACGATGGAATCCAGCCGGAAGTTCTCCTTCATCTCCTCGTCCACAAAAAAGGTCTGTGCCACCGGTGCGGGATCAGCCAACCCGGTCGTCTCGATCAGAATCTGGTCAAAGCGATCCTTGCGCTTCATCAGATTGCCGAGGATGCGAATGAGGTCGCCGCGCACCGTGCAGCAGATGCATCCATTGTTCATCTCGAAGATTTCCTCATCTGCGCTCACCACCAACTCGTTGTCCACCCCCACCTCTCCGAATTCATTTTCGATCACGGCGACACGTTGACCGTGATTCTCCGTCAGGATGCGGTTGAGCAACGTAGTCTTCCCAGACCCGAGAAATCCGGTCAGGACGGTGACGGGAATGCGGGCATCCGGGGCTGGCGACCGGGGTTCATTCTTCATAGGCATGGATTGGTTTGGGTTGAATCAAGCCAGAGCGGCAGGTCACATCTTCCCGGAACTTTTCGATGAACTCCCGGTTGAGTTTCCGGCCAGGGAGGCATTTGCACCGCGCGAGTCGGCGGTGTGGTTGAGGTGCAACATCGGTGTTCATATTCCAACGTGAAGCTGGCCCCGGGCCTGGCGGCTCTCCCGCTGTCGGCGCAGCAGATAGGCGACAACAAATGCCCCAAAAGCGATGAGCACAATGGCCGGTCCTGGCGGTACGTCGGCGGCGTTTGAAAGCGCCAATCCGCCCAGGGTGCTCGCCAAAGCCACACTCAAGGATAACGCAGTAATCACGCCCATGCTCCGGCCCAACAAAGTGCCCACTGCGCCCGGCAAAATGAGCATCGCCGTGACCAGGAGCACGCCCACCACGCGCGTCGAAAGAATCACCGTCGCGGCGATGAGCAGGACCAGCGCGTAGCGCAGCGCCGCCGTGGGCACGCCGCCGGCCTGCGCCAGCTCCTCGTCAAATGTCCATTGCCCCAGCCATCTCCAGCAACTGAGGCATAACCCCGCTGCCACCGCTACAAGGCCCGCGAGCAACCAGCACTCAAGAGGATTCACCGCCAGCAGGCTGCCGAAGAAAAAATGTTCCAGGTGCCCGGAATACCGCTTGCGCAGCGAAAGCAGCAGGATGCCAAGTGCAAACGCCGCCACGTAGCAAGCGCCCACCGCCGTGTCCGAATGCACGCGCTGGCCCCCGGAGAAATACGCAATGGCGGCTGCGACGACGCACGTGAACACAAAGCTGACGACGTAGCTCGCCAGCGTGGGTGAGGGGCCGGTCGCCAGCAGATACATGCCGAGCGCCAGCCCACCGAGACTCGCGTGCGCCAGCCCGTCGGCCGAGAATGAAAGCCGGCGCAAAACAACCAATGGCGACAGCAGGCCACAAGTAAGGCTCATGAGCAGCCCGGCAATGAGGGCGCGGGTGAGGAAGCCATATTCAAAGAAGGCATGCAGCGAAGCCGCTTTCATCAGCAAAGCACCCCCTTGCGGACGCGGTCACCTGAAGCAGCGAATCGCTTCCGCCCGACCTGATACCGCTCCAACTCACAGCGATAGGCGTCCATCACGGTGTGTTGCTCCAACGCTTCAGCCGCACCATGCCAGTGTAGTGTCACGCCCAGGCAGGCGATGCGGTCGGCGTATTGCGTGATCAGGGGAATATCGTGGCTCACCAAAGCGACGGTGATGCCTTGAGCGGACAGTTCGCCCAGAATCTTGCAGAACTGCCGTTGTCCCTCCGTATCAACCCCGGCCGTCGGCTCATCCAGCAGCAGGACGGCGGGGGAATCCATCAACGCCCGCGCCAACAGGCAGCGCCGCTGCTGCCCGCCGGAGAGATGAACGAAAGGCTGGTCCGCGTGCCCGGCCAGCCCGACCCGATCAATCAACTCCAAGGCCCGTGACTTTGTGCCGCGCCCCGACGCCCCAAACAACGGCCAGGCGCCGGAGCATCCCTGCTTCACCACCTCGAGTGTGCTCAACGGGCAACTCCGCTCCAGCCCTCCACGTTGCGGCACGTAACCGATGCGCGGTCTCACTCCATCCGACGCCTCGGCCCAGCGGATGAGCCCGGCAGTTGGCAACAAGACACCGAGCAGCACGCGCAGCAACGATGTCTTGCCCCCTCCATTCGGACCGATTACGCCAAGAAATTCCCCTGGCGCGACCGTTAGGCAGATATCGTGGAGAATACGCCGCCCCGACAAATCAAGCGTCAGGTTCTCAACTGCGAGCAAGGGCTGGGGGCAATTCGGCATTTGGCTTCAAGGTTCACTGAGGACACGGCGCAGCGTCGACAGGTTGGCACGCTGCCGTCCCAGGTAAGTAGCTTGAGGAGCTTCCGGCAGGATGGTTTCGCAGGGATCCAGCCTCTCCACACGCCCGCCAATCTCTTTGGCAATGATCTGGGCGGGGCGGTCTGGTAACTGCGGCTCGGCGAAGATGACCTTCATC
>CAYQWK010000346.1:0-6935 GCA_964420805.1 uncultured Bifidobacteriaceae bacterium | reverse complement strand
GCCATCTACAACTTCAAGGCCCCGGACAAATTCGCCTCCAGACCCGGCGGCGAATGGCAGACCTGCGAGGCCACCATCATCGGCCATAAGATCACTGTGACCCTGAACGGCGAGAAAATTCACGACAACGTCGAGTGCAAGGTCGCCACCGGCAGCGAACTGGACCGCAAGATCGACGAACCGGGCGCGATGTTCCTGCAAGGCGATCACGGCACCGTCTGGTTCCGGAAGATCGAGATCAAGGAACTGGCGAAGGAATAGGAACGATTGTGGGGTAGGGAGAAATCCGTGCGCCCGGCCGCGAAAGCAGCCGGGCGTTTTCGTTTTCGAAGGGAAGGGTGAGATCGGAGGCGAATGACCAATGACCAATGACGAACGCGTTTGCAGGCCACCGCCCGCGGCTTGTTTCGTGCCGGATTTTCCGCTCCGCGCCGAAGAATCCTCGAAGCGAGGCCCGGCGATTCGCGTCAGTTTTTCGTCAACGCATTGATGAATCCATGGCGCAACAAAGGTTCGCTGCTCCTCGCGGTGCTGTTTTCCGCCTCCGTCGGCGGTTGCACCGCGAAGTACCAACGTGAGTCGGCGGACAAGGAAGTGCGAAAGGTGATTCAGGGCAAGGTCGCCGCCGTTCCCGGCGCGGGCTCGGACTTCGAGATCGAGAGGAGCCATTCGCTTTCGCTTAACGGTTACCCAACGGCGGCAGCGGCACCGGAGTTCCTTGGTACGAACGGGCAACGCGAGGCGGTCGCGCGTGTGTTGTCGCTGGAGCGCGCGCTCGACCTGGCCATCAAGCACAACCGCGTTTACCAGACACGGCGCGAGCAGCTTTACACGGCGGCGCTCACGCTCACGCTGGCGCGGCACCGGTTCACCCCGGTCTTCTCCAGCGAGGGCAAAGCGCGCGCCATTGGCGAGGTGAAGCAGCGGACCCACGACATTGTTGACGGCACAACCGGCGCCAGGCGGAACGTCGCCGGCGACGGCTTCGCCGAGGAGCGGCATGTGACGGCGAAGGGCGGCGTGGACATGGGCCTGCTTTGGCGCGACGTGGGGATTGTGACGATGGCCTTCACGACGGATTTTCTCCGTTACCTGACCGGCGACCCTCGCGCGGCCGCGTCATCTGCGGTCAACGCCACGTTTGTGCGGCCGCTGTTGCGCAACGCCGGATTCCAGCAGCAGATCGAGTCGCTCACGCAGGCCGAGCGCGACCTGCTCTACGATCTCCGCGGCTTCGCGCAATATCGCAAGACGTTCAGCGTGCAGGTTGCCGGCGCATATTACGGCGTGCTGGGGAATCGCGACACCGTGCGGAACAACCATCTCAATCTTCTTAGTTCGCGCAAGAACGCGGAGCGCACCCGCGAACTGGCCCGCGAAGGCCGGGTGACACAGGCCGACCTGGGCCGGTTGGAACAGCAGGAGCTTTCCGCCGAGAGCGCCTGGAACAACGCCTTGCGCTCGTATCAACAGGCGCTCGACAACTTCAAACTGCTCCAGCTTGGCGTGCCGGTGGACACAAACCTGATTCTCGATGATCGCGAACTGGAGGCGTTGAAAGTCCTGCACCCAAACCTGAACCCGGACGACGCGGTAGCCGTCGCCCTGGCCGCGCGGTTGGACCATCAGAACACGCTCGATGCGTGCGACGACGCAGCGCGCAAGGTGAAGGTGGCGGCCGAGGCGCTGAAGCCCCAGGTCGATCTGGTCGCGGCGGCGAGCTTCGGGAGCGGAACCAAGGACCGCGGCTTTCCGTTGCCGGACCCCGCGCGTTACAACTGGAGCGCGGGTCTCGACGTGGATCTGCCCCTCGACCGAAAGGCCGAGCGCAATGCCTACCGTGTCGCCATCATCACCGTGCAGTCGGCGTTGCGCGCGGCGGAGAAGAATGCGGACGACATCCGGTTGGAAGTGCGGGACGGCTGGCGCGCGCTCGACCAGGCGCGGCGCAACTACGAGATCAGCGAACTGGGCGTGAACCTCGCCGAGCGGCGCGTCGAGGAGCAAAGCCTGCTGGCGGAACTCGGCCGGGCGAAGGCACAGGACCAGGTGGACGCGCAGAACGATTTGATCAGCTCGAAAAACCAGCGCACGCAGGCGCTTGTGACGCACACGATCACGCGCCTCCAGTTCTGGGCCAACATGGGCATTCTGCGCATTCGCGAGGACGGCCGCTGGAATGAATTGAAGGACAGTGATGTACGAGGCACGCGGTAATTTCATCAAAGTCATCCGGAACTGGCGGGTTCTTCTCGGCCTTCTGGTGCTGCTCGTTGCGGGTTGGTGGCTGTTCCGGCGCCCTGGCGCGGCTGTGGAACCGGCGACGTTCGCCGTCCGGCGGGGGCCGCTGCAGATTTCCGTGCTCGAAGGCGGCACCATGCAGGCGCTCGATTCGCAGGAGTTGAAATGCGAGGTGCGCGTCGGGTTCCAGGGCGCGAAGATTCTCAAGATCGTCGATGAAGGCTACCAGGTGAGCGAGGACGACGTGAAAACGAACAAGGTGCTTATCGAACTGGATTCCTCGGAGCTCCAAAAGCAGCTCGTCGCGCACGAGATTGTCTATCAGACCGCCGCCGCCACTCTGGCCGACGCGCAGCAAGCGTACGACATCCAGTTGAACCAGAACCTCAGCGACATCATGGGCGCGGAGCAGAAGGCCCGCTTTGCGCGCATGGATTGCTCGAAGTTCCTCGGCAGCGCCGTGGCGGACGAGGTCATCCGCGAACTCGGCGTGGACGAGTTGTTCCAGGCCGCGCGCACCAATCGCAGCCTGCCCCTGCCGCTGGACCTGACGCCGCCGCCGTTCGCGTTGGAGACCAATGGCGCGACCATCGTCCTCGACCGCGAGTCCGTGCTGGAGAGTTTGGAACTGCCGACGGTACTGCACGCCACGACGAACGGCACCGCGCCGAGGGCTTTGGCCGGGCAGTTGCAGCCGGAGCCGGTGCGCGCGTCGTCCATCGACTTTGCCAAATACGCGGATATCGCCGTGCTTGGCGACGGCGAGGCGAAGCAGAAGATCCGAAAATTCCAGGACGACTGGCAGGTTGCGCAAAAGGAAATGGGCCAGGCACAGGCGACGCTCGACGGCACGAAGCGGTTGTTCGCCCGGCAGTTCGTCACCCGCACGGATTTGCAGCGCGACGAGATCAATTTCGAGAACACGCGCCTCAAGGTGCAGACCGCCGAGACGGCGCGCGACCTGTTCTTGAAGTACGATTTCCTGAAGACGGCCGAGGAGACGCTCTCGAAATATTGCGAGGCAGTGCGCGAGATGGAGCGCGTGCGCAAGGCGGGCATTGCCAGGCTGGCGCAGGCCGAGGCGCGGCTCCGATCCGCCACCGCGCAATACGGCGTGCAGGTCCGCCAGCGCGCCGACCTCGAGCAACAGGTGCAGAAATGCCTCATCCACGCGGCGAAGCCCGGCCTGGTGATTTACGGAAGGGCAGGTGATGACAGCGTGTTCATCGGCGGCGAGGAGCGCATTCGCGAGGGCGCGACGGTGCGCGAACGGCAGACCATTCTCACCATTCCTGACCTCGCGCACATGGGCGTGAAGGTGAAGATTCACGAAACCTACATCAAGAAGGTGAAGGCCGGCCAGCGCGCACGCATCACCGTGGACGCGTTCCCCGACCAGATGCTTGACGGCGAGGTCACCAAAGTCGGCGTGCTGCCTGATTCCCAGAACCGATGGATGAACCCAGACCTCAAGGTTTATCTCACCACCGTTACCGTGGACGGCACCAACGATTGGCTCAAACCCGGCATGAGCACCAAGGTCGAGATCCTCGTTGATCATCTGGACGACGTGCTTTTCGTTCCCCTCCAGTCCGTGGTCCTGGAGAGCGGAAGCTACGTGGCCTACGTGCGGCGCGGTGGAAAGGTGGACCGCGTAGAGGTCGAGGTTGGCCAGTTCAATGACGAGTTCATCGAGGTCATCTCCGGCGTGGCCGAGAACGATCTTGTGCTGCTCGACCCGCCCAAGAGCGTGGTGCCGGCGGCGACGGAGGAAGAGGGGCGGCCTGGCGAAAAGGAGGAGCAGTCCGCGAGTCCGGCCCGGGGCAGCCACGCCCCCACGAATCGGCCGGCGGCGACTCCTGCCGCGGCGGTCATCGTGCCGAAGGGCAAGTGATGGGCGCGCCCTCCGCCAACGAGCCGATTGTCCGGCTCAAGGACCTGCGCAAAACCTACCTCATGGGGCTCGTGACTGTGGAAGCGTTGCGCGGCGTCTCGGCGGAAATTGCCGCTGGAGATTACGTGAGCATTATGGGGCCGTCGGGTTGCGGAAAATCCACTCTGCTCAATTTGCTGGGCTGTCTGGACCGCCCGACCTCCGGCCACTATTTCCTCGGCGGCGACGACGTGGCGCAGCTCGACGACGATGCGCTCTCGAACATCCGCGGTGCGCGGCTAGGGTTCATCTTCCAGTCCTACAACCTCATCCAGCAGCTCACGGTGGTGGAGAACATCGAGGTGCCGCTTTTTTACCAGGGTCGAGCCGACGCGGAGAGCCGCGCCATGGCCGAGCGTCTCGCCGTGACGGTCGGGCTGGAACACCGGTTGCATCACCGGCCCTTCGAGCTTTCCGGTGGCCAGCAACAGCGCGTTGCCATTGCCCGCGCGCTGGTGAACGACCCGCTGGTTCTCCTGGCCGATGAACCCACCGGCAATCTCGACTCCCGTTCCGGCCAGGAGATCATGCGCGTGTTTGATGAACTCCACGAGCGCGGCAAGACGCTGGTGATTGTCACCCACGACGAGAACGTCGCGCGGCGCGCCCGGCGCGGTATTCGGTTGCGCGACGGCGTGGTGGACACGGACCTCCGTCATTGATCCCGTGAATCCCGCGCCTTCCCCACTTGCGCACGTTCCGGCCGTGCTCCGGCTGGCACGCCTGAAGCGCATCGTGCGGCTGGGCTTGAAGACGCTTTGGCTGCACCGGCTGCGCTCGCTGCTCACGGTGCTGGGCATCGTGTTCGGCGTCTGCTCGGTCATTGCCATGCTGGCCATCGGCGAGGGCGCCAGCCATGAGGCGCAGGAGCAGATCAAGAATCTCGGGAGCCAGAACATCATCCTGCGCAGCGCCAAGCCGCCTGAGGAACAAAAGGCGTCCGATCGTGGAAGCGCCAGTTTCGTCCTTCAGTACGGGCTTACTTATGCGGACATCAAACGCATTCGCGCCACGATCAAGGGCATCAACATCGTTCTGCCCAGCCGCATCCTGCGCGATTACGTCTGGCGCATCAATCGGCGCACGGACACCGAGGTCATTGCCACCGTTCCGTGGTATCCCGCCATGCGAAACCATCAGGTGGTGGCCGGCCGGTTCTTCACGGACCAGGAGATGGACCATCACGCCAGTGTCTGCGTGATCGGTGCGGAGATGGTGCCCGTGCTGTTTCCGCTCGAGTCGCCGCTCGGATTGGATGTGCGGGTGGGTTCCGCGTATTACCGCGTGGTTGGCGTGATGGCGCCGAGATTGAAATCCGCCTCCGGTCCCGGCGACGCCAAGGCGGCGCAGGCGGTCGCGGCCTCGATGTTCATCCCGCTGGAAACGGCCAAGACCCGCTACGGTGAACTCATCCGGCGCTTCCGCAGCGGCAGCCTCGAACAGGAGCGCGTCGAATTGCATGAGGTCACGATCAAGGTGGATTCACCTGGCAACGTCCCTTCCGTGGCCGACGCCGTTGACGCGGTGCTGGAGCGGCATCACAAGAAGAAGGACTACGAGATCGTGGTGCCGCTTGAATTGCTGCGGCGCGCCGAGAGAACCAAGCAGATCTTCAACATCGTTCTCGGTTCCATTGCGGCCATTTCGCTGCTCGTCGGCGGAATCGGCATCATGAACATCATGCTCGCCAGCGTCACCGAGCGGACGCGCGAGATTGGCATCCGCCGCGCGCTTGGGGCACGGCGGCGCGACATCATCACGCAGTTCCTCGTCGAGGCCGTGATCCTCTCCGGTGCTGGCGGCGTGCTCGGCGTGATGCTCGGTGTCTTCATTCCGTTTCTGGTCACGCAACTGGCCGGGATGAAGACCATCGTCACGGTCGGCGCACCACTGCTCGCCTTCCTCATTTCGGGGCTTGTTGGTGTGGTGTTCGGGATTTACCCCGCTTTTCGCGCCGCGGCGATGGACCCCGTCGAGGCATTGCGGCACGAGTGATTTTCCGCATGGCGTGCGATTCAGTCGCGAGGTAAGGAAGCGGTGTGATGCGAACGGGACCGGGACTTCTCCTTCTGCTGCTGGCGGCGCTGCCGTGCCGCATCGGCGCTTTGCCGGGAACGCCCGCCAATTTCACCGTGCGCCGATCCGCGGCCACCACCGCGAGTCTCGCGTGGCGCGATGCTTCGCGCGGCGAACGGTTCTTCGTGCTGCATCGTTCGACGAACCAGTTCGCGCAGTTCAACCGCGTCTTGGTCCGCGCCAACGCGACGAACTTCGTGGACCGTGGACTTCGCCCCGACGCTGGTTACGCCTACCGACTCAGGTCGCGGACGCGCAAGGCATGGTCGCGCTACTCCATCACCAACACCATACCAGCCTGGCCGGAGCCGGTCGTTTCCCTGGAGGCGGTCGCGGCGGGAGCGACGCGAATCGAACTGCGCTGGACGGGCGGCGGAACGAATGCGGTGGAACTGGAGCGCGCGACGAACGGCGTGCCGGACGCGCTTTTCGTGATTCCACCTGGCGCTGGCGCGGGTTTTACGGACAGCAATGTCATTCCTGGCCTTGCCTACCGCTATCGCGCCCGGGCCTGTGCCGGAGACACCTGCAACGACTTCTCGGTCATGGCATCGGCGCAAACCGGTTCGTTCGCGGAATGGACGCCGCTCTTTCGCGGCATCGATCTTGCCGCCGGCGCGACGGTTGCCGGGAGCGTCGTGGCGCAGGTGGTTGCGGTGGCGACCAAGTCGGCCCCCGACGGCCG
>CAYQWK010000345.1:0-6938 GCA_964420805.1 uncultured Bifidobacteriaceae bacterium | reverse complement strand
TCGACGACGACGAGGCCCACGCCGTCTGGGCCGTGGTCGGATCGGGGCTTCGGAACCACAGCGATACTGTGTAGCTCTTCGCGTTGAGGTCGAAATCCGTCGCGCGACTCAGGTATCCGGGCCCGGTGCCGAGATCGGCGTCGTTGGCGTTGATTCCGGCCACGTAGGACACCGTGCCGTTTTCGGTCAGATCAAAATGCGACGTGTGCGAGTCCGTGGCATCCTCCAGCGCGTAGTAGGCAATCAGGTCGGCCATGTAGCCCGCGCCGCCACCACCCGATGCGCGCGGGGCGAGTGAGGCGACAAAGGCCGGGCTGCGCAGTCCGGTCTGCGCGGCGTAGGCCAGCGAGACCGCCAGGAACAGGAAGGCGAAGCGTTTCATAGTCCGGGCGCGAACCAGGTGTAACCAACGAGCGTGTTGGTGCCGTCGCTGCGGCCGCTCAAGAGCAAGGCCGTGTTATTGGTGAGCACGGTGGGTGCGTTGGTGCCGTAGGTGCCGGAGAAGCGCCAGCGATTCGTCCCGCTGTGGAAGCTGATGCCCCAAGTGTTCGCCGAGAGATTGGTGATGATCGCGTTCCAGTACACCGGCTGCCCAAGAGTGCCGCCGGAGATGGCGTAGAGATTCACGTTGCTCGATCCCATGTAGAAATCATTCACCGAGTTGGTGCTGATCGTGAGCAGGTAGTTGGTCGAGCCGCTCCCGGCGCCGGAGACGACGCCGGCACTGCGGTTGGTGACCATGATGTTGACCACCGCGTTGCTCACCACGGCGGCGGCGGCATTCGCGATGTTGGTGGCATCGAGGAGCGTCGGATAGTTCGTCATCACCGGCGGCCTGTTCTCCGGGAAGGCCACGTTCCAGCGGCTGTTGCTAGACAGCCAGCGGAGCATAAACCAGCCTTCCGGGTAGATGATCGTGGTGCCGTTTGTCCCGCCAACCATCGCCAGCATGGTGGACGGGACGGTGAGGAACCCGGATTCTGGAACCAAGGTGAGGTTGTACCCGGTCTCGTTCTTGCACAGCAGCCAGTCGCCGTTGCCGTGGCCGTTTGTGATGTTGTTCAGGTTCGCGGCCCCGGCGGTGGGGCCGAAGATGACAATGTTGCAGTGCGGCCGGATCAGCAAATTGTTCCCGCTGGTCAGCGTGATGTTGGTGGTGCCATCGATGGATGAACCCGCGTTGGTGGTGACACCTCGTTGGCTGATGTTCGTGAGCGCGGCGCCGGAGGCGATCGCGATGTTCGTCCCGTCGTGCGAAAACTGCGCCGGGGAGAAGTCCATGAATCGTGTGACTGTGGAATCCTCTCCGGGATAGAAGCCCCACACATTTCCAAAGTCATCCTGCTGGTAAATGTAATCGTTCAAGATCGCCCCACCGTCCACGAACAGGATGTCTGTGAAAAAATTCGATCCGTTGAAAATCCAGTTCCCGTTCGCGACCAGGTTCGAGTAGAGCACCGTCGCGATGATGTTGTTTGACGCCGACCGAATGTCACCCACCCGGACGATTGAGTTGGAGTCCACAATTGCGCCCCACTTGTAATTAAACTCAGCGCCGCCGTCCGTGTAGATTCGGAACGCCCCGTCATCGATGAAGAATGCGCCGGACTGGAAAAAGTTTGTCGCCACGAAATAGCTCCACTGCACCGTCGCGCCGTTGATGGTGCCGCCGGACTGATAGCCGTTGTAATTAGTGGGGTTGCGGAAGCTTTTGTTGGTATATGTCGCAACGGTGGCATTTTGGCCGAGATAGTTGTTCAACGCGGGCGCCGTCGCGCTCACCTTGTTCGTCGCGTTGGTGTCGGACAGGATGTTCACCACGCCAGTCACCACCTGCGTTTGCACCAGCCCTGCCTCGCTGGTGTGAGGCACGCGCACGGCCGTGAAGCTCACACCCGCGTTCGTTGAATACGCCACCGTGCCCCAGTTGCTCCCGAGCGTGATGCTTACAAACCTGTCCGCGACGGACTCGAACACCAGGACGTTGGTGGGCAGCCCGGCGTCGTTGGTGCCGAGCTTCACAGCGTTCACGTTCGTGAACCCGTAAGCGTTGCACTGCGCGTAGAGGTTCGACCAGGCGGCCTGAATTGTGTTCGTCACCGCCACCTGCGTGGCCGGGTTCGTGACACTGGTGAACCACCAGCGCACCGATCCGCCGATGTTCGCGCTGGCGTTGTTCGGCGGCACGCTGGTCAGCGTGAGGGTGGATTTGTAATAGGTCGCGGCGCCGGCGGTGCAGCAGCACGCAAGCAGAAGGGTTGAAAGGAGCTTTAACAGGTGTTTCATGGGTTGTTGATTTTCTCGGGCGCGAACTCGCCATCCGCGCCGGTGCGCAGCGCGGTGCCGGCGGAACTGTCCTCGTTGACGATGATCGGGAACTTGCCCGGCGGGTTGACACCGTATTTGACGGCCTGCTTGTTGAGCGCGGCGAGGTCCGCGACGGTGGCATACGTCACGCCCGGCGGAGGCGCGGCCAGGTAGCTGGTGATCTTTCGATCCACCACCTTGAGCTTGCTCACCCCAAACACCATGCGGCCCTTGTCCGTGATCCCGTAGATCGTCACGTCGTAGTCGCCGGCGGCGATCGCCGTCTCGGTGTCGCTGAACGCAAACGTCCCGTGCTCCGATCCGCCCTCGTTGTTCTTCCAGAGGTCCAGCGTCAGCGCGTTGTTGAGATCAGACTGCGACAGCGTGTGAGCGGCCGGGTTGATGGCCGCCGTGCCGGCCTGCGCGATCAGGCAGGTGAGGCTGACGATGTTGGCCAGATCGTACAATGAGGCGCCGTTGAAGATGGCGAACTCGATGACGAACGCGGTGTCCTTGAACACGATCAACGTCGAGCTGTCGTTCAGCACGTCGGTGAACGGCGTGGTCTTCTTGCCCGGATCGAGGGCGCAACGGATGCGGTTTTGGGCGACGCGTGGCATTAGAATCCTTGGGTGACCGGGTTGGTGGTGAGCAGTTCGCCGCCGAGGATGGCGTAGGTGAAGTCCAGTCCGATCCCGTGGATGCTGCCGCAGTCGATCGAGGTCAACGCGCCGCCACGAATCCAGCGCGTAAGCGAGGCGTTCTCGTCGCTCATGTCGAACCGGATCAAACCGTAGTGCGGGCAGGCGGAGATGATGCCGCACCGGTCCATCGCAAACGCCGTGGCCTGCGCGATGCCCGAAAACTCCTGGCCGTTGCGGTCCTTGTTCCGCCGTCCGCTGAAGCTCATGTTAAACTGCCGCAGCTTGCGGTCGAAGATTTTGATGTAGCTGGCGCGCATCGCCTGCACCACCTGCGTCACCGGCCGGCCGTTGATGCGGATGTTGAACACCGGCAAAGGATCCGGTGAATCCACCAGAACCACGGACGGCCCGTTGCCGCCGCTGGTCTCGGCCCCACCGGTGATGGTGACGCGCAGGCCCATGCAATCAGTTGCCGGGCTTCACGGCCGCCGCGTTGATCTGGTCCACCTCGGCGTTGACCTGCTCGATGACGGCCGCCGTGGACTGCGCCGCCGCCTGGCATTGGTTCAGCGCGCGGAGGAACACGCGCCCACGGATGAGCGCGTCCCGCTCCAGCGGGTTTGGTGCCGGCAGCGCGGCCAGTTCGTTCACGGCCGTTGCGACGGCGTCCAGGTGAGTCTTGAGTTGCATGATGTGCGGGTTGGGTGTCGGTGGCGAAAACTCAGATGTTGATCGCCATCGTAATGAGCGGGTCCGGCACGCCGGCGGTGAAGGTCATGCGGTTGACCAGCTCGATGTTTCCGTTGCGGTCCTTCTTCACGCCGTAACCGTTCTCGGCCTTGACGACGCCGACCTTGTGCATGGTCACTGTGAGCGGACCACCGTCGATGATCAGATCCTCGTCGAGGAATGTGACATCCTGGCCGGCCACGATCGCGTTCGTGCCCTGCCACGAGCACAACTCGTCGAGTTGCGCCTCGGTGAGGTTGTTTGGCGCGAACTTGCAGCGCCACGCCACGCTGTCCACCAGGATGTCGGCCACGCCCACGCCGTCATCCGGCACCTCAGTCAAACCGTAGGTCGCCTCCAGCTCGAAACCCTCGCGCGCGCCCATCGCATCGAACGGCGTGCTGCGCGCGCCCAGCGTGGCCGTGTAGTTGTCTTTCACGATCAGAGACTCGTCGAATGTAACGTCCGTGAAGCTGGCGTTGCTGACCGTCTTCAACACGGCGCCGTCCGTGGGCGGCACATCGATCTTGTTAATGAACCGGAACGACATGCCACCGAACACCTGCTTGCGCGACGAAAGCATCAACGTCGGCGACTTGTACACGCCGGCTCGGGCATACAGCGCCTTGTCGCCGTTCTTCATGTGGAAATAGCCGGTGCCGTTGAAAATGCTCTGCCCCGCGTACCAGCCGCGCGTGACACCCTCGATGATGGCCGGCCCGTACGGGTACAACTTGGCCAGGCTGCGGATCATGCCGGTCGGTGTCAGCGACACCTCGCCGACGGGCGTCCCGTGCGAAGTTTCGCCCAAACGGCCGAAGTGATCGTCCGTGACCTGCTCGGTCGCGCGCGAGACGGAGACACCGCCGCCGGACTGGTCGAAATAGTAGGCGAGGCTGTTGTGGACGAAGATGCCCGCGCCGCGCTTGATGACTGGAAGGACTGGATTGCTCATGTGTTTGGTTGGTTAGGCCGGCACGGTCAGTTCCGCGATGCTGTCGCGGTCGGCGCTGCCCGGTTGCAGCATCCCGATCAGGTAGGCACGCGCCTTGACCACCGTGCCGACGGCGGCCGTGAACGTGCCGGTGTAGAGAGTCTTCCCAGGGCGCGGCTTGCTGCCGTCCGTGGTGTAAAAGATCGCCGCGCCTGCCGTCGCGCAGGTGATGGCGATGGTGTGCGCCGGCGCCGTGTGACTGATGACCGGCTTGGAGATCACACTCATGTCCGGAGCGCCCAGCCCGCCGGTGCAGGCAAACACCACGTGCCGCGCGGGCAGCGCCCTGGTGTTGCCGTCCGCGTCATCGATGCCCACGGCGCCGTCCTGGATGCCGTCCGGCTCGACGACCAGCGGCGAACCGGCCACGCTGGGCTGGAAGATCGCGGTCACGTTGCGCACGATCCGTTCGATCCATTCCTCGCGCGTCACGCCGGTGCCCACCGTCGCGTCGCGGTTCATTAGCACGTCCTCCATCACGGTGACGCGATGGCGGAACTTGAACACGCGCCCGAAATCATCCGCCTTGTCGCCCGGAGCGATCACAGACTGGAAGAGCGCCATCACGCCCTGCTTTCCACCGGCGGTGACGGTGTTCGCCCCCAGCGCGCGATCGTATTCGTTCTGGATGTCGCCACTGTCCTGCGCGACCAGCGGCAGATCATCGAAAAGCGCCATCGCGCCGAGGTACTGGATCAACTCCTCACGTTGCTCGCGCGCTTTGCTGCTCATGCGGAGAAGCTCCTTTCGCCAGAACCGCCGCCGGTGATGCCGCCGAGGCTGCGCGTGATGGCCGCAAACGCGACCTCGGTGAATTCGTCGTGCGATGGCACCACGTCGGGATTCGGGGCCTGCACCACGCCGGAAGAAAGCTTGAAGAGGAACTGCAAAGAGGCGGCACGGCGGCGCGAAGCGTTGCCGCCCTGCTTGCGCTTGCGGACCATGTTGCCGGTCTTCGCGCTGATCTCGAAACCCTGTTGCACCAGATAGGCACCCTTGCCGGTGCGGAGCAGGAACAGGCCGGGAAACTCGCTGGCGCGGTGCCCGTAGCTGACCGGCGAGATGGGGATCGTCAACATGCGCGCGTGGCGCGGCTCGATCACGCCGCCGTAAAACCGCTGCCGCAATCCCTGCTTGTCCGCGCGCAGGATCAGTGTGTCACCGTCCGGGATGGCGTTCACGGAATCCGCGGCCTCCTCCCAGAATCCGGTCGATGGCCAGCCGCGCGCGTTGCGGGGCAGCCGCTTGAGATGATCGCGCCAGAAGCCGCGCAACGGATCGCCAATGATGCGGACCAGGCGTTCGGGCTGGGTTCTTTCCAACAGCGCGGCGATCGCCGGCGTCGCTGTGTCGCTCTTGATCTCCACCGCGATGGCAATGCTCATGCCGCGCCTCGCTTCCATTGGTCCGCGGGATCCGGATGCTCGGCGAGTTCCTGATCCGCGAGCACCATCGAGTGTTGCGCATGGCAACGCGAACATTCCAACCGGGCGGGGTCTGCAGCGGCCGGGAAAACCGCGACCCACTCGTGCAAGCAGATCACACAAAGCGTGCGCATGGCGTACCAACCCTCGCTCATGCGGCCTCCTTGAGATTGAAGAGCGAGCCGAAATCAAAGTCGCTGCCATCGGGTTCCTCATCCGCATCGAGCAGGCCCAGTTCGATGCACTCGTTGCGCGGCACGCCGTCGGTGCCGAAGCCGGAGTTGAAGGCGAACGGGGCGAAGGGATTGCCCAGCGTGTCATCATACCCGCCGGCGCCGTCGCCGAGCGCCTGCCAGATGCCGCTGGACTTGAGCGCGATCATGCGTCCGGTCTGTTTGAACACGCGCAGCGCGTCCTCGTCTCCGGAATCCTCGGCGGCGGATTCCCATCGGTGCGGCCAGTCATCCTCGGGCACGGGAATCAACCCGCCCTTGAGCCGCTTGAATCCGCGCGGCACGTCGCGATCGTAGATGCGGTGCAGTTCCCAGGCCGGGTATTCGTCCACGTCCGTTTGATCCACCACAAAACGCCCGGCGCCGCGTGAGACACGCGTGGCCACGTCGAGTTTGAAATCGAGGTTGAGCGCCTCCATGACGGACACGGGGTCCTCGTACTGCTTGAGCAGCTCTGCGACGCGCCCGCGCACCGACGCCGGCGTGTCGCCGACGGTGACGGTCTGTTCCTGGCCGGGCCGCGCCTCCTGTTGTGGAGAAAGAATGCTGCGGATGCCATCAGCCACCTCGCTGACCGCCTGCCGCGTGATGTCCTCTCCCAGCGTGC
>CAYQWK010000344.1:0-6969 GCA_964420805.1 uncultured Bifidobacteriaceae bacterium | reverse complement strand
CGCGGACCTGGTCGGGTGCGAGCCAGAGC
The DNA here is from genome assembly GCA_964420805.1 of uncultured Bifidobacteriaceae bacterium. GTDB lineage: Bacteria > Verrucomicrobiota > Verrucomicrobiia > Limisphaerales > SIBH01 > JANNGC01. Next base: position 6,940 of record CAYQWK010000344.1, on the reverse strand, counting down.
GGGAAGTTGCCCGCGTAATGCTCGATGAGGAAGCCGATGAACCGCTCGTGCGTGCCGAGCGGCGCGCGATGGATGCAGAGCGGCGTCTTGTTGGAATTGTCCTTGTCGCGATAGGTCAGGCCGAAGCGCGACGGCACGGCGAAGTCCACCTGGTTCGTGGCGATGGTGAATTCGCGGCCGATGGCGCTCCACACCTGCACGTCAATCTTCGGCCCGTAGAACGCCGCCTCGTTCGCGACCTCGACGTAATTGATGCCGCTCTCCTGCAACACGCGGCGCACCATGTCCTCGGTCTTCTTCCACAACTCGGGTTCGTTGACGTATTTTTTGCCCAGGCCCTCCGGCGACGACGTGCTGAAGCGCATCTGATATTTTTCGAGGCCGAACGTCTTGAAATATTTCAGATACATGTCGTTCACGGCCTTGAACTCGGACGCGAACTGGTCCTCGGTGCAATAGATGTGGGCGTCGTTCATGTTGAGCGAACGCACGCGCATGAGGCCGAACAACTCGCCCGACTGCTCGTAGCGATAGCAGCAGCCGTATTCCGCGAGGCGCAACGGCAGGTCGCGATAACTGCGCGGCTCAGCCGCAAAAATGCGGTGATGATGCGGGCAGTTCATGGCTTTGAGGTAATAACTCTCCGCCTCGCCCAGCCGGTTCAACTGCGCGCGCAACGAAGTCAATTCGTTGAGAGCTTCCACAACGTGCGGGGGCGCAGTTCCGGCTTTGGCGGCTTGTTCCAAGAGGGCGACCTGTTCGGCTTGGGCAGTGTCGAGCATGGCAAGTTTTTTGGGTGGCAGTTCAGCAGATTCGAGTGATGGCGCTGCGGAACAAAATCAAATTTCGTCGCCCGGCATCGGCGGGACATCCGGCGAGCCGTTCAGGAACGCGATGAAATCCTCGCGCTTCGCATGGCGGGCGCGCTCGCGCAGATGCTCCACCGTCAGCATGGCGCTCAACTTCTCGGCGGCGGCGGCGGACATCAATTGGTCCACCGTCACACCCTCGCGGGCCGCGCATTCGCGCAACTGGCGGGCGACTCCTTCCGGCAATTGAATGGTCAGCGTGCTCATGTTGTTTTTCTCATCAGTTTCAGGAAATCGCCCGGCGTCACCGCCGCGATGCCCCATTGTTCCACGCCCCGGAAATCCCGGACGTTGTGCGTGACAATATGGCGGCAACCCGCCGCTGCCGCCAGTTCAAGAATCAGGTCGTCATCCGGGTCGGGCAAGGCGGGCCGCCAACGAAAGAAAACCTCCTGCAAGTGGCTGATCGAAATCAGAAAATCCAGAAAGCCCTCGGCCTGCGGCGCGGTGCGATGCAGCAGGTTTTCGGGTCGCAGCAGCACCGCGCGATACTCAGCGAATAAGGCCACGGAAACGACCGTTTGAAAACCAGCATCCGGCAGCCGCGCCAGCAACGCGTAAGACGCTCCCCGGTTCGACCGGGCCGCTGCCACAAGAACGCTGGTGTCGAGAACGGCTCTCATTTTGCGGATGGATCTGGCAACTGCCGAAGTTCATTCCAGAAGGAACTCAACTCGCAAACTGTGGCGGGAGTGTGCTTCTTCATCCGTTCACAGATTATCAGGGCGCACCAAATCACCAGAGCGGTGTCACGTCTGTCGGTGAGCAAGTCCAAATCGCCGCTGGCCGCGCGGAGCGCCCCGTGCATGAACTGGCAGTAGAGCCGGAAGTCGAACTGGTAAGCCTGCATCAAGTCTGCGGCCTTGGCGGCGTCTTCGACGCCGACTTTTTTGCATTCGACTTGCGGGTAATCAGGTTGGAGCGCCGTCATCGCTGCAAGCAGCCGGTCGAACTCTTTCTTGGCTCCTTGCTTCAAAGCTGCCCGCTCCGTGTCGCTGGTTGCAGCTATCTTGGCTTCCTCCAAGAACTCCGAGTACGCCTTCTGCGGCAGGAATCCGCGCTCCTGGAGCACCGCACAAGCGTAGAACGTGGACTCTAGGACGGGGCGAACTAAGAGCTTTGAAGCATGAAGAAGGCGGGATTCACGCAAGACGACATAGCCTCCAACTGTCTTGTTGATATGCGCCGCAGCCCAAACCAGATACGAGGCTTCCGCTTCTGTCACTTTGCCCGCGAGTGAATCGAGGGCGTCTGCAAGAATCACCTGAACTCGCTTCAGCAGCGTCACTGCTTCTGCGTCTATCTGGGGCAAGCCGTTGTTCATCGCAGGTTTTGCTACGGCTGAGACTTCAGAAGTTTCTCCGCGTTGGCTTCCATCTCTGTTCCGAGTTTTCGTCGGTTCTCCAGTGCTTCGTCGCTCTGTGGCGTAGGGAGTTGTTGAATGCCGGCCAGCCACGATTTTATGAACCCGACAAAGCCTTCGGTATGCACGCACGCTTCCTTGATGAACTTTTCCCAGTTGCTCAGGACGCGGCTGCTTACGGCGGCGTGAATCTTTTCCAACGATTCATGCACACCAGCACGAAGGTATCCACGCATCCTGGCGGCACATCCTGAGCCACCTTCGCTTCCGATGAGAGCGAATGTCGGCAACAGAATCTCACGAATTTCCGGCGTGAGATTGGCGCGCAAAGATTCAAAATCCTCTGTACTCTTGCGAAAATCTTCCCTCAATCCATTGAGTTGCAGATGAGCCTTCTCTCCGAAGTCCGCCATGCGCTCATCCGCGAAACGGACGGTGGCAGGATTCTGCGCCAACGCGAACCCCTTCGCCTCTTGGATAACCAGTTCGATGGCGTGGATCAGTTCGTCGAGTTTACTGCCGCAGATGACGTTGATGAGCCGATCACGATCTTGAACCCAGGTCGCTCTGAGTTGCTCGCAGTAGATTTCAGCCAAGTCGCCTTGAACATGATACTCGCGGTCATCGTAGGTGATGTGCCACCCCCGCTTTGACCCGAGCGCCCGCAATGTCCGCCAGTGAAGGCTGCACCAAACTTCCATCTTCCATTCCAATGGCCTGCGAAAGCCGGCCTGTGCGTGCGTCAGGATTTCGGACGCTTTCGTTTGAAAGTCAGACTCGATTTGTCCCAATAGCCGCTCACGGTCCTCGGTCGCAGCGAGCAACTTGTTGACGTTGGCTTCAACGTGCTTTGCAATTTCACGGTAAGCTTCGGCTTGGCCGGCCAGCCCGAGTTCAGCGCCCATCCTCTGGTGGCGAAAAAATTCGATGACCGAATCCACCTCGCTTTCCAAGTGGCTTTGCATTCGCCTGAGAAAGTGGGTGCTTAAATACTGCTCCGTCGCTTCCTGAAGTTTCTGGCGCAGGATCGGAACGCCGGTTTTCACGGGATCCATGTCGAACCGTTGGAAACGGGACATCATTTCCAGATTCGCTGGTGTGTATGGGTTGTTCAGCACCCGATTCCGTAGTCCTTGGTCGCTAAGATTCCGAAACGTCTTGGCAGACACAAAATGCACCGGAAGCGAATGCACGAATTCATCGAGGCGAGTTACGATCCCGACGTCAGCGAATTTTTCGCGCACCAACTGGCGCAACTGGCGTCGAAAGTGAGCTTCTTGCTCTCGGCAGTGAGCTTCAAGGAAAGGCCATGTGGATTGGGCGTCTTCCGGGACGTTGTCCAACGGCTGATCGTCGATGACCGTGCGGACTACTATCACTCGCTGTTGATTCCGCTCCGTGCTTTCAGCGACCTCGGCCAAGATGGCCGTCTGCTTGAACCAATCCATGATGTCGTTGCCCAACTGAGTTCCCTTCGTAATCAGCATCAATCCCGCGACCTTGCTCTGAGCCTGCTCGGTCACTTCAGTTCTGAACGGATCGATGTCGTTGGTTCCGGGCATGTCAATGAGTTCCATCTGTGGTGCCCATTCGGGGAACCGTCCTTCCAGCACGCATTCATCGACAACGAAAGCTTTCTTGCCTTTCGCCGCCAGATGGTCGTCAACCGCAGCATCATCTTCAACAGCGACTTCACGGGTCGCTCCAAAATCGTCGAAAGCAATGCTCACAGGATCGGCAAGGCGCTGCTTGCAGAAGTGGACAATCTCCGCCGGGGAGCGATCACGGATTCCAAAAAAGCCGGTGAACCTGCCAAGCGCTTTCCGAATTTCTTCACCTGCCGTCTCGGCGGACTGTTCACCTGAAAGTGCCGTTTCAGCATCCTTGATTCCGTCTTTCAGCTTCGACAGGAACTCCTCTCGCGAAACGTAGCGCACCGTCATCTTGTACCCGTCCAAGTCGGCGTAACGGCATCGCACTACGGCTGCAGAGCACGCTCCGACATGCCCTTCCGTGAGAACCTTTCGACCCAAAAGCACGTTGACGAGAGTGCTCTTGCCATTCTGTGAACTGCCCAAGAGGTGAATTGCAAAACGTGGCTCGTCTTTCAGTTCTGCCCTGAGCGCATTCAGACGCTCAAGCCGCTCCTTGAAGAACTTCGTTGTCTCCGGGGATGCAAAGTAGGATTCCGCCTTTGGCCGAAGTTCAGTCGAGATGGCACGAATGGCATTCTCAGCCATCGTCAGCAACTCGTTCGTGGAAGTTTTCGGCATGGCAAAACCTATTCAACACTTCATAGGGCGTCGAGAAGTTACCTCCTTCAGCCTGTGTTACTCAGTTTTCTTCGCGTAATCGGCCAGTTGTTTTTCCAACTCGGCGATGCGGGCGGCGAGTTTCTCCCGTTGCTCGCGGTGTTCGTCCATTTCCATTTTCGGAAACATGCTCTCCGCGTAATACGGCAGGTGGCCGGAGGTTTTATACATCTTCTCTTTGGCCAGATGCGGCGTGCGGACGCGGACGTAGCCGGCGGCGAATTCGGTTTCCTTGGCCAGCTTCTCCAGTTCCTCGACGAGGATCGTGCCCTTGGGCAGCCACAGCGGCATGCCCGGCCCGACGTATTCGGTATCAATCGCGAACAGCCCCATCTCCGCGCCGATCTTACGATGGTCGCGGCGCTTGGCCTCCTCGAGCATCTTGAAATACTCGTCCATCGCGGTCTTGTTCTTGAACGCCGTGCCGTAGATGCGCTGGAGCTGCGGACCTTTTTCGTCGCCCTTGTAGTAGGCCGCCGCGACCGTGGTAAGCTTGAACGCGCCGATGTTGCCCGTGCGCATCACGTGCGGCCCGGCGCAGAGATCGAGGAAGTCGCCGTTCTGGAAATAGGAGATGGCTTCGCCTTCCGGAATCTGCGCGATGAGGTCGAGCTTGAATTTGCTGACGTTGCCGGGGCGTTCGGTGAGGCCACCGAGCCGGCCGCTTTGCGCGTCCTTGATGGCCTGTTCGCGCGGCACTTCGATCTTCTGGAAGACGTTGTTGGCCTTGATCTCCTTCTTCATCTCCTCCTCGATGCGCGCAAAATCCTCCTGCGAGATGCGATGCGGCATTTCGAGGTCGTAGTAGAATCCGTTCTCGACGGGCGGCCCGTAGGCCAGCTGGGCCTCGGGCCAGATACGGAGGACGGCGGTGGCGAAGACGTGCGCGCACGAATGCCGGAGGCGTTCGAGGTCGGACATCGCGTTGCGCTGGTCGAGCGACTTGCGGTCTTTCTGTTCGGGCTGCTGCTGTTGTTGTTCGTCGGGCATAAATTTCAGGACTAGGTGCGGGTGGTTCAGGGTTTCGGGCGGGCGGCGCGCACGTCCTTGGACGTGGCCACCGCGATGACGCGGCCTTCAGCGCCGACCGCGCAGTAAAAGCGATATACCACGCCCTCGTGCTTCAGCAGCCAGGGTTTGTGGGCGTAGGTCTTGTCCCATCGTTCACCCGGCTCGATCAAGTGCGGCCCGGTCCACTTGGTCCAGTTCACAAGATCGTGCGAGCAGGCAAAGGTGTCGAACGCCTTGGGCGCCCAACCGGCGCCGAAATAGAACATCACCCAGACGTCGCGCATCCGGACGATCTGCGGATCGCCGCTGATGCCGTTGCGCTTCTGCTCGCCATTGGCGAGGACGTAATTGGTGCCGAACCGCGCCCAGTTGGTCATGTCGCCCGAGGTGGCGATGCCGATGCGCTCGAAGCCGTTCTTCACCTTGGCGTTGTAAAACATCACGAACGGCGCGCCAAGCGTGCGCGCTGGATCGCGGATGATGGTGCTCTTGTAAAGCGTCAGGCGCTCGAACTCGCGGGCGTCCGTGTCGGAGGGACGCATCACCGGGTTGGGCAGCCGTTGCCATTCCACCGCCTCCGCGGGCTTGGTTGTCCACGCCATGCCGATGGACAACGGATCCGTCTCGTATCCCTTCAACGCGCCGCCGATGTAGGAGAGCCAGTATTTGCCGTCGTGCGTGCCGAGCGAGTGGTCGCCCTCCCAATCGTGATTCACCAGGGCGAAACCGCCATCCACCTGCCATGCGTCCCAGCCTTTCTGGGGGAAGGTCAGGATTTTCCCCAGCTTGCGCCAGTCGAGCAGGTTGGTGGACGTGGCAAGAAACGTCTCGTATCCGACCGCGTCCGTGATGGCGATATACATCATGAACCACGACTGCCCATGGCGGAAAATGGACGGGCAATCCACCATCTGCCGCGGCGAATCACCACGAACCACGATGCCGTATTTGTGCGGCGTGCGAACTTCCGCGAACACGCGGTTCATGACCTCGGGCGAAACGGATTCGGCAGCCTTGCCGGCCACGACCGCACCGAGCGCGACAAACGCCGCGAAGCCGGAACGCCAAAGCCCGGCGATAACGCCCCGCCACGCGCTGCGAAGCGGCGGTAAGGTCTGGCGGTCGCGGTTCATGTTCGGTGTCGGTTCGGGAAACAAAAACGCCCCGGACGATTGGTCAGAGGCGTCGGCGTTCATTCCGTAGTGCGGAATGAACGCTAAGAGGTTGTCGTCGTCGCGCGGATCACAGCGTTTTCAGGGCGAAGGCTAGTGAGCGCACCGGGCCTTGGCAATTTGAATTCCGCCGCCCGGCCCGGAAGGGGCGCATCCCAGTTTCTTGCAGGTGGTGGTTGTCGCGCTGCGACAACCCCGTCCGCGCAGAGCGGA
>CAYQWK010000343.1:0-6983 GCA_964420805.1 uncultured Bifidobacteriaceae bacterium | reverse complement strand
GTCCTGCTGGCCAAGCAAGCACACAGACGGATGCCCTATTGGCGTTTATCAGCGTCTATTAGCGGTTCAAAATCGGATCCCCCCTCTCGCCCTCACCCCTTCTGTGCTTCCTTCGCCCACGCGTCTCTGAGCGTGCCAGTTTTGAACCACTCGTGCCCAAGGCCGCATCGAGGTCGATGGAAAGGTAGTTTTTGAAATCTTTCCCCGCCGGCTGTAACGTCCCGCCATGTTTCACCCAAGACTGAATATGAAGCAGATCAACCTTCTTCTCGCGTTGTTGTTGCTGGCCTTCGGTGCAAGCGCTCAACCCTACGGCATCCTTCTCTTCACGAATGACAGCGCTTCGCTGGTCACGAACGGATTGACCGGCCTGCCCGCAGCCACCACGAACTCCATCAAGGTGGCGCTCTACTACGGGCCAGACGGCGTGACCGATGAATCAACCCTGTCGTTGTCCACCAACGGCGTGCTCGTCGGCAATGCCGGGCTGGGAAGATACAACGGATTTACCCGCACCATGACGCCCTACTCGGTGAGCAATTACATCACGATTCAGGTGCGCGCGTTTGAATCGACCTATGGAAGCGATTACGACGCCGCCTATTCCGCGCCTCCCATGAACGGTCGCCGTGCGATGGTGGGCAAGTCGCCGCTGGCGCGGGTCCTTCTTACAACCGCGAGCCCTGGACCGACGGTGCCGAAGGTTGGCTCGTTTGTGGGTCCGATCACGGTGTTTCCCGTCGATGGACCGCCAGTGATCACTGCCAATGACATCGCGGTGTCTGAAGGGAGCAATGGCACAGCGAGCGCGACGTTCACGATCCGGTTACAGAGCCCGGCGACGAATGAAGTGTCGGTCAGTTTCACGACGAGCGATGGCACGGCGTTGGCGGGGAGTGATTACGTGGCCACGAATGGCACGGTGACGTTTGCTCCGGGTGAAATGAGCAAGGCGGTGACGGTGACGCTGTCGCCTGACGTTCCACCCGAGCCCGAGGAAACGTTCAATCTCCTACTGGGCAACCCGGTGAACGCGATCCTCCTGCGCACGACAATCGTTTGCACGATCGCGGAAGTGCGTTTCACGGCGATGAGCATCGACACATCGCTGACCTTCACCACACTCTCAGGTCGCCGTTATTTGGTGGAAAAATCGACCGACGGCGTCAATTGGCTCCCCGTGGCGGGCGCAACGAACATTCTGGCCAGCGGATCAAGCCTCACCGTGGTGGATAAGGGCAGCGGTTGCTCCGGGGTGAAGCTGTATCGAGCCGGGATGATTCCGCAGTGAGTCACCTTCGGTCGCGGTGTCGAATTGTTACTACTTTGAGCTGGAACAGAACCGGGTGAGGCAGCTTGAAAGCCGAACGCAGCCAGTCCTCACCCGCCAAGTGACATGGGGCTTGGTCGAAGTTGCTGGCACGGTGATCGCCGCAATTCTTCCCGAGAGGCCGTAATGTGGCTTGGCAGGATGGCTTGGATTAAACTTCAACACGTCAGTTTATGAAGCACTTGATAGCACTCGTATTTTGCATTCTCGCGACTCTGCCCGGTGTCCGGGCGAAGATTCGGGGATTCACAGCGCGGAGTTTCGGCCTTCTCACCTTGGTCTGCCTGCTGGTGGCGATGCCAGCCAAGGCGCAGGTCAACTACGCGGTTTCCGGCAACACGGCTTCCGTGACGAGCAGCCCCGGCGCTTCCGGCGACATTGTCATCACCTCCACCTACAATGGCTTTCCGGTCACCAGCATCGGAACGGGGGCGTTTTTTAACTGCACCAACCTGACGGGCGTGACGATTCCCAACAGCGTCACCGGCATCGGAAATGGGGCGTTTTCCCGCTGCAAGAGCCTGACGAGCGCGAATATTCCCAACGGCGTCACCAACATCGGGCAGTTGGCGTTTTCCAACTGCATCAGCCTGACCAGCGTGACCATTCCCAACGGCGTGACGGGCATCGGGTTTCAGGCGTTTCGCGACTGCTGGGGTCTGACCAGCGTGAGCATGGGCAACAGCGTCACCAACATTGGACCCTTGGCCTTTTCCCGCTGCCCCAGCCTGACGAACCTTTCGGTGGATGCCGCCAATCCGGCTTATAGCAGCCTGGACGGGGTGTTGTTCAACAAGGCACAAACAACCTTGCTCACATATCCTGGCGGTCGCGCTGGTGGTTATGTGATTCCAAACGGCGTCACCAACATCGGCGAATCTGCGTTTTCCGACAGCCCCAGCCTGACCAGCGTGACCATGGCCAACAGCGTCACCGCCATCGGAACCTTGGCGTTCTACAACTGCACCAGCGTGACGAACTTGACCATCGGTAACGGCGTCACGGTGATCGGGTCTCAAGCGTTTTGGAACTGCACCAACCTGACGACCGTGACCATTCCCGACAGCGTCACCATCGTCGGGCACTACTCGTTTCACAGCTGCCGGAGCCTGAAGAGCGTGACCTTTGGCAACCACGTCACCTACATCGGACAGCAGGCGTTTCAGAATTGCACCGGCCTGACCAACGTGACCATTCCCAACAGCGTCACCAACATGGGAGGCGATGTGTTTTACGGCTGCTCAAGCGTGACCAGCGTGCGCATTGGCAACGGCCTCACCAGCATCGCGCCCTCCGCGTTTTACGGCTGCACCAATCTGACGAGCGCGTCCATCGGCAACGGCGTCACCAACATCTGGTATTTTGCGTTTTCCTTCTGCACCAACCTGACGAACTTCACTTTTCTCGGTCATGCGCCGGGGCTTTCTGACGGAACTTTCCTTAACGTCGGGACGGGCGCGAAGGTTTATTACTACTGCGGCACCACCGGCTGGGGAGCCACCTACGGCGGCTTGCCCACCGTGATGCTGTGCCCGCCGCAAATCGCCCCGGGCGGCTTCGGCTTCACCGTCACGCGCCTCACCAATCAAACCATCGTGGTCGAGGCCAGCACCAATCTGCTGAACTGGCAACCCATCTGGACCAACCCACCACCCGGCGCCTCCGCCGGCGCCTCCGCCGGCTTCGTCGATCCACAATGGGGAACCCAACCGCGCCGCTTCTATCGCGCGCGCTCGGATTGAACAGCTTCAATTCAAGAGGTGGTCAGTCCGTGATATCGACACAGATCCGGGCCCTCACTGTTTTCGGCGGAATGGCCGCCATGCCAGTGTCGTTCGCGGTCATTCGTCATTCGACATTCGGCGGCGCGTTGCGCATTGTCGGGACGAGCCAATGATTGACCGCGCCAAGATTCTGTTCCGCCAGGCCGCGTTGATGGTTGCGGCCGGCGGCGCGTTGTTCTGTGTCACCCGGTCCGCGCCCGCCGCCGAACTGACCAACGCCCGGCAGCAATACCTTTCCGGCCAGTACACCAATTGCATCGCCACCTGCCGCGAGGCCATCGCGGATTATTCGTATCAGGAGGAATGGCACGAGCTGCTGGTGAAATCCGAGTTCGCGCTGGGGCGCTACGAGCAGGCGGGGCTTTCCCTCTCGAATGCGCTCGACCGTTTTTCGTGGAGCGTGCCGATGCGGTTGCTCGGGTGCGATGTTTTCCAATACACGAGCCAGAGCAATCGCGCGCCGGAATTGCTCGAACAGGTCGCCGCGCTTGCGAACTCACGGAACGACTTCCGGTTCCGCGACGCCAGCACGGTGATCGCCATCGGGCGGGCCGCGTTGCTGCTGGGCAGCGACCCAAGGCGCGTGCTGGACAATATCTACCAGCCGGTGAAGAAGCAGCGGCCGGATTTTCGCGAGGTGCATCTGGCCATGGGCGAGCTTTCCCTGAGCAAGCACGATTTCGACCTGGCGGCGAAGCAGTTCACCGACGGCTTGAAGCATTTTCCCGATGATCCCGAGATGAACTTCGGCCTTGCCCGCGCGCACCAGTCCGGCAGCCGCCAGCAAATGGTGAAGGCGCTCGACGCCACGCTGGCCGTGAACACGAACCACACGGGCGCGGCGTTGCTGCTGATCGATCATCTCATTGACGGCGAGGAATACGACGAGGCAGACAAGCTGATCGACCGCGTTCTGGGCGTGAACCCATGGCATCCCGAGGCCTGGGCCTGCCGCGCCGTGCTGCGCCATTTGAAGAACGATGTCGCCGGTGAAACGGAGGCGCGGGCCAACGCGCTCAAGTTCCGGCGCGCCAATCCGGAGGTGGATTTCCTCATTGGCCGCAAGTTATCCCAGAAGTACCGCTTCGCCGAGGGCGCGGATTACCAGCGGCGCGCGTTGCGGGCGGACACCAACCATGTCGCCGCCAAAGGCCAACTCGCACAGGATTTGTTGCGGCTGGGCGACGAGGCCGAGGGCTGGCGGCTGGCCGAGGAGGCGCACAAGCAGGACGAGTACGATGTCACGCTCTTCAACCTCGTCACGTTGAAGGACCAGATGCGGAAATTCCAAACGCTGACCAACGGCAGTTTCATCGTCCGCATGGGAACAAATGAGGCGCCGGTCTATGGCGATGAAGTGCTGGCGTTGCTCGAAAAGGCGCGGAAGAAACTCACCGCACGTTACGGATTGAAGCTGGAACGGCCGGTGACGGTGGAAATCTTCACGGCGCAGAAGGACTTCGGCGTGCGCACGTTCGGAATGCCGGACAATCCGGGCTACCTCGGCGTGTGTTTCGGCGCGGTCATCACGGCGAACAGCCCGGCCACGCAGATGGCGCACCCGGCCAACTGGCAGGCGGTGCTGTGGCACGAGTTCACCCACGTCATCACGCTGCAAATGACGCGGAACAGGATGCCGCGCTGGTTGAGCGAGGGCATCTCCGTGTTCGAGGAGTTGCAGGAAAACCCCGCGTGGGGCCAGCGGATGAATCCCGAGTACCGCGGAATGATCCTAGACGGCGCGCTGACGCCGATCAGCGATTTGAGCGGCGCATTCATCGCCCCCAAGACGCCGATGCACCTGCAGTTCGCCTATTACGAATCCGCGCTGGTGGTGGAGTTCATCGTGAAGAACCATGGATTTGGCGCGCTGCAAAAGATCCTGCGCGATCTCGCCAACGGCGTTGAAATCAACGCCGCCATCGCCGCGCACACCCGGCCGATCGAGGAATTGGAGGAGTCCTTCGAGGAGTTTGCGACGCAACGAGCCGAGGCCCTGGCGCCGCGTCTGGACTGGGAAAAGCCCACGCCCGCCTAACTGCGCTCGACAAACTGGCTGGCCGCGAATCCCACCAACTTCTACGCGCTGCTCCGCACCGCGCAGGACTTGATAAGCGAGACGAACTGGCCGGCGGCGAAAAAGCCCATTGAGGAGTTGATCCGGCGTTATCCCGCACACACCGGAGGCGGCAGCGCGTGGTTGTTGCTGGCGCAAGCGCATCGGGAACTGGGTGAGACCAATGCCGAGCGCGCGGCGTTGGAGAAGTTCGCCGCGATCGACGCGGAGACCGTGGAGGCGTACGACCGGTTGATGGAAATCGGCGCGCAGACCGGCGACTGGAAGCTGGTGCAAACCAACGCGCTGCGCTGGCTGGCGGTGAATCCGCTTCTGCCGCGACCGCACGACGACCTCGCCCGCGCCGCTGAGAATCTGCAGGACGATGCGATCGCCTTGCGCGCCAACCGCGTGCTGCTGGCGCTGAATCCGGCGGACCCGGCACAGGTTCATTTCCGCCTCGCGCGGCTACTGCACAAAGCAAAAGACCCGGAGGCCCGCCGCCAGGCATTGCAAGCACTTGAGGAAGCGCCGCGGTTCCGCGATGCACACGAGTTGTTGCGCGCTCTTCGTCGAGAATAGTGAGAGAGATCGCAAAGCGGAGTTTGGCGCTCTGAACCCGTGAAGCGTAGCCGAGCCTGTCAAAGTGCGGCCTTATCGGTTTGGCAAATGAATGGCCGGCGCTTCGCAGCAGCCACGGACTGACGGGCCACTCGAAATCCGTGCATCCCCTGCCCTTCACGGCCAGCAAAGCCCCTTGAGCAGACCCACCGCGCCGGCACCGAGCGCCACGGGAATAATGTCCCATTTCCAACGCCACATTCCCACGAGCGCCGTGGCGCAGATGGCGATTCCAAACCAGTTCACTGGGGCGCTGGCGGGGAACAGAACGTGCAGGCCAAACCACAACGCGAGGTTCAGTACCACTCCCACCACGGCGGCGGTGATGGCCGAGAGCGCCGCGGTGAACCGGGCGTTGCCGCGCATTCGCTCGATGTGCGGCGCGCCCAGGAATATCCAGAGAAAGCACGGCAGGAAGGTCGTCCAGGTGGTGATGAACGCGCCGAGGGACGCGCCGACCAGAGGCGTGAATGGCTGGTGAAACTTCCAGCCACCGAGGAAGCCTACGAATTGCAGCACCATGATGAGCGGGCCGGGCGTGGTCTCGGCAAGTCCGAGGCCGTCGAGCATTTGCGGCGCGGTAAGCCAGGCGTGGTTCTCGACTGCCTGTTGCGAAACATAAGGAAGAACCGCGTACGCACCGCCAAAGGTGACCATCGCCGCCTTGCTGAAGAAGACTCCCTGCCGGAACAGGATGTGATCGAACCCGAGCCACGCACCCAGCGCGATGACCGGCAGCCACCAAAGCGCGCCGCAAACCGCGATGATCTTGAGCGCCCGTCCGAGCGAAACCTTCGCGTGTTCCGGCGCAGCGGAATGGTCGTCGAGAACCGAGCCGCCGGTCTTTCCTCCATGCCCCTTGAGCACAACGAATTTCTCCGGCCAGAACCGTTCGCCGAGAAATCCAATCACGCCGGCCGCCAATACGATGAGCGGGAATGGAAGTTTCAGCAGGAAGATCCCGCCGAATGCCAACGCGGCGATGGTCCACATGACGCCGTTCTTGAGCGCCTTCGTTCCGATGCGGCGCACGGCCATGACGACGATGGCGAGCACGGCGGGTTTGAGTCCGTCAAACGTGACCGCAACCAAAGGCACATTGCCGCACGCGGTGTAGATCCACGATAGCGCCCAGAGGATAAACGCGGACGGCAACACAAAGAGAGAGCCGGCCACAATCCCGCCCCAGGTC
>CAYQWK010000342.1:0-7010 GCA_964420805.1 uncultured Bifidobacteriaceae bacterium | reverse complement strand
GAACCGATGTTGGCGACGAGGACCTTCATGAATGACGGAATGACGGAATGACGGAATGACGGAATGACGAAAGGGCCGGATCCCCTTCGTCATTAGTCATTCGTCATTTCATTGCTGGAGCCACTTGCCAAGTCCGGCGAGTCCTTCGTGAGGGCGCGGGATGACCTGCACGCTGACGATGGAGCCGACCTGAGATGCCGCGGCGGCGCCGGCATCGGTCGCGGCCTTCACGCTGGCAACATCGCCGCGGAAGAACGCGGTGACGTAGCCGGAGCCGATCTTCTCCCAGCCGGTGAAGGTGACGTTGGCGGACTTGAGCGCGGCGTCCACAGCCTCGAAGAGGGCGCAAAGCCCCTTCGCTTCGATCATTCCAATTGCTTGTTGAGCCATAGGTAAATTGAGAGTTGTTGGTTGAGGGTTGCGGGCTACTTCTTCACGGCAGCGGAGTCGCCAAAGAAACCTTTCGAGAGATCCTCGTGCGGGCGGGCGATGATGTGGGAGGCGACCAGTTCACCGACTTTGCTGGCGGCTTTCGCGCCTGCGTCCACGGCGGCTTTCACGCTGGCCACGTCGCCGCGGCAGATGACGGTGATGAGACCGCCGCCGATGGCGATGGTCTTCTGGATTGTGACGTTCGCGGCCTTGGCCATGGCATCGGTGGCTTCGATGCTCCCGGTGTAGCCTTTCGTTTCAATCATTCCGATTGCTTCACTCATGTGTTTGTTACTCCTGTTTTGGTTATTGGTTAAACTACTTGATCAACTCGCACGGGGTGTCCGGCTGGAGATTGCAGGCGTTGCCCTCGTCGGTGTCGATGTGGACCTCCAGCTTGAAGCTCTTGTCCACGCGGCAAAGCATCTTGTCCAAAACGATCCCGCACTCGCCGCCGATCTTGAGCTTCATGAAGTCTCCGGGTTTCACGCCGTAGAAATCGGCGTCCGCAGGGCTCATGTGGACGTGGCGCAGGGCGCGAATGATGCCTTGCTCCATCTCGAAGAAACCCGCCGGCCCCATCAGCATTCCGCCGAGCGTGCCCTTGATGTCTCCGGAACTGCGAAGGGGCAGGTCAAAACCAAGCGCGATGCCGTCCGTGTAGGCCAGTTCCACCTGGTTCAGATTCCGGCAGGGGCCAAGGATGCGCAGGTTGGAAATGATCCGGCTGCGAGGGCCCACGAGGGTGACGGTCTCTTTGGCGGCAAACTGGCCGTCCTGATAGAGCCACTTGTGAACTTGGAGTTGGTGCCCCTTGCCGAACAGCGCCTCGACCGCTTCCGGGGTCAGATGGCAATGGCGGGCGCTGACGTTGACCAGCAACGGGCTTGGTGCCGCCGCCATGCGGGGCAAGGGTTTCCCGAGGCGCTGATAGACCGTCTGCCGAACTAGATGTTCGACGACGGCGCGATGCAATGTTCCACTGGCAGCCATACAATTTAATTCCAAGAACGGGCGCAGAATTGGAAATAAACGACTTATAGTCAACAAAAACTTGCATAAACTTCCAAATACTACCAAATTGAGCTAAACCGTGCAGGCTGAAGCCCGTCAACAGCGTATTGAAGTGCATTTGCAGAAGGTCGAGTTCGCTTCTTTGGAAGAACTTGCCCAGCAAGTGGACGCGTCGGTTTCCACGGTTCGCCGCGATGTGACCGCGTTGGAGTCCAAGGGGCACATCAAACGCACGCATGGCGGTGCCCGGTTGGTGAATCCCAGGTCGGACGAATTTGCCTTCTCCACCCGGGACACGCACCAACTGGATGAGAAGGAAGCCATTGCCCGGGTTTGTGCAGACCTGATCGGCACCAACCAGACGGTCATCATTGATGCCGGCACCACGGCTTACCATGTGGCACGGCACCTCGAGAACAAGACCCTGCACATCATCACCAATTCCCTGCCGGTCGCGAATCACTACGCCTCGTCGCAGCGCGTCGAGGTCGTCGTTTCGGGGGGCGTGATTTATCCGCGCCTTGGTGTGCTGGTTGGTCCGCTCGCGGTTGAGGCGTTCGGAAAGGTCCGCGCTGACCTTGCGGTAATGAGCTGCGGCGGCCTTACGCCGGAAGGGGTGGCGAATTCCCACGGCCTGTTGATCGATATTCAGCGGGCGATGATGCGCGCGGCGCGACGTGTGGTGCTGTGCGTGGATCACACCAAATTCAACCGCCAGTCTGCCAGCCGCCTTTGCGGATTGGGAGACATCAACACCCTCATCACTGACCAGGCGCCTCCGCCGGAAATCCTCGCCGCGTTGGAGGCGGCCCGCGTGGAAGTCATCGTGGCTAATCCCGAGCAGGCGGCATCGTCAAACTCACCGGCCGTGAACACGACACCCCGGGCTGTTGGCGAGAGGCCCGCCGAAGCGGTGCTGGTGGCTGCACCCACCGCGCCGGAGCCGTCGCGCCCGAAGAACGCCTTCCCCGACCGCGAAGTTTTCATCGACTGACGGGCAGGCGTCCCAGCGGGCAGATCGCCATTGCGAGCCGTTCTGAACCGGGTCAACGCTACGCCCATGCGATTCCCGCCCGGTAATCTGATGCCAATTCGTACTTAGGCATTTCGCGCCGCTACGCGCCCCCCGTTGCTGCGATGGCTCGCCTTGCTTCCGGGCTTTGCGCTGCTGTCCGCGGGTTGTCATTTCGTTGGAGCGGCGGAAAACGCCGGTTCAGCCAACCTGTTCTTCGATTTCCGCGCCGGCACACAAGCCCGTCCGTCTTGGTTCGTATCCGTCCAGCACAATGACGGCACGGTGGACAATGCGCGTGGCTGGTTCGTGGCGAGCAATGCCCCGCCGGCCAACGGCAAGATTGTCATCGCCCTTGATCGCGGTGGCATTGCCGACAATCTCGCGATGGGCCTGATTCTTGAGGACGGGCAAGACGCGGATCTCGCGGTGCAACTTTGGGATGATCAGAACCGCATCGTGGCCCTTGACCTGTTTTTCAATCTGCTTTTCAAGACCCGGCAGGCCAGGACCGACACCTTCATCATCCCGCTCAAACATTATCCTCATGCGACGAAAGTCGTGATCCGCTGCGTCTCCGGGCCGGTCTCGATTTACGCCCTGGCGATGTATCCCGTGGCCGCGGACATGTCGGCGGACGTGGCATCGCAGGAGCAATTGGCGAAGTTCTTTGGTGATCCGCTCAGTCCGACGAACAGCCTGCCCGATGCGCTCGCTCTCATGCGGGAACGTCGCGAGGCCTCGGCCAAACTCGCGCTAACGCCGGCCCTGCCGCCTGCGGGCACCAACAATCCCGGCTGGATTCTCTGTCCGCTGGATGGCGACCGCGTTCCCCGCGCACTCGACATGCGCGGCCGCACGCCACCGCGGGCGGAACTGGTTTCAATGCACCGGGCCTGCCAATCCCATCGTTCCGCGGCTTGCGCTGCGCGGCGGCTTTGTTAGCGTCGCGGCCACGCATGAACGTCCACCACATCGAACTTTTTTATTACGTGGCGCGATACGGAGGCATCTCGGAGGCGGTTCGCAACATGCCCTACGGCATCCAGCAGCCAGCCATCAGCGCGCAGATCATCCAGCTCGAACAGTTTCTCGGCCTCACGCTCTTCCAGCGGCGGCCCTTTCATCTCACGCCGGCGGGGCAGGAACTTTATGAATTTGCCGCGCCTTTCTTTGGCAACCTTGACCGGATGACCGAGAAGCTCCAGGGCGGCAAGGCTCAGAGCATCCGGTTGGGCGCTTCCGAGGTTGTGCTGCGCGATCACCTGCCTGAGCTGGTTGACCAGGTACGGAAAAAATTTCCCAAGCTCAAGATGGTCCTGCGCGAAGGCTACCAGCCGCAGCTCGAACAATGGATCGAGCGTCAGGAAATTGACCTCGCCATTACCTTGCTCAACCCCAAGGCGCCCAGCCCAGGCACGAAAACCCAGGTGCTTGTCGAGCTCCCGCTCGTGCTGGTGGTCGGGAAGTCGAGCAAGCTCAAATCGGCTGATGAACTTTGGAAGCGCGACCGGATCGAGGAACCGCTGATCGCCCTGCCAGCGAACGAGATGATCTGCCGCGTGTTTCAACAAGAGCTTTCCCGCCGTGATATCGACTGGTTCCCGTCGGTCGAGGTCAGCTCGCTCAATCTTGTCGAGACGTACGTCGCGCGAGGTTACGGCATCGGGCTTTCGCTGGCTTTGCCGCGCACGCAGCCTAATCCCGCCGTGCGAACGCTGGTGTTGGAAGGATTTCCCAAGGCGACGATCGGCGCGCTTTGGCAGGGCAAGCCCACGCTGCTCATGCAAGCGTTCGTGGATGCCGCCCAGGCGCACGCGCACCAGCTTCCGAAATAATCACGCCCGCGGGTGTGATTCGTCGTAGGCCTGCTTCAGGCGCTCGGTGGAGACGTGCGTGTACACCTGCGTGGTGACCAGATGCGCGTGACCGAGCAGTTCCTGCACGCTTCGCAAATCCGCGCCCGCGTCGAGCAGATGCGTGGCGTAGCTGTGCCGCAGCTTGTGCGGCGTGATACCGGGATCAAGGCCGGCGGCGGCGAGATAACGCTTGAGCCGCAGTTGCACCACGCGCGGCGAAACCGCGTCGAACCGGTTGGCTACCGCGAGAAATGCGGGCTGTTCCCCGGCCGGCCGGCAGGGCAGTGCTGACCAGTATTTCTCCATTGCCGCCAGCGCCGGTTCGCCGACCGGCACTTGGCGCTCCTTCCGGCCTTTGCCCGCCACGCGCACGAGAGCTTCGGGAAAGCTTACGTCGCACACGCGCAGGGCGCACAGTTCACTGATGCGCAGGCCGCAGGAATAGATCGTTTCGAGAATGGCCTCGTCACGCGTGAATGACGCGCGGTCAACCTGCCGCCCATCCTGCCGCTCCTTCTGGAACTCGGCCTCGGGCGCCTTCAGCAAAGCCTCAAGCTGCGCGATGGTCAGGAACCTCGGCAGCCGCTTTTCCAGCTTGGGCAGGGCGATGTTCTTAATGGGCAGCGACTCCACCGCGCCACGGCGCAGCAGGAATTTGTAGAACGACCGCAACGCCGAAAACCGGAGCTGCGTAGCTGCGCGGCTCAACCCGCCGCGTCCGAGGAAACGGAGGTAGGCGCGGAAATCATCGCGTTGCAGCGCGGCCCACGCCGGGGCGGCGCCGCGTTCCGACTCGTGCCAGCGCACGAATTCCTGCAACGTCTGCGAGTAGTTGCGGATCGTGTACGGAGACGCGCCGCGCTCGGTGGTCAGGTGTGTGATGAACGCGTCCACCTGTTGGTCGGCGTGGGCTGGGGTCGGGGCGTCCGGCATCGGATTCAGGGGTTCGTCCGGTAATCGACGAGCAGCGGAGGTTTCGCCGTCGTGTCCTCGAGCAGCCGCAGCGCAGCCTCGATTACCGCGTGTTGCTTCGCCGGGTCGTTTGGTGCTTCGAGCGGGTAACCATGCTTGAACGGAACCCACAACGCGCGCGGCGGCCGGACCTTCTCCGCCACTTCACGCAGCAACTGGATGGTAACCGTTGAAATGCCCTGCCGCTCGATTTCCGCGGCGATGAGGTCCGATGCCTGGTTGCACATCGGGCAGACTGGGACGACGAACGCCACGTCCACTGCATCCTCGGCCAGCGCGCGCGCGATTTGCGGAGCAGTGTCGCGCATTAGCCGGCCGGGCGCGGTGATGGAACCCATGAAGGAGAAATGCCGGCGGTTCAACGAGCCGATGCGTCCCGCCGCAACCAGTTCGCGAAAGCGGTCGAACGGAAACCCGAGGTTGGCATCCTGATGCAGTCCGCTGTGGTCGAAGACCTCGCTGCGATGCGTCTCGACGAGCGCGCGCGTCTCGATGTTCCCGGGAATCTCGCGCCAGCTTACGTCGCCGCCTTTCACGTTGTGATCGAATGGTTCCTGGCCTGGCGCCACGAAACCGGCGCTGCAAAGCAACGCGACTCTGCATTGCGCCAGCTGCCGGCGCAGCGACGTCCACGGCACTGGATCAATGCGCCGCCACGGATAGGCCCGCAGGAACAAACGCACCGGCAAAGAAAACTCGGCGATCTCGCCCATGCGCGGAGCTTGGCACAAAACCGCGGGACGCCAAGACGGAAGGCGGGAAGGGCCAAACAACAAACGCCAGCGAAGCACCGGGCATGGCTGGTATTCGGCTCGTTCGCGCGCCATCCGGCTTCAGCCGAGGCGCAGGACTACCGCCTTGGTTTCGGTGTAAAGCTCCAGCGCTTCCGCGCCCATTTCCCGGCCCCAGCCGGATTGCTTGTAGCCGCCGAAGGGCAGCGCAGCATCGAAGATGTTGTAGCAGTTCACCCACACTGTGCCGGCGCGCAACTCGGAGGCGACACGGTGTGCCTTCGACACGTCGCGCGTCCACACGGCGGCGGCCAGGCCGTAGATGTTATTGTTCGAGGCGCGCACGACTTCGGCGGGATCGCTGAACGGCACGGCGCAGACCACGGGGCCGAAGATTTCCTCCTCCATCACCTTCATGCCGGGTTTGGTGTTCACCAGCACAGTGGGCTGGACGAAGTAGCCTCGGTCGCCCTGGCGGTCGCCGCCAGCCACAGCTTTTGCGCCTTCGGTCTGGCCGCTCTTTAGGAAGCCCATCACGCGGTTAAGTTGTTCCTCCGACACCAGTGGTCCCATCTCGGTATCCGGGTTCTCGCCAGGGCCGAGCTTGATCTTCTTCGCGGCGGAGGCCACGCCCTCGACGACTTTGTCGAAGTGCTTCTTGTGGACGTAAAGGCGGGAGCCGGCGCAGCAGCATTGGCCGTGGTTGAAGAAGATCGCGCTGGCCGCGCCGGGAATGGCCGTCTCGAGATCTGCGTCCTCGAACACAATGTTCGGGGACTTGCCGCCGAGTTCGAGCGAGACTTTCTTCAAGTCATGCGCTGCGGCCTTGACGATGAGCTTGCCCACCTCGGTCGAGCCGGTGAACGCGATCTTGTCGATACCGGGATGGCCGGCCAGCGCCGCGCCGGCGGTTTCGCCGAGACCGGTGACGACGTTCACAACGCCGTCGGGGATGCCGGCTTCCTGGATTAGCTCGCCGAGGCGCAGCGC
>CAYQWK010000341.1:0-7024 GCA_964420805.1 uncultured Bifidobacteriaceae bacterium | reverse complement strand
CCGCGACTGGCACCTGTACGTCAGTCTTCCCGGCGCGCTTGAGAATGAACTGAACTGAGTATTCTTCGTTCCGCTCGGGGACCACTGCTTTCATCCGGGTCGCGAGCCGATGCCCCTCAACAGGGTCGTTAAGCGGCACAGTATTGACAGGTGGAGTGGCGGCTTGGATTAACAAGACTGCAAGAAATACCAGACCAAGTCCGAACCTGCTCATTTCTGCAACGCGACGCCGACGAGTTGCGCGATGTCCTTCACGAAGTGCGCCTTCAACTGCCGGCGGACCTCGGCCGGAACTTCGAGCCAGTCGTTGCGGTTGGTGTCAGGGAGAATCACGGTCTTCAATCCGGCGCGGGCGGCGGCAAGAACCTTCTCCTTGATCCCGCCAACACGAAGCACTCGGCCACGCAGGCTGATTTCGCCGGTCATAGCCGCGTCGGAGCGCACCAGTCGCCGCGTGATCAGGGAGGCGAGCGCCACGGCAATCGTGGAGCCGGCACTGGGGCCGTCTTTGGGCGTGGCCCCTGCAGGCACGTGAATGTGGATGTCGAACTTGTCGTAATCGCGCAGGTCGAGGCGCAACCGCGCGGCCTGGCTGCGCAGGTAGCTCAGCGCAGTTTGCGCGCTCTCCTTCATCACGTCCCCAAGCGAGCCGGTGAGAATGAGCTGCCCCTTGCCGGGCATCCGGGTGGCCTCAATGAATAGGATTTCCCCGCCGACGGGCGTCCAAGCAAGACCCATGGCGATGCCGCATTCGGTGATTTTCTCGGCGGTCTCGGGCGTGAACTCAGCATGGCCGAGGAACTTCTTCAAATCCTGCGGCGCAACAGTCACCGCACCGTTCCGGCGTCCGCCGCTGACGACGCGGCGCACAATTTTGCGCGTCAGCGTTCCGATCTCGCGTTCGAGCTGACGCACACCAGCCTCGTGAGTATAGCTCTGAATCAGTTCCTTGAGCGTGGCATCCGGCAGCTTCACCTGCGCGCGTCTGAGGCCGTGCTCCTCCAACTGGCGGGGCACTAGATGCCGCCTGGCAATCTGCAGCTTCTCCGCCGCCGTATAGCTCGGAAGGCGGATGATCTCCAGACGATCCTTCAATGCGGGATGCACGGGATCGAGCCAATTGGCAGTGGTGATGAAGAGCACTTGCGACAAGTCAAACGGCACGTCGAGGTAATGGTCGGTGAATCCTGAGTTCTGCTGCGGGTCGAGCACCTCCAGCAGCGCAGCCGCAGGATCACCGCGGTAGTCCGAGCCGATCTTGTCGAGTTCATCCAGTAGCACGACGGGGTTGCGCGTCTCAACGCGACGCAATGCCTGAATAATGCGCCCTGGCATCGCGCCAACGTAGGTGCGGCGGTGACCGCGGATTTCCGCTTCATCGCGCACTCCACCAAGAGCGATGCGGGTGAATTTACGCCCAAGCGCATCCGCAACGCTTTTGCCGAGGGAAGTCTTGCCCACTCCAGGCGGGCCGACGAGGCAAAGGATCGGCCCCTTGATGTCGTGCTTGAGTTTGAAGACAGCCAGGTAATCGAGAAGGCGCTCCTTCACCTTGCCTAGTCCATAATGCTGCTGGTCGAGCACCCTCTCCGCGTGGCGGAGATTGAACTTGTCCTCGGTGACTTTCCGCCATGGCAGGTTGATCAGCCAGTCGAGGTAATTGCGGCCGATGGTGTATTCGGCCACAGCCGGGGACATTTGCTGGAGCCGCTCCAGTTCTTTGAGCGCGACCTTTTGCGCTTCCTCGGGAAGCGGATTGTCCTCGAGCTGCTTGCGCAATGCGGTTACCTCCGTCGCGGCCGGATCGCCCTCGCCCAATTCGCGCTGGATGGCGCGGATTTGCTCGCGGAGGAAGAAATCGCGCTGGTTCTTCGCCATCGAAGCAGCCACGTCGTTCTGGATCTTGGAACCCAGCGTGACGACCTCCAGTTCCCGGTCCAAGAGCGGCCGGAGATGTTCGAGGCGTTCCTGCACGGTCCGGGTTTCGAGCAACTGCTGGCGGTCCTCGAGCGTAAGGTTGAGGTTCGCGGCGATGAGGTCGCTCAACGCGCCGGGATCCTCGGTGTTCATGGCCGCAACTTTCACCTGGTCGGGAATCGCAGGGCTCAACTTGATGATCTCGCGAAATCGTTGCTGCGCATGCCGGGCCAGCGCGGTCACTTGCACGGAGGTTTCCGTGAGATCACGCAACACCTCGAACTTCGCGCGCAGGTATGGCTTGGTGGAGGTGAAGTCCTTGAAGCGGACGCGCCAAAGCCCCTCAACGAGGATGCGGACGGTATTGTCCGGGAACTTCAGCATCTTCAGCACGCGCGCCCCGCAACCGATTTCGTGCAACTCGTCCGGGCCTGGGTTCTGGGAATCGGGAATGTGCTGGAGGACCAGGGCAAGGAGCCGGTTGCCTTCCACCACGTCGTCGATCAACCGCGTGCTCGCCTCGCTCTCAACAAGCAGCGGGGTAACCATGCCTGGAAACACCACGACATCGGACATGCCGAGGACCGGAAGGGTTTCAGGAAGCTGGCTGGCCGCGCGCATCACCGCGGTGTCAGAAGCGGCTGGAGTGCCTCCCGCTCCGAGGATGCTGATCATCTCGGTGTCGGGGGCCGGAGGTGTCTGGTCCTGAGCCATGAAGTGGTCTCGCCCTTCTTTTCCCAAACGCCACGCTCAGTTCTCGTCCGGAACGAGCGTAATATGCTTCTTCTCGGAACGTTCCGACTGAGGAACTTCCACGCGCAAAAAACCGTTCTGGTAGGAGGCCCTAGCCTGGCCCAGATCGTAACCAGGCGGAAGCTCGATGATGCTCTGGAAGGAACCGTAACTAATTTCCATCACAAGAAACTTACACTTGGGAGCGCGGCAGCCATCCGGCCGGTGCCCGGTGATGGTGAGGCGGTTACCCTCGACAGTGAGCTCCAGATCTTCCTTCCTCATTCCCGCTAGTTCGACCTTGATAATCAACGAGTCGTCAGCCACGTACACATCGGTGTTCGGCACCCAGTGGGAGTCGGCACTTTTTCCGCCGGGCGTGCTGCCGGCAGTCCAGCCGAAAATCGAAGAGTTCACTTTCATCCGTCTGATCGCGCCGAACGTATTCCAGCGACAACGTGGGCGCAAGGTCGCAGTCGCTACAATTTCCCCGCCGCCTCCGGCCCGCGGCTCTTGCGCGCGCGAAAGACAATTGCGGGCGGCCTCGTGCGCATCGCTCCGGCGCACTCACATCGGCCACCACAGCCCACCCCCGCCTTCCGCCGACGCATCCACGCCCGCAGCAGCAGGGCTGCGGCCACGGCCACGACAAGGAGCGCGGTTGTTTGTTGCCAGTCGAACACGCGCGCAACATACGCGCACGCTTCAATGCCGCAACTGGTTTTCACGTTGCCGTGCCTCCGCGCCTCCGTAAGCTCGTGCGCATGTCGCAGCAGACTTTTTCCCACGCCCACCGCGTGACCTACGCCGAATGCACCATTGGCGACCACATCTATTACAGCCGCTACCTCGATCTGCTGGAGGAGGCGCGCGGGGAGTTCTTCCGCCACATTGGACTCACCTTCCACGCGTTGCACGCGGCCGGAACGATCTTCCCGGTCATCGAAGCGCATCTGCGCCACAAAGGTGCCGCGCGCTACGACGACTTGTTGCGCATCGAACTCTGGGTGGATGAACTCTCGCGCGTGCGACTGTCATTCGGGGCGCGCATCCTTAACCAGAGTGGCGAACTTCTCCTCGAAGCGCAAACCGTCCACGCTTGCACGGGCACGGACGACAAGCTCAAGCGCCTGCCGCCGGAACTCACGACCGCGTTGCAACCATTCGTGCGCCCAAAGTCCTGACTGACCGCCGCGCCAAGAAAACCGCTTGGAGCATGGCGGGTGATTGCTACACTGCGCGCCCATGAAACCGGGGATGCTGACCCAATTCCTTGCCGGAGCGTTCGTGTTCAGCGCGTTGATCGCGCTGGGCTTGAGCGCCTGGTACGTCCTTTCACTGCGCCAATTGCACCAGAGCCATCCGCGTTTCCTCGCCGCCAACCACAACCGCGCCATTGCCCGCTCCATGCTGGCGGATGCGCTGGAATACCGGAAACGCAACCCGGCCATCGACGCCGTCCTTCAGGCCGCCAATGTGATCGCGCCGGGCGTGCCTACGAACGCCGCCCCAAAGACCGTGCTGCCGCGATGAACCCGATTGATCAACCCGAACTCCCCGCTGCGCCTGCGGACGAACCGGCGGTGCCCGAACAAATCGAGCGCGACCTTGCCTCGTTGCAATCCGTCGTGACGATGATCGTGGCGGGGCTGCTAATCCTGACCGTGGCCGTGAATGTCTTTATCTGGCGGCAAGTTCGCGTGGTGCGGAACCAACTCGCCGACGAACGCCGGCAGATCGACGAATACAACCGCGCAGACCCCGCAGTGCGCGACCTCCTCCGCCGTTTGCAGGCGTTCGCGGCGTCGAATCCCGACTTCCAACCCGTCATCGCACGCTACGCCGAGCCATCGACCAACCAGGCTGCGCCGAAAACCGTGCCCAAATCCCCTGCCCCGGCGACGGCCCCTAAGGCCGCGCCAAAGAAGTAACCGCCCGCCCCCTCTGCCTACTTCGCGTGCTCGCGCACGGGGAGTTTCACCCCGCATTGGTGGCAAAAATTCGCGTGCGCCTGCGCGGTCGTGTTGCACGAACCGCATTCGCGCTGGCGCGCCTGGTGCCGGTAATGAATCACGATGTTCCGGATATACGGAATCCATGTGAACGCGTATGCAAAGATGACGACCGAATCCCGGAGATGGAACAGTCCGTAAAGCAGCAGCGTCACCGAACCGACCAGGCTCAACCACCAGAAGACCACCGGAATCACGACCTGCTTCCGTTTCTCGGTGGCAATCCACTGCACGAAGAACCGTGAAAAGAACACGGCGTTGCCGAACCACCCAACGATCTTCCAAACGTGCCATTCGATGCCGAGAAAATTGCCCATAGTCTTCTTAAAATTGAATCTGGTGAATCAGACGCCGCGCGCCGAGGGCGGCGTTCACATTTGTTCGAGCACTTCGATGCCCAGCGTGTTCAGCCCCTGCTTGAGGACACGCGCCGTCACATCGCAAAGCAGCAACCGCGCCTCGCGCTCGACGCCCTCGGCCTTCAGGACCGGACATGCCTCGTAGAATCGAGCGAAATGGCCGGCGAGTTCGTAGAGGTAATTGCAGAGAAAATTCGGCCGGTGGTCATCCGCCACGGCTTCGAGCGTGATGCCGAAGTTGAGCAGGTGCTTCGCAAGCGCGATCTCCTCCAGCGCGTTGAATTGCAACTCCGCATTCCCGGTCCCTCTGCCCGCGTCCTCCGTGCCCGCCTTGCGAAAGAGGGAACGGATTCGGGCATAGGCGTATTGCAGATACGGCGCGGTGTTCCCCTGCAAAGAAAGCATTTTGTCCCAACTGAACACGTAATCGCTCTGGCGGTTGGGGAGCAGGTCCGCGTACTTCACGGCTCCCACACCCACCACACGCGCGATCTCGCGACGCGCCGCCTCGGGCAAGCCGGGATTCTTTTCCGTGACCACCCTGAGCGCGCGCTCCTCGGCCTCATCAAGCAACTCGCCGAGTTTAACCGTATCGCCGCTGCGGGTTTTGAACGGGCGTCCGTCGTCGCCCATGATCTTTCCAAACCCGACGTGAACCAGCCTCACGCGCCGCGCCGCCTCGGGCTGCCAGCGGGCGAAGGTAAGGAAGAGCTTGCGAAAATGGGGTGATTGCCGGTCATCAACGACGTACACAATCTCGTCCGGCGACCAGCTTTTGAGCCGGTAGTCGATGGTGGCGAGGTCGGTGGTCATGTAATTGAACCCGCCGTCGCTTTTCCGGATAAGCGCGGGATCAGCCGCCCATTCGCCGTCGCGGTTGACGAGGAACGGATCCTGTTTCGGCGGCAGCGAACCGTCACTAAACACACCCACGGCGCCCTGGCTCTCGCGGGCGATGCCGCTGGCGAGCAGGTCGTTCACTACGCGGCCCAACCACGGATTGTAAAAGCTCTCTCCCAGCGCGTGGTCGAACTTCACTCCCAGCCGCCCATAAAGCGTGTCGAACTGAACTTGCGAGAGCCGAATCATTTCTTGCCAGACAGCGGTGTTTTCGGGATCGCCGGACTGGAGCTTAACCAGTTCCAGCTTCGCCTCCTCCAGCCGAGCCGGATTCTCGTCGCACTCGGTGTTGATGACCTTGTAGAGGCGTTCGAGTTCCGCGATGGCGTCACGCTCCAGCGCGGCGCGATCAAGGATTTGCTTCCAGCCGAGCAGCAACTTTCCAAACTGCGTGCCCCAATCACCGATGTGGTTGTCGGTGATGACGCGGTGGCCGAGCAGCCGCAGCACCCGTTGCAACACGTCCCCGATGCCGGTGGAACGGATGTGCCCGACGTGCATCGGCTTGGCGACGTTCGGCGAACTGAAATCGATGACTACCGTGCGCGGACATCCGCTGGCGGTGAAAAAAAGATGCTCGCCCCGGGCCGCCGCCGCCACGACTTGCGCGACCGCGCCGGTTTTGAGGCGAAAGTTCAGGAAGCCCGCACCCGCGATCTCGACCTTGTCGCACAAGTCAGCCGCATCGAACCGCGCCAACACATCGACGGCGAGCTGGCGCGGATTCATCTTCCGCTCCTTGGCCAGCCCCATCAGGGCGTTGGTCTGGTAATCGCCGAACTTCGGGTCCGGGCACGGCCGCACGAGCACAGCGGAACAATTCGCGTCCGGCAGCAGCGCCGCCACGACATCGCGCAGACGTTGTTCAAGCAGAAGATGAATCATGAGCGGGAACTTTCAGGGAAAAGCACATCCGGGCGCAAAGAAGAAGCGCGGTGACATCCTCGTTTGATGATCCGGTTCGCGGGCGATCCGCGAGCCAACACGGTTCAAGCCTTCGCCGCGGATTGTGACTTGATGACGCCGTACATGGTCAGCGAGTCCGGGGCATCCATGATGGCTTGCCGGAAATCCTTCCGATGCAACAACTTGGCAATCTCGGCG
>CAYQWK010000340.1:0-7027 GCA_964420805.1 uncultured Bifidobacteriaceae bacterium | reverse complement strand
CCCGGTCTTGTTCACCCAACAGGTGAATCTCCCAGCACGTCGGTAAGGATTGGGGGATACAACTGCAACTGCAAGTTCGCCTTGTCCTTGTCGCGCGTCGCGGCGGTGGCGGTTCGTTGCGCCATGGAAGTGTCCAACGCCGCGTAAAGCGTCGTCCACGTCGAGAGCAACTCCGCCGCGTTGTTCACCGCCGTGGCCCCGATCTGCGCCTGCTTGGGCGTCAGGCAGGCCACCAACTGGCCGAGCTTGTTGTTCAACTCCTCGTCGCGGCACTTGTTGAAGACATTGCGTCCCTCGGGGAAACAATCCGTCAACTCCGGCGAGGGATCGCCAAACGCCGCCACCACCGCCGCATGGATCTTGCGCATATTCTCCGGCAACGCCGTGCGGAACGCGTCCTTCGCCTCCCGCTTGCCCTTCTGGATGGCCTTCTTCGTTTCCACATCCGTGACCCCGGTCTCGACGGCTGACAGCGCCGTGGTCGTGGCCGTGATGCGCGTGTTCAATGCCGCGCCCGGATTGTTGGCCACCATCGCGGCCAGATGCCGCGCGGAATACTGCAACAGCTCGCTGAAGCTGATTTCCTTGTCCTTGAACCAATTAACGAAGATGCGGCGCAGATCGATCATAGTGTGTGGATGAGTTGAAGGTTGTCCCGACATTGCCACCGCTGGCGCGGGTTGATTCCATTTCAATCCAGGCATTCCCCATTTCAAACCGGACGTTCCCCATTTGGCGATTCCCTCGCTCATGGCCGGACCTCGACGGCGAAACCTGACAGTGCATCAACATATGCCATACCGGTGGTTACGGGCGGGAATTTGAACCCCGCCCCGGCCCCGTCAAGAATGGAATCCCGACCCACGGCCAACGGGCGCGTCTTGCCATTACCGCCACGACAAGAATTGAACTGGAGCGGGAGATCGCGACGAACGGACGGCCTCCCTTCTCCCCTCAACGGGGAGAAGGGGCGGGGATGAGGGGTGGGAACAGCGCGGTGGCCTCGAAACTTCAGCAGGCCGTCGGCGGCACCCCTCACCCTCAATCCCTCTCCCCGTGGAGGGGAGAGGGAAGGCGGAAGCGCCCGCGCCGTTCAGGGTGGTACTGTCAAGATGCGCCCAACCTCAACTGTATAAAAACCAACACCCACCCCGCCCCCCAAGACCGAAAAGTGGCAAAAACACGCGGAAATGGTCATCCCGTAAATCCGGAACGGCCTCCACCGCATGGAAATGGTCGTCCCGTAAACTCGGAATGGCCTGCGCCACACGGAAATGGTCGTTCCGTGAACTTGGAACGGCCTTTGCCACGCGGAAATGGTCATTCCAAAACCACGGAATAGCCTCCGCCACGTGGAAATGGTCGCTCCGAAAAGCAGGAGAGGCTTCCGAGACGTGGCGAGGGCCGTGGCGGGTTTTGGGATCACCCGCGGCGCGGCGGCTTCCCAAGCGCCAGAGGGCTGGCGCACTTCGTGACACTGGCACATGGACCGAGCAGACGGCGGGCGCGCCAGCGTCGTGGAGTGCGGCGGTCCTCCGCCGCTTTCCCAACACGCGCTGACCTCCCGGATGGCAACATGACGGCGGCCTGGGCCAATCGCTTTGACAACCCGAGCGTCCAGCCCACAATGCCCATCATGCAAGCCAGACCAGATAGTCAGAACCCGCCTTCGGCCCACTTCTGGTTAGCACCATGTTAGGCGCACTCACATGCCCACGTTCTGCAAATCCTCTTTGCTCCTGAGTTTGGGCGTGTTCGCTGGTTGTGCTTCCCCTCGTTCTTCACAGTTGTATCTGCATTACGGATTAGACAGTGGAGGCGGAGCGCAGTGGTTGCTTACCGCACTAGTCCGAGCGGGGGAACCCTTCCATGCTTCCGGCGACGATTACAGGCAAGTGAGTGGTCGTGTTGATTACCTTGCAGGTGAGTGGCAAGCGGATGTTGTTGGCCGTACCGGCGGAGGATCGGGTTTTTATCGCGGAGCGATTTCTCTTGAGCACCCGTTCGGATCACAGGGAGGTGTCTCCAGCGGCGGAGCTACACCCTTCTGGTTCGCGTTCTCGACAAACTCTGACTACCATCCGGTCATGTCCCGCTTGGACGAGGTGCATGACAGAGCGCGAGGGATCATTCGATGAGCCGTGCTAACCATGCGCTGCGAACCCGGCATGAGCGTCGCGATTGGCAGGGTCAATTTCCATTTCGAACACGCTTGCGCAGTTCAGTGAAGTTCGGGGTTGCGTGCTTGCTCGCCCTAATGTGCATCGCAACAGCCTTGGCCGACAACAACTATGCATCCACCAACCGTCTAATTGCGGTCTGGGAGTCGCCTTCAAACATTTTGGCGACGACTTCTAATGGCATGTTTCGCGCGGCACGCGCCGAGAAGAAATGGGTGAAATTAACTCCGCCGCCAGAAATGCCGATGCAAGGCAATTTCGCTCGCGTTCCGACGAACGGTGGTTATCTGGTCTTCGTTGCTGTCGGAGGCGGTTCGAACAAGGTCGGCGGAATTTACCTTTCGCCGGATGAAGGGAGTTCCTGGAGGCTGCTGTCGAAGCAGCACAACTTCACAATGGGCCATGTGACGGAAAACGGGACCATCTTTGCGATAGCAGATGGAAAGATCCTCATGTCAACCAATGTTGGAAACTCCTGGCGCGATCTTTCCTCCGGTGTGGATGTCGAAATTCAGCGCATGATTTCTGATCCAGATCACCAAAATCTAGTCTGTCTGCTAGGTTGGAACATCCGGGGCTATATTCTCCAGGCAGATGACGAGCAGTTCAAATGGAAGAGAACAATGGAATGGGAATGGGAGCGAGAGGACCGCAATGACGATCGTTTCTTCGCTGGCAATTACTCCACTACCTGGGTGCTCTACAACTTCTTCGCGACGTTGGACAACTATTTCAATTATGACTTCGCCGGGAGCGTGGAGACAGGCGCGTTTCGTTTGAAGACAGACAGAAGCTCCTTCACATTCAAATTGCAGGAGCCGAAGTCGATCCGTCTCAAGGTGGTCTTCTATCCGTCTGACACCTCTGTCAAATTCGTGGATTTGGACCAAGGGGCGGAGTTATGGGGCATCAAGGTCAAAACTCCCTATTCCAGTTACGTGCGGCAAACTGCCGCTGGGTTTCAAGCAACGGGATCAGACGGTGCGAAATCTCAAACGTGGAAGAGTCTAAGAACACGACCAGACTACAAAACTTATGATCTGCAGTCCGTGAAGCCGTACGAACGCACGATGGATCTCGATGACCTGTTCAAGTTCAAAGACAAGGGCAGGTACAAAGTCCAGTTGAGTTATGCCAGCATTTGGATTGCGGATCGAAACCTTGAGGAATGGCCTGGTTGTTTTACGGGAGAAGTGTTCGAGGTCATCATCAAGTAGTGGGTAAAAAGATGGTGACCAATAGCGGAGGGCCAAAGAGCTTCGCGCGGGCGGCCGCTTCCGGCCCGCGTTACTGCGTCTCGCCGCGGGTCACGCGCATGAAGACTTCTTCGAGGCCGATCTCGTCCTGGCGCAGGCCGTGGAGTCTCACGCCGTTCATGACCAGGGTCTCGGAGATGATCGAGGTGTCGGTGTCGTGGTCCTGCATGGTGACTTTGAGGCGTTCCTGCACGGGCTCGACTTCGCGGATTTCCGGTCGGGTCTTGAGGAGTTCAATGGCGCGCAGGTGCTGGTCCATCGGAACCTTGGCCCACATGATGCAGGTGTCGGAGACTTGCTTGCTCGCACCTTGCACGGGGCCAGTGTAGATGAGTTTGCCGCGCTCGATGATGGCGACGCGGTTGCACAGGGTCTGGAGTTCGCTGAGGATGTGCGAGGAGATGATGATGGTTTTGCCCATGCGCTGGAGTTCCTGGAGGATGGCCATCATCTCGATGCGCGCGCGGGGGTCGAGGCCGGAGGCGGGTTCATCGAGGAGCAGGAGCTGGGGGTCGTGGATGAGGACGCGGGCGAGGCCAAGGCGTTGTTGCATGCCACGCGAGAGGGCGCCGATGAGCGCGCCCTTCTTCTCGGAGAGGCCGACGAGTTCGAGGACGTCGCCGACGGTTTTCTCGCGTTGGGCGGCGGGAATCTTGTAGCAGGCCCCGAAGAAGTCGAGGTACTCGGTCACTTCCATGTCCTTGTACACGCCGAAGAAGTCGGGCATGTAGCCGATGACGTGACGGACGGCGTTGGCGTCGCGGACGACATCGTGACCGAGGACGAAGGCCTGTCCGGCGGAGGGCGCAAGGAAGGTGGCAAGGATGCGCAGGGTGGTGGTCTTGCCCGCGCCATTGGAGCCGATGAAGCCGAAGAGATCGCCACGGTTGACGGTGAGGTCGAGGGAGTTGAGCGCGGTCATCGAGCCGTAGGTGCGCGTAAGGCCGACGGTGTGGACGGCGGGCACGGGCGGCGCGGCGATGGGAGGCGCGGCGGGAGCGGAGGCGGATTCAGGAGCGGGAGGTTGCATGGTATGGATGTCCAAGGTCAGTCGCGGTCGGGCGTGCCTTTGGTGCGAGCGATTTTCACGGACTTTAGCGCCTGGGTTTCTCCTCCTTCACTTCCCCGATGACACGGAACACGGAGTCGCGCTTGGAGCGGCGGGGGGAGAATTTGTTGAGGGCGGCAATGGCGCCGTGTTCGGGCGCATAGGCAATCAGCACGGCGTCGCCACGACGCACGTCCGCGCTGAGATCGAAGCCGCGCGGGGAAACGAAGCGGTATTGATAACCGTAGGGGCCCTGGTCATCCGCCGGGGCGGTCATGGCGAGGAAGGACGCGGCAGTGGCGGAGGTGAGGATGTCGTCGAGGCGGCCGTATTGTTCGTTGCCGAACTGGCGGTTGCGTTGCTGGACAGCGGCACTGAAGCGGTTGGCCTCGTTCTGCACGAACTGGGCGACGGGCTGGCCGGAGGAGCGTGAGATGGTGAAGGTCTTGTCACCGCTGAAGCCGGAGAGGTCGTAGATACGGTCCTTGATGATGATTTTCGCCTTGGAGACGGGTTTGCGGGCCGGGTTGTCGATCTGGATGTTCCACTGGTTGTTCGGCGCGGGGGTCACGGTCACGCGCAACGGCGTGTTGTCCTGCCGCCACCAGTCGTTCACGTAAAGCTGGCTGGTCCAGACTGGCACCGCGACCTCGGCGGCAAAGGAATTGCCGCGTTGTTCGATGCGGTCATCGCGGTTGTCGCCGCCACCAGCGGCCGTGGCCTCGCCGCGAAAGGTGGCGAAAGGCTGGTCGCTCACCAGCGGGTAGCGGGCGTTGGCCGGGGAGTAGGCGGAGCCAAAGGTGCGTCCGCGCAAATCAGCGCGCGCGCCATGCGGCACGACATCGACGATCTGCAACTCGTTCCACTCGGTCTCGCCGGAGCGCAGCGCGTAACCGATGCCGTAGATCAGCGCCGAGAAGAGCACCACGTAGGCGGGAAAGGTGACCCAGGTGAGCATCTGCTTGTTGATCTTCTTGAGCCAGAACTGGTCGAGCGGGCCGATGACGATGAGATAGGCAATGAGCAGCAGCAGCAGCCAGCCGACGGGCAGCTTGCGGATTTGTTTGCTGTCCACCATCGCGCCAAACACGCCGTCGATGGGCTGGTAGCCGCTGTTCTGCGATTGCGCGCCGGCCAGCCAGCTTCGAGGAACGCCGCCGAATTTGGCCCAGAACCAGTGCTTGTTCTTCCAACTGCTGAAGGGCTTCAGCTCCGGGCTGAAAAGGAACACGGTGACCTTGCCGCGTCCGCGCAACGCGCTTACGGCCAGCGGCGAGGCGCGGGTGCCAAGAACCACCTCGCCTTCGCGCAGATTCGCGGCAATCACCGGCATGGGCGCGGACTCGAATTCATCGTCCGCCTTGAGCTGGGAGAAGGGATTGCGGATCTGGGAGTTTTTGTTTCGACCGACTGCCGCGAACGTCTCCTCCTCGCCGCCCGTAAGCCATTCCTGGAAGGCGCGGTGGTCGTCATTGGTCAGCACGCCGCCCAAGGTGCAGGGCAGCAGACCGGCCAGCCAGGGCAACGCGTTCACATCCGCGGGTTGCTCAATGCCGAGGACGAGGTGACCGCCGGCATGCATCCAGGCGAGCAGCGCGGAGTATTGCGGCTGCTTGAGATCAAGCGCGCGGGCGGAGTGAAGGTAGAGCATCGAGATACCTTCAAGCGCGATGGGATTCTCGGGGAAGCTGTCCACGCTCAGTCGCGTGGCGGCGGGCACATATTGGGATTTGTTATTCTGGATTTCCGGCAGAAGGGCTGCGCCGCCGTGGCTTTTCGGAAGACTGGCGAGTAACGGGCTTTGCCAGTCCACATGAATCCACGGTTTGAGACCGAGTTGCCGGGCGATGACACGGCCTTTCTCGGTCAGCAGCCGGGCATCCACGGACATGTTGTAACGGCGGGAACAGAAGACGGGCACGGTGAAGCGTTTCTTCGTGCCGCTGGGCAGTTCAAAATTCACGCGCCGGACCTGACCTTGGCCGAACTGCCCGCCAACAATCTCCACGACGGCGTTGAAGCCAGGGCCGTTGTTCTGCACCTCGCAGGTCACGGGGAACCACCCCCCCTCCGCCACCACGCCGTCACTCACACCGAGGCCGTGGCCGATGAACACATCAAAGATGACTTCCGCGCGGGAGGTGAATGCGACCAGGAGAAACGCCAGCACCAGCCAGTAACGGCATACGGCGACAGCGTGAGCGAGATTTCCCATGTGGCGTGCGGGGCGTTTATAGAAGCTGCCCATGGCGCACGCAACTGATTCCGATGTTCCCCAATTAAGATGCGACGAGGGTCGCGAAGGACTGCGCCGATTGTTACCGGCGGAAAAATCGGCGGGCGAAGAAGACCGCAAAGCCAACCACCCCAAATATCCATGTGGACGGCTCAGGCACCACATCAAGCTGGAACTGCATCACCCATGAATTCAACGAACCGGCACCGCCAGGCGTGTCATCATGCACGAACAACTTCCAGTCACCGTTGGGAGAAATGCCATTGAAGACAGAGAGATCCGTGTCGAACGCGGTGCCGGGATAGGG
>CAYQWK010000339.1:0-7027 GCA_964420805.1 uncultured Bifidobacteriaceae bacterium | reverse complement strand
TCTCAAGGGCGTGAAGATTGCCATCATGGGCTGCATCGTGAACGGCCCTGGCGAAATGGCGGACGCGGACTTCGGCTACGTGGGTGGAGCCCCAGGCAAGATCAACCTTTACGTCGGTAAGACGCCGATCAAGTTCAACATTCCGGAAGGTGAGGCCGTGGAGCGGCTTGTGGATCTGATCCGCGAGCACGGGAAATGGGTCGAGCCGGAGGTGGCTGAGGCCGGGGCGGGGGCGGCGTAGCGCGGCGCGGTTGGACGGTGTGTCTCTTCAAGCCGCGCGGCTCAAGAGGATGTCGTTCACGGCGCGGGCGACGTTTTCGAGTTGGAACGGCTTGGTCAGGCGCTGGTTGCCAACGGACGTGAAGAAGGTTTTGGTTTCTTCCGACAGAACGTCGCCGGTGAGGAAGATGATGCGGTTGGCAAGGTCGGGGTTGACTTTCTTGACCTCGGCGTGGAATTCACGGCCGTCCATCAGCGGCATTCGGAAGTCGGAGACAATGGCGTCGAAGTGTTCCGCGCGGACTTTCTCGATCGCCTGAAGCGGGGCGGAGATGACCACAACTTCATGTCCGAAGCAGGTGAGCATTTGTCCCACCATGTCGGCCAGGGCCGGTTCATCGTCCAGAACGAGAATGCGCCCGGTCCGATCCGCGACAAAGGATGCGCCGACCACGGCGGGTTCCGGTTGAGGGAGTTCCTCTTCGCGACAAACGGGGAAGTCGAGCGTGAAGGCCGCGCCCCCGAGGCTGGAACTGGAGCAATGAATCCGGCCGCCATGCTCCACCATGATGCTGTGCGCGATGGAAAGCCCAAGGCCGGTGCCGCTGCCGGTTTCCTTGGTGGTGTAAAAGGGTTCGAATATCTTGGTTTGCAACTCAACGGGCACACCTGGCCCATTATCTTCTACGCGCAGGGTGACGAAGTTCGGGCCGTTTTCCGTGCGGATAACGATCTGGCCGCAGCGGCCCGAGCCGAGAATGGCATGGAGGGCGTTGTTGATGAGATTCACCAGGACTTGCTGGATCTGGTCCGCATCCGCCTTCACGCGGGGCGGTTCGGGCGAGAGCCTGAGCACGAAGCGCGTTTGCGCGACGAGCGAGTCGAAATGCCGGAGTTCGATGACATTCTCGACGAGTTCATTGAGGTTCACGATCGCGCGTTGCGGCGGTTGCTCGCGTGAGAAGGAAAGGAAGCTGCGCACGAGCTTGGCGGCACGGTTGCTCTCGGCGCCGACCTTGGCGAGATCGGCACGGTTCCGTTCGGAGAGATTGTCGCGGCTCAGGATGAGATCCACGTAACCCTTGATCACCGCCAGCGGGTTGTTCAATTCGTGGGCGATGCCGGAGATCATCTGGCCAAGGGCTGAGAGCTTCTCGGCCTGGCGGACCTGCTGTTCGAGGCGGCACCGTTCGTTGAATTCCTTGAACACGAACTGAAACGCGGGTTGTCCATCAATCTCGATGGCGGTGCGTTCCACCACCACGGCGCTTCGGGTGCCGTCATGGCTGACCAGGCTGAGCGGAGCGCCGGACAGCAAACGGTCCAGCCGCTGGGTTTCACCGGCTCGCGGCGTCGGGGCGCGTTCAATGAAACTCGTAAGCGCCAGCGCGGGTACGCTCTCTCCAGTAATGCCGAGCAAGCGTCGCGCGCGGGCATTCAGGTCAAGGATGGCGAATCCCGCCTGGGCGGTAATGACGATCGCGTCGCTGGCCTGGTCGAACAACTGCCGGTAACGCGCTTCGGTGGACCGGATGCGATCCTCCAGGCCGCGTCGCGCGGCGCGTTCCGAGGCCGCGCGGTCCAGTGCCGTGGCGCGAAGCGTCCGCGCCTCCTCGAGCACCAGTATGATCATGCTTACGGCGATGAAGAGTTGCAGCATCGCGGCCAGCACGAAGATTGTGCCGCCGAGTCCGGGGAACGCCTCCATGAAGGGATAGCTGATGAGAAAGACGCCCCAGAGCGCGAAGCCAGCCACCAGAAGCCCCGCTCCGGCAAACGGCTTGCGCTTCCGGTAAGTCAGAAAGCACCGCGCCGAGGCGATGCTTGCAATTCCCATCATTCCGAAGATCGGTATCGTGGCCTGAAGCGGGCTTTCGATGTGGTAGCTGCCCACGTAACTCCAGACCAGCAGGAACAGGATGACCAGCCCGAGAAGGCGTTGGGAAACCCGCTGGGCCATGAAGATAAGGCTCCCCCAGTAAAGAAACACCGCCGAAATCCCAACCGCCCAGTTCTTCGCCATTTGCAGGAATGCGGACGGGGCCGACTCCATCCGGTAGGTGAGCATCAGCCAGAGTGCGTAGAACATCCACGCGACCATCCAGAAGCTGAAGTAGCGGCGGCGCGTGTAGCAATTCAGGTAGGCGAACAACGCAACGAGGAGGGAAACGCTCAACAAGGCCGCCAGCAAGGCGGGACGCAGATGCTCGGGGCCGATGTATAACTCGAAGGACATGAGTGCTTCGTTCGATTGGTTATCGAAACAAGCCCTTCAGGACTTGAGCGGCATGCGCCGTTTTGCGCTTTGGCCGGGATTGATGGCGAGTCACCTGGCCGCACAAAGCAGTCTCTGCAAGCGGGGGGGCGCGCCTGCCCGTCGCCGGCTGACCAACCGCTCAACGCGGGCTGGTTCCGTTAGACGACGTGATTTTGATGCGCCTGTCCCGCGGCCTCAGATCTTCACTTTGAATTCCTCGCCGCGTTTCACGGATTGCACGAAGGCGGCCATCAAGCGCGGGATTTGTTCGAGGTCGCGCAGGTTCACGACTTCAACCGGCGAGTGCATGTAACGGTTCGGCAGACTAATCAGTGCGGACGGAATTCCGCCGCGGGTCCAGAAGATCACGTCGGTGTCGGTGCCGCTGCTGTTGGACATGGCCTCGTGCTGGAGCTTGATCTTCTCCTTCTTCGCGAGGGCTTCGAGCCGTTCGACGATGACGGGATGGTTGCAGCCGCCGTGGGTCAGGGCCGGGCCGTGGCCGAGCTTGATGTCGCCGTGCGCCTGCTGGTTGACGGTGGGGTAATCAGTGGCATGCGTCACGTCCACGACGAGCGCGGCATCGGGTTTGAGCGTGTAGGCGATCTGCCGCGCGCCGAGCAGGCCGACCTCTTCCATGATGTTGGAGACCGCCACGACCTCGGCATTGAACTTCGCGCCGCGTTCCTTCAACAGCCGCAACGCCTCGATCACGGCAAAGGTGCCAATGCGGTTGTCGAAGGCGCGGGCAATCGCGAGATCGCCGTGCAGCAGTTCGAACTGGTCGTCCAGCGTAATGGGATCTCCGATGCGCACTCGTCCTTCCGCTGCCTCGCGCGAGGTCGCGCCGATGTCGATGAACAGTTCCTCCATTTTCGGCACCTTGCGCTCTCCCTCGGATTTGGTGAGATGCGGCGCGACGTTGCCAATCACGCCCTTGACCGGGCCGCTGCGCGTATGCACGACCACGCGCTGGGCGCGCATGATGCCTGGATCGATTCCGCCGACCTTGCGCACGTAAAGAAAACCTTCCTTGCTTATAAAGTTTACCGTCATGGCGATCTCGTCGGCATGACCGGCGAGCATGATTCGGGGCGAGCCGCCCTTGTTGAGCACGGCCACGCAGTTGCCGTAATGGTCGTTCCAGGTTTCGTCCGCGATGCCGCGCGCGTACTCCATCCACACGCGCTGGCCGCGCAATTCGTTGCCGGAGGGGCTGGGGGTGTTGACCAATGTCTTTAGAAACTCGAGTGATTCGGTTCGCATGGCTTGAGAATGGGGCATGGCGGGCGAAAAGCCAAATTGCTTCCGCCCTTGCGAGGCGGCTGGCACGCTCGCGGCATGAAATCCGTTGGCATTCTCTTGGTGGTACTGGCTCTGCCTGCGCTGGCCGCCGCGCCTTCGCCGCAATGGCGCGTGGCGGACACGAATCTCGCGGGCTTCTTCGCGCGCGAAACCGCCGCGTTGGCTGGGCACGGGCCGGACGGAATCAAGTCGGCGGAGGACTGGCGGCGGCAGGCGCTGCGATGGCGGCAAGAGTTGTCGGAGATGCTCGGGCTTTCGCCGCTGCCAGCCCGCACGGATTTGCAGGCAACGGTCACGGGACGGATTGATTACGACGACTTCACGGTTGAGAAGTTGCATTTCCAATCACTGCCGCGGCTTTACGTGACGGCGAATTTGTATTTGCCCCGTCGCATCACGAAGCCAGTGCCTGCGGTACTTTACGTTTGCGGGCACAGCCCGGTGGTTTCCAACGGCGTGAGTTTCGGAACCAAGGCAGCGTATCAGCATCACGGCATTTGGTTCGCGCGCAATGGTTATGCGTGTCTGGTCGTGGACACGTTGGAATCGGGTGAAATTCTCGGACAGCATCACGGGACCTACCGCGAGAATCTCTGGTGGTGGAACTCGCGCGGTTACACGCCGGCGGGCGTTGAGACGTGGAACGGGATGCGGGCCTTGGATTATCTGGCCGCACGGCCAGAGGTGGATACGAATCGGTTCGGAGTGACGGGCCGCTCGGGCGGCGGCGCTTACAGT
Source organism: uncultured Bifidobacteriaceae bacterium (assembly GCA_964420805.1). Lineage (GTDB taxonomy): Bacteria > Verrucomicrobiota > Verrucomicrobiia > Limisphaerales > SIBH01 > JANNGC01. The sequence continues at coordinate 2,508 of CAYQWK010000339.1, read as the reverse complement.
TGGTTCATCACGGCCATGGATGATCGGATCAAGGCCGCGGCGCCGACGGCGGGGATCACGGATTTGGAGAACCACGTGATGGACGGCTGCGTGGAAGGTCATTGCGACTGCATGTTCTTCGTGAACACATATCGCTGGGATTATCCTCAACTGGCCGCACTCGCCGCGCCGCGTCCGCTGCTGTTTTGCAACACGGATGCGGACACCATCTTCCCGCTGGAAGGCGTGGTTCGGACGCACGCGAAGGTGCGTGGGGTTTATGAGGCGCTGGGCGCGGGAGAGAGGTTGGGGTTGGTGATTACGCCTGGCCCGCACAAGGACACGCAGGAACTTCAGGTGCCGGTGATGCGGTGGTTCAACCAGCATTTGCGGGGCACGAATGCGTTGGTCGAGAATGCCGCGGTGAAGCTGTTCACGCCGCAAGACCTGAAGGTGTTCCGAACATTACCGACGGATTCCATCAATTCGAACATTGCGCTCACGTTCGTGCCCGCGGCATCGAATAGCTGGCCGGCCACGAAGAAGGACTGGCCGCGCCAGCGGGATTTATGGCTGGCGGCGTTGAGCGAGAAATCGTTTCGCGCATGGCCGGGACGAGTCGGGCCGGCTGTGTTGCGGGAGGAATCGCGGATGGATTGGGGCAAGCTCTTGCAGGGCGTGGAGAAACTGCCCGCGCCAGCCGGTGCGACGGTGGAAAGCGCCGCGGTCAGCGGGCCGGAAGTGGTGCATTACTCGGTGGCGGGAACGGCGGGGCTGACGGGGCGATTGAGCCTTGAGCTGCCGCGACAGTGCGAGGCGCTGGACGTGCATGCTTATTCCAGCGCGCAAAGCGGTTCGATCCAGGTGAAGACAGGATCGCGGGTGGCTTCGGCATGGTTGAACCTGATGCCGCTGGTTACGAACAACACGCCAGCGGAGGTGAAGAAGGAGATTCAACTGCGTCGGCGTTTCATGTTGCTGGGGATGACGGCGGATTCGCAGCGCGTTCTGGAGATTGCGCAAGTGGTCGAGGCGCTACGGCAGCGGCCGGAGTTCGCTCACGTCCCTGTTCGCCTTCACGCGCGAGGGGGCATGGCGGTGAACGCGCTGTTCGCCTCGTTGTTTGCGCCCGTGAACGAACTGGTGTTGGCGGAGTTGCCTCTCTCGCAACAGGACGGGCCGGATTACCTGAACGTGTTGCGGGTGCTGGATGTCCCGCAGGCGGTGTTGATGGCTGGCGAGCGCGGGATGGTGAGATTGAGCGTGTCCGAACCGGCGGTGTGGGAAGGAATGCGCCGGTCGGCGGAGCGGTTGGGTTTCGGAAGCAACGTGCAAGTATCGGCGTTGGCGAAATAGGCCGCAGCCGTGCATGATTTGGGGCATGCGGGTCTTTACATTGCGCACTGAGCTTTGGTTGCCTCGTCCACGGACGGAGGTGTTCGCGTTCTTTGGCGAAGCCGGCAATCTTCAGGCCATCACGCCGGAATGGTTGAGCTTTTTCATTCTTACGCCTCAGCCAATCGAGATGGGTTCAGGACGTCTGATCGACTATCGAATCCGCCTGCGAGGATTCCCGATGCGCTGGCAAAGCGAGATCACGGCGTGGGAACCACCGTTTCGCTTCATTGATGAACAGCGCCGAGGCCCATACCGGATGTGGCGGCACGAGCATCTATTCGAGGAGCGGAAGGGCGGGACGCTGGTGGTCGATGAAGTGCGATACGCGGTCTGGGGTGGTTTGTTGGTGGAGCGATTCTTCGTCCGTCCTGATTTGGAACGGATCTTCGCCTTCCGGCAGCGAAGGATGCGGGAATTGCTGGGGCGGGCGCCGGCTGAATAGGCGGCCAACCTGCCGCGTCGAGTTTCCGCCGCCGGTCGGGACCTCGGACAAATGGTAACTGTTGCTCCCGCTTGCGCGGCCCCGTGGCGGGCGGGAATACTCCGCGCCTCAAACATGACATCAAAATTGTATCGGATCCTCGTCTGCGCCGCGCTCACTTGCGGCGTGTCGCTCCACGCGGCGGACAAACTCGAAATCCGCAAGGGTGACCACATCGCCATCATCGGCAACAGTCTCGCCGACCGGATGCAGCATTCCGGGTATTTGGAGACACTCCTTCACCAGCGGTTTCCTGATTACGAGTTGGTATTCCGCAACCTCGGATTTGCCGGCGATGAAATCGCAACGCGTGCACGGTCTGAAAGTTTTGGTTCGCCGGATGATTGGCTGCGCAAGACCGAGGCGGGAGTTGTCTTTGCGTTCTTCGGCTTCAACGAATCGTTCAGCGCCAACGATGGTGGCGCGCAGTTCCGGAAGGACCTCGAGAAGTTCGTGAAGGACACGCTGTCGAAGGATTACAATGGCAAGGGCGCGCCGCGTCTTGTGCTCTTCTCGCCAATTGCCGCGGAGAAGCACGCGGACCCGAACTTCGCCGATCCGGCTCGTATTAACGACAATCTGCGAAAACTTGTGCCGATCATGGCCGAGGTGGCGCGCGAGCAGAAGGTGCTGTTCGTGGATCTCTTCAG
>CAYQWK010000338.1:0-7041 GCA_964420805.1 uncultured Bifidobacteriaceae bacterium | reverse complement strand
CCTACCCGCGCGTCATCGACTTCAAACGCATGAGCGAGATCGCGCAGGAGGTTGGCGCCATGTTGCTGGCGGATATCGCGCACATCGCCGGCCTCGTGGCCGCGGGCGAGCACCCCAGCCCCGTGCCCTTCGCGGACTTCGTGACCACCACCACGCACAAGACGCTGCGCGGGCCGCGCGGCGGGTTGATCCTGTGCAAGGAGAAATACGCCAAGGAGATCGATTCGCAGGCCTTCCCTGGAATCCAGGGCGGCCCGCTCATGCATGTGATCGCGGCCAAGGCGGTGTGCTTGCACGAGGCGCTGCAACCGGCCTTCAAGACCTACCAGCAGCAGATTCTCCGCAATGCCCGCGCGCTGGCCGAGGGCATGAAGCGCAACGGTTTCCGCCTCGTCAGCGGGGGCACGGAGAACCACCTCATGCTTGTCGATGTCGGTGCGCGCGGCATCACCGGCAAGGAATGCCAGATCGCCCTCGATGAGGCGGGCATCACCTGCAACAAGAATACGATTCCCTTCGAGACTCGTTCGCCCTTCCAGGCCAGCGGGATCCGGCTCGGTACGCCCGCCGTCACCACGCGCGGCATGAAGGAAGGCGAGATGGCGGCCATCGCGGACATGATTGCCGAAGTGCTGATGGATCTGAAGAACGTGGAGGCCGCGCATCAGGTCCGTACCCGCGTCCGCGAACTCACGGCGCGCTACCCGCTGCCTTACTGAGGCGGGCCGGCCGGCCGCAATCGCAAGTCAAGAGTCACGTTTCACGGATCACGACCGTCACGTTACGTCATGGTTTCTGAGTCCTGACGCCCGTTTGCCCCATGCCGGATTTTTACGACACGCACGCGCATCTTGATTACCCGGATTTCCAGCCGGATTTCGCGGACGTGCTGGCGCGTGCGCGGGAGGCGGGGATCGCGAGGTTGATTTCCATTGGCACTAGTTTGGCCAGCAGCGAGCGCGCGATTGCCTTGGCGGAAAAGCACGAGGAAATCTTCGCTGCGGTGGGATGGCATCCGTCCGATGCCGCGCACGCACCGGCGGACGTAGGGGCGCGGTTGCGCGAGATGGCCGCGCATCCCAAGGTCGTCGCCATCGGCGAGACGGGGCTGGATTATTTTCGTCTGCCCTCGACCCGGGGCGGCACGGCGGAGGACGACGCGCGCGACAAGGCGCGGCAGGCGGAGATTTTCCGTCAGCAACTCGAAGCAGCCGCAGACCTGGGCCTCAACTGCGTCATTCACCAGCGTGGCGACACCCTCGACGACACGTTGCGATTGATGGAACCGTTCCGCGGGCGCGTGCGCGGCGTGTTCCATTGTTTCGCCGGCGATCTGGCCGCGCTGGCCCGGGTGAGGGCGGCGGGATCGATCGTGAGCTTCACCGGCATCGTGACCTTCAAGAACGGGCAGAATGTACGCGACGCGGTGGCGGCGGCGCCGCTCGGGGAATTCATGCTGGAGACGGATTGTCCATTCCTGGCACCGGTCCCGCATCGTGGCAAACGCTGCGAGCCATCGTATGTGGGCGAGATCGCGGCCATGGTGGCGCAGGTCAAAGGCTGTTCCCTCGACGAATTGAGCCGCGCGACCTGCGAATGCGCTCACCAGTTCTTCGCGCGGATGAGCAAGTAGCGCCTTGTCCAGCGGCGCAACGGACGGCCTCACGCCCTACTTTCCGTTCGCGCTGCGCTGACCTGGCTGTTGCCCGTGCTCCGTAGCAAGTGCTGCGGAGGGGGACAGCGCGACAAGCACCACCGGCAAGAAGTGGAGATGCTCCCGAGGATGTCCGGCCGGGGCATTTGCCCTTTGCAAGCCCTTCGCCACTGGCGTAAGAATCCCGCCCCCGCCAAGGCGGGACTCATGAAACCAGCGGTTGAAATCTACGACACGACCCTGCGGGATGGTTCGCAGGGTGAAGGCATCAACTTTTCCGCGGCGGACAAGATTCGCATTGCGGAAAAGCTCGATGCCTTTGGCGTGCATTTCATCGAGGGCGGCTGGCCGGGGAGCAATCCCAAGGATATGGAGTTTTTCCAGCAGGCCGCCCGCCGCAAGTGGCGCCACGCGAGAGTTTCCGCCTTCAGCATGACGCGCCGCAAGGGCGTGGCGGTGGAGAACGACGATTTGATGCGCATGATCCTCGAGGCGGAGACGCCCGTGGTTACCATCGTCGGGAAGACGTGGTTGCTGCATGTCACCGAGGTGCTGCGCGCAAAGCCGGATGAGAATCTCGCCATGATCGGCGACACGGTCCGGTATTTGAAGGACCACGGAAAGACCGTGATCTACGACGCAGAACACAGCTTTGACGGGTTCGCCGACGAGCCGGAATACGCGCTCGCCACCTGGCAGGCCGCGGAGAAGGCCGGGGCCGATTGCATCGTGCTGTGTGACACCAACGGAGGCCGGTTGCCGCGCGAGATCGCGGCGACAACCAAGCTGGCTATCTCGAAGTTGAACTGCCGCATCGGCATTCACACGCACGATGACGCGGGTTTCGGCGTGGCCAATGCCATCGCCGCCATCGAGGCCGGGGCCACGCAGGTGCAGGGCACGGTCAATGGAATCGGCGAGCGCACGGGCAACTGCAACCTTATCAGCGTGATGCCGACGCTGGAATTGAAGATGGGCCTGCGCTGTCTGCCGGCCAAATCGCTGCCGAAGTTGAAGGAGCTTTCCGAGTACGTGAACGAGGTGGCGAACATCCGGCATGACCCGCGCGCGCCGTGGGTCGGTCAGACGGCCTTCGCGCACAAGGGCGGGATGCACGTTCATGCCATCGAGCGCGTCTCGCGCAGCTACGAGCACGTCACTCCCGAGGCTGTGGGCAACCACCGCCGCGTGCTGGTGAGCGACATGTCCGGACGCACGAACATTCTGCTCAAGGCGGCGGAATTGGGCTTCAAGCTCGCGCCGGATGCGCCGGAGACGCGCGAGATCACGGCCAAGGTCAAGGAACTGGAGGCACAGGGTTACGAGTTCGAGGCTGCCGAGGCTTCCCTGGCGCTGCTCATCCGCGGCGTGCTGGACCACAACCCGGAACTGCTGTTCACCGTGGACGCCTACCATGTCTCGATGCGTCGCGATGCCCGTGAATCCGTGTGCGAAGCCACTGTGAAGGTGCGCGTGGGCGACAAGACCGCGCACACCGTGGCCGAGGGGGATGGCCCCGTGAACGCGCTGGACGGGGCGCTGCGACGCGCGTTGATCAAATTCTTCCCCCGGCTCAAGGCCATCAGCCTGACCGACTACAAGGTGCGCATCATCAACGGCGCCACCGGCACCTCCGCCCGGACCCGCGTGCTCATCACGTCCACCGATGGACGGCGCGAGTGGGGCACCGTGGGGGTGAGCGAGAACATCATCGAGGCCAGCCTCAAGGCGCTGGTGGATTCGATGGAGTTCGCGTTGTTGAAGAAATAACCATAACCGCAGCGACACAGAGGCACGGAGTGGAAGACAACTCAGGAACAGATTGCTCCGTGTCTCCCTGCATCCGTGGTTTTTGAACTATGTCCGAGATTCCCAAAGCCTACGAACCGCAGTCCGTTGAGGACAAATGGTATGACTTCTGGCAGAAGCACGGTTGCTTCACCGCCGACCCGGCGCGCGTTACCGACAAGCGCCCGGCGTATTCCATCGTCATCCCGCCGCCGAACGTCACGGGCATGCTTCACATGGGGCACGTGCTTAACAACACCATCCAGGACATCCTCAGCCGCAAGGCGCGCATGGACGGCAAGGAAGTTCTCTGGCTGCCGGGCACGGACCACGCGGGCATCGCCACGCAGGTGCAGGTTGAGAAGGCGCTGAAGAAGGAAGAGAAGAAGACCAAGTATGACCTCGGTCGCGAAGAGTTTTTGAAACGCGTCTGGGCGTGGAAGGAAGAAAAGGGCGGCATCATCATCAACCAACTCAAGAAGCTCGGTTGCTCGTGCGACTGGACGCGCGAACGCTTCACGATGGATCCGGAGTATTCGCGCTGCGTGCAGAAGGTGTTCGTCGAGCTTTACAAAAAGAATCTCATCTATCGCGGCAAACGCATGGTGAACTGGTGCCCCGTGTCGCAGACGGCGCTATCCGACGAGGAAGTGGAAATGAAACCGCAGAAAGGTTTCATGTATCACTTCAAGGTGCAGGTCGCGGAAGCGCCGGACACATGGCTCACCATCGCCACGACGCGCCCCGAGACGATTCCCGGCGACACCGCCGTGGCCGTGAATCCGAAGGACCCGCGTTACGCGGCGCTCATCGGCAAGCACATCGTGCGGCCGTTGCCGGCGGAATTGCCGCGCGAACAGAAGCTCATCCCGATTATCGGCGACGAGCACGTGGATTTTGAATTCGGCACCGGCGTGCTCAAGGTCACGCCCGCACACGACAAGGCGGACTTCGACATCGGCGCGCGCCACAAACTGCCGCTCATCGAAGTCATCAACGCCGACGGCTCGATGAACGACCTCGCGGGCGCTGACCTGCGCGGGTTGGACCGTTTCAAGGCGCGGAAAATCGCCGTGGAAAAATTGCGCGAGACCGAAGTGCTCATCGAAGAAAAGCCTTACGAGAACAACGTCGGTTTCAGCCAGCGCGCGGACGTGCCGATCGAGCCGCGTTTGAGCGAGCAATGGTTTTTGAAATATCCCGCCGTGCCGGAATCCAAGGCATGCGTGGCGGAAGGGCGGATGAAGTTTCATCCCGACCGTTGGGCGAAGGTTTACGATCACTGGCTGACGAACATTCAGGACTGGTGCATCAGCCGCCAGCTTTGGTGGGGACATCGGATTCCGGTGTGGAGGAAAACCATCGACTCGATGGGCTTGGGTTCTTGCTACGTCGCGGTTTCTGATTTGCTCTCGCTTCCTGATGATCTTCGGTTCATCGGAAATGAGTCGGCTGAAATTGCCATCACGATTGATGGCAAGCAGGTTTCATCCGATGCTGGAAAACTTTTGAACGAAGGCGTTGAGCTTCAGAAGAAAGATGATTTGGACGGAAGAGAGATCGAGCTGACCGTTTGCACTTTGGATTCAAAGCTCATAGCTCGAATGGAAGCGCAAGGCTGGCAGCAAGACCCCGACGTGCTCGACACGTGGTTCAGTTCCTGGCTCTGGCCGTTTGCCACGATGGGCTGGCCCGAGAACACAGAGACGTTGAAGAAGTTTTATCCGACCACCGACCTCGTCACCGGGCCGGACATCATTTTCTTCTGGGTCGCGCGCATGATCATGGCGGGCTACGAATACATGGGCGAGCTGCCGTTCAAGAACGTCTATTTCACCGGCATCATCCGCGACAAGCAGGGCCGCAAAATGTCCAAATCGCTCGGCAATTCGCCCGATCCGCTGGAACTGATCGCCAGCTACAGCGCCGATGCGTTGCGCTTTGGCATCATGCGCAGTGCGCCGCTGGGTCAGGACATCTGCTTCGACGAAAAGAACGTCGAGCTCGGCCGCAACTTCTGCACCAAGCTCTGGAACGCCGCCCGCTTCCGCCAGATGCAAGGCGGCGCCACCGAAACGGAGATCAGCGCCGCGCTGCTCAGCAGCGACGACAAATGGATCCTCCTGCGCCTCAACACCGCCATCGCCGAGGTCAGCACCGCTTTGGAAGAATACCGCTTCAGCGACGCCACCGCGACGCTCTACCGCTTTTTCTGGAGCGAGTATTGCGACTGGTATGTCGAAGCCTCCAAAGCCGTGCTGCAAGGCAGCGACGATAAGCGCAAAGCGAACACCCTCGCCGTCATCGACTTCGTGCTCGGCCACACGCTGCGTCTCTTCCATCCCTTCATGCCCTTCATCACCGAAGAGCTGTGGCACGGCATGGGCTTCAACGCCGACCTTCCTGAAAACCAAGGCGGCAAGAGCATCATGTTCGCCCCGTGGCCGAAACCGCTCGATGCGGACGAACTCGCCCACTTCGGCATTCTTCCCGAGGACGAACAGGCCGCGAACGACAAGTACAAGGCCGTGGAGCTCGGCCGCGGTCTGAAGAGCACCTTCAACATCAACAAGAAGGTGCGTTTTGTGCTCAAACCGGCCTCCGAGCTGCCAAATCACGAAATCGAGGTTTTGCGCATCCTTCTCAATGCGGAGCCCTTGGAGGTCGATGCGGCCTTCCAGCCGAAAAAAGGCACTCCAGCGGCCCTGACACCTCTCGGCGAGCTTTTCCTGCCTCTCGACGGTTTGATCGATGTGGACGCCGAAAAGGCCCGCGTCGGCAAAGAGGTCGCCAAAGTCGAATCCGAGCTCGAAAAGGTCACCGCGAAACTCGCCGACACCAACTTCACCTCCAAAGTCCCGCAAAAAGTGCTCGACGAGCATCAGCAGCGAAAGACCGACTGGGAAGACAAGCTCGCGAAGCTCAAAGTGATGCTCGAAGCGCTCGGTTGATCGCTTCCGGCGAAGCGAGAAGGCCAACCTGTATTGTAGTCCCGGCTTTAGCCGGTTCTGAGCCGCCTGAAGGCGGGACTACAGTGCGAAGAGCCCTCTCTCATGAACCCCGCGCTGCGATCTGCTCGATCGCCCACGCGGCATGCTCGGCGATCAGCGGATGCGGATCGGCGGCGGCTTGTTGGAGGGCGGGAAGGTCGTCCGCCGTGCCGGTGTTGCCGAGAGCCACGCAAACATTCCGCAGGAAGGCGTGACGTTTGATGCGCTTGATGGGTGATTTGGCAAACAGCGCCCGGAACTCGTCTTCGGTGAGCGAGAGGAAGTCGCGCAAGCTTTTCGCGAACACGCTCTGGCGGGCCTGGAAGGCGGCTTCGTGGCTGGTTTGGGCGAAGCGATTCCACGGGCAGGCGTCGAGGCAGTCATCGCAGCCGTAGATGCGGTCACCGATGGCTTTTCGGAACTCGAGCGGGATGCTGCCCTTGTGCTCGATGGTGAGATAGGACACACAGCGGCGGGCGTCCATGGTGCGCGGGCCGGTGATGGCCTGCGTGGGGCAGGCGTCGATGCAGCGCGTGCATTTCCCGCAGAAGTCGCGGGCAGGTTCGTCGGGTGGCAGCTCGTGTGTGGTGAGCACTTCGGCGAGGAAGA
>CAYQWK010000337.1:0-7051 GCA_964420805.1 uncultured Bifidobacteriaceae bacterium | reverse complement strand
CACCGGCGAAGTGCGCAACGCGGTGAACCTGCCCTTCCTCGACGCGCGCACCTATGAGCAGGTGGAGCCCTACCTCGTGCTGGGTGAAAAACTCGGCAAACTGCTCCGCCAGGTCGCGCCCCCGACGGTGGACCGCATCCACATCACCTACGGCGGCAAAGCCCGTGAGTTGCCGAACATCGACCCGATCACCCGCGCCATCCTGCTCGGATTCCTCCAATCCGGCGCGATCAAGGACGTGAACAACGTCAACGTCCGCGCCGCCGCGGCCTCGGCGGGCATCTCGGTCGAAGAGAAGAAATCCGACGAGCCGGTCACGTTCAACGAATGGCTGCACGTGGCGGTTTATTCAGGCACGCAGAAGGTTTCCGCCGGCGGCACATTCTTCGGGTCGCCGAACAACCCGCGCATTGTCCGCGTGTTCAGCCAACCGGTAGAAATCGTGCCGCACGGGGTGGTGTTCATGGTCAACAACAAGGACCGGCCCGGCATCGTCGGCCACATCGGCTCGCTGATGGGCAAGCACCACGTCAACATCGCCAGCATGAGCCTGAGCCGCGACGCGCTCGGTGGGCAGGCCCTTACGGTGCTGAACCTCGACAGCGTTCCGCCGCAGGCCCTGCTCGACGAATTGCAGCGTGATCCCGACATTACCAACGTGCGCGTGGTCAAACTCTGAGCTTATGCGCCTGCACGCAATTCTGGCCGCCCTTGTGCTGGCCGCGCCCTCTGCGCTCCGCGCTGCCACCGCCGACGACTTCATGGCCGGGCCGGTCATCGCCCGGGGCAAGGGCGTGGAGATTCGCCGCGGACAGTTGGACGACGCCTTCATCGCGTTCCGGGCCAACCTGGCCGCGCGCGGCCAGGTGCTGCCGGAGATGCGGCGCGATGGCGCCGAGGCGCAGTTGCTCGACCGGATGATTGTCACGCAACTGCTGGTCAACAAAGCGACGGATGAGGACCGGGTGCGCGCAAAGACGAACTCCGTGAAGTTCTTTCAAGAATCGCGCCGCAACGCGAATTCGGAGGAGGCGTTCGAGCGGCACCTGAAATCGCTCGGCCTGACCCTCGCGCAGTTCACCAACCGTGTGATGGAGCAGGCCATCTCTGAGGAGGTCGTCACCCGCGAACTCAAGAACAAGATTACCGTCCCGGAGGCGGACGCGCGGAAGTTCTACGAGACGAACGGCGAGGCCTTCACCCAGCCCGAGATTGCCCGGGCCAGCCACATTCTTTTCGCAACGCGCGACGAGAAAACCGGCCTGCCGGTCAGCGTCGAGCAGAAGCTGGGGAAGCGGGAGCGCGCGCACAAAGTCCTCGAACGGGCGAAGAAGGATGAGGACTTTGCGAAGCTCGCCGCGGAATTCTCCGAAGATCCGTCCGTGAAGGAGAACAAAGGCGAATACAAGTTCACCCGCGCCAAGGACGATGCAAGGCGGGCCATGGTGCCGGAGTTCGAGAAGGCCGCGTTCGCCCTAAAGCCCGGTGAGGTCAGCGACCTGGTCACCACCGATTACGGCTACCACATCATCAAGCTCCACGAGATCACCCCGACCAGGAAGACGGACTTTGCAGAGGTGCGCGAGCGGATCAGCGAGGTGCTCAAGCAAGTGGAACTCGAGAAGCAGATGCCCGCGTTTTTCACGGGGCTCAAAAAGGAGGCGGCCGTGGAAGTTCTGGATGAGAAACTGCGCGCGGCGCTGGACAAATCAGACAAGGCATCCGGCGGGCGTTGAAAGCGGGGGCATCGCACTTTAGGGGAGGTAGTGTTTGTCGCACTGCAACAACCCCTTCCGCGCAGAGCGGAAGGTAAGGAGGGCGTGAGGTCGTCTGTTGCGACGCTGGACGTGGCGCCACACGTCGCAGAGCGCGACGAGTCCCACCATCGAGAAATGCGCATCACGCAAGACACTAAGATGCGCCGGAGAACGGGTTGAGAGCGGGAAATCACTTGATTCTAAAGCGCGGAACGAGCTATTCCCCCGGCCACAACGGCCCGGCACTACGGCGTTTCCGGGTCACACCGAAACAACTCAACCTCAACGCGCGATGGCCAAAGAAGAACCCATCGAATTGGAAGGTACCGTGAGCCAGGTACTGCCCGGAACGATGTTCCGGGTTACGCTGCCAAACGGCCACGAGGTGCTGGCCCATATCTCCGGCAAAATGCGCAAGAATTTCATCCGCATCAGCGTCGGCGACAAGGTGAGCGTACAAATGTCCCCCTACGATCTGAGCAAAGCCAGGATCACTTTCCGCCAGACCTGACCTTTCCCGCGTTTTCCCACGCGAGCAACTGTCCTCACATCACCAGCAGGTGGCAGGATTGGCCGGAATTTTCCCGCGCCAGACAGCCGCGCAAGTAGTCCACAATGTGATCGCTGAGTTGCTGACAGCGGGGACTCCAACGCCGCGCGCCGATCATCTGCTTCACGCAACCACGCAACCCGAAGAAGCGCATCACATCCGGAGCCTGCCGCATGCGGTCCTGCATCTCCAGGCGCAGGCTGGAGAAGAAGCCGAGTTCGAAGCATTTCCCCGACTGCGAGGCCAGAACGCGGAGGTCGGAATGCGCGACCGAGGTCTGCGGCTCCGGCGCGGACTGTCCAGGATTGGATTCACACACCACATTCAGCCCGAGTGCGCGCAGTGCGGATTCGAGCGCGGCGGTGAATTCGCCTAGGGTCACAGAAGTCTTGCCCAACTCGTGGCGGAAATAGTGCAGCACCGCCGCAGCGGCATTCTCGATTACATGCCGCTCGACGAACTCCAGCGCGCTTCCGAGGAGTTCCAGGGTCACGACCTCGGCGGAGCAGGGAATCTTCTCGCCGTTGCTGAGTTCAAACTCCAGGCAATCGGATCGTAAGAGTATCATGCGGTTTCTCCAGTTTCTTGATCTCGGTGAGGAACTCATCCGGCTCCTCGAACTGCCGGTAGATGCTCGCGTAGCGGATGTAGGCGACTTTGTCCAAGGCGCGCAGTCCAGCCATGACCTTCTCGCCGATCTCACGCCAGGAAACCTCGCGGTCGTGCGTGGCGAGCAGTTCGTTGTAGATGCGATCGGCCAATTCCTCGACCTGCTCCGGACTTACCGGCCGCTTCTGGCAGGAGCGTTGAAGGCTCGTCACCAGCTTGTCGCGGGAGAAATCCTCATGGCGGCCATCTCGTTTCAAAACGCGAAGCACGGCGGCCTTCTCGACTTCCTCGTAGGTGGTGAAGCGGAACGCGCATTGAAGGCACTCGCGCCGCCTGCGGATGGCCGCCCCCTCGCGGGAAGACCGCGAGTCGATCACTTTGTCATCCAGACAGCCGCATTTGGGGCATCGCATAAACCGAAGCCACACCGCTAATAGTGTGGTGCGATTCTGGTAACACCGACGGGTTGTGGCCGTCAAGGCGCGTGCTACGGAAACCGTAGGTTCACCGAATGGCTTTGGTGGATTTCACTTCTGGCAGGTTAAGAAGGTAGGCGCGGCGTTGGTCGCAAAAGCTCTTCAAGGTCGTCCGGCGTGGGGGACCAAAATTCCCCTGCGCTTGAACCTCGCCGGTTGCGCCATTCAGGAAGGCTTCGTAGCTATCGAGCTTGCGCGTGTCAGCCTTCACGTCCGCGGCAATGAGAGCCTGATGCTGCTTCACAACCGGCTCCAGCTTGCGCCAGTCGAGCCAACGCTCCGCGATGTCGCGGACGTAGCCGAGATAACGTGCACGCAGCGACGGCACCGCCAGCAATTTGCTGATTAATGGCTTGTTCGAGTCCTTGACCGCGTAAAACGGATCAAGCTCCACGCCCTTGATCTGCACCCCTGCACCGCCGGGGCCGCCTCCGCCGGGGCCGCCTCCACCTGGACCACCGCCGGGACCGCCCAGGCCACGCCGCCCACCGCGCCCGCCGCCGAATCCCGGCCCGCCCGGCAGGGCGAACGTCTCGTTTTCATCATGCGGGACAAGGTGGAACTTCCCCTTCTCGTCTTCGTAGATGCTGTAATCGCTGGTTCGGACCCAGTAGCCGTCGTTGTTGACCAATACGTTTTCGAGGGCGAGGAACTTGAGCGCGCCTTCGATGTCGAGCAACCCCTCCAGCGCCTTCTCAAGTTTTTCGGCAGGCGTCTGTTCGAGCACGCGGCAAAGCCGGATCAAGTTGGTCCATGCCTTCGGTTCGTCCTTGGACTTGATCTCGTAGTGCTTCTTGTAGTCCACGAGGTTCTCACCGAGGTACTTCAAGCCTCCTTGGGCGCGCGGGCTGCCGGGCACCTTCCATCGCGCGCCCTTCTTGGTCTGGAAGTTGTCATTGATGAAGTCCTTGTCGAAGTGCTGCACGCTGATGAAAACGCCCCAACTCTCTCCGTTGATGACCACACGCGCGAAATTCGCCTTGGGGGCCGGGATGTAATCGCGCGTGATCTGCAGCGAGAGCACGGTGCGCAGGAAGGTCGGGTCCGTATGCGAGTTCAGCAGGTCGAGGTTGCGATAGCCGAGCAACCGCTGGTCCTCATGTTGGAAATTAAACGACAGGCTCAACGACCTCTTTGATCCCTCCCCTACCGTGAAATACGAGGAAGCGCCGTGAAAATGCACACCCACATCCGGATACACCTTGCCGTCCACCGTCACCCTGGCCGGAACGTCCACATCGGTCCGGTAAAAATCACCGAGTTCCTTCTCCCAATCCTTGTTGTCGAACTCGATGAAGACCGTGCGCAAAACCGAGAGATCGAACAACGGCTCCTTGCCGTAAGATTTGACGTCCTTGGGAGACAGCTTAACACCGGGCTTGCCGTTTTCGCCTTCACCACCGCCACCGCGCCCGCCGGGACGGCGCGGACCACGCCCCTCGGCCTTCTCTTTGCTCAAGAACTCGCGCGCCGCCTTGCGTTCGGCCGCGTTCAGCCAATTGTTCCCGTCCTTGTCGAATTGCGAAACCAGCTTGCGCTCTTCCTGTTGCGGCCCGCCAAAGCCGCCAGGCCCGCCAGGCCCGCGCCCTGGGCCAAAGGGCGGCGGCCCGTCAAAATCCGGCGGTCCACCGAAAGGCGGGCGGTCCCCGCCGGGATTCTGCGCCACCGCCGAAAAGGCCAACCCGATCACTGCCGTGGCGATGCACGAGAGGGGAAAACAAATCTTCATCACGCCGGGCAAGACCACCCAAACGCTCCCGCAGTTACAAGCTTAACGAACTGTTTACACAGCGGGACGGCGGAAGCCTCCCCGTATCCAAACCGCCTTCAAGTCTTGGGCATCTTCAACTCCGCAACTCCCAGGCCCTCGCGCTTGCGAAGAACCGCTTCGACCTTTGGTACGTACATCCGCGTCTCCAGTGGCAGAAACCGGGCGATCTCGTCAAAAGTCCGCGCCTTGTACTCCTTCAACAAGGCCGCCACACGACTGGGGCCGGCATTATAGGCCGCAAAGGCCAACCGCCAGTCGCCGAACCGCCCGTGCAGGCTGCGCAAATAACGCGCCGCCACCCGCGCGCTCTTCTCCGGATCGAGACGCTCGTCGCGGAAGAAACCCACGGACATTCCCAGTCCTCGCGCCGTCGCCGGCATCAACTGGAACATCCCCGCCGCGCCGGCCGGGCTGCGCGCCCGCGCGTTGAAACCGGACTCAACCTCCGCGATCCACACCAGTTCCGGCGGCGCCTTTTCCTCCGCGAAGAGCGCCTTGAGCCACGTCACCTGTTTGTTCACGGCGGTGCCGGGCGCGGGCCGCCGGGCAATGACTTTCACCCAGACCGTCCGTTCCAACTGCGGCGATGGCTCGGGAAGGCGCGCGCTGTTTGTGGCGGCGGGGGCGACCTCCTGCCGGAGTTGCCGCGACACCTCGAAGTCATCCAGATGCGCCCGCAACCACGCGGCGTAGGGCGCAGTTTCCTCGTGGGCCGACAGCACGGGCTCCAACTGCCGCGCCGTGTCGCGCCACGCGGCGAGATCATAGACGTACGTGCCGCGAAACTGCCGGTGCAACTCGCCGAGGAATCTCCGCGCGCGGTCCCGGTCCACGCCCAG
Organism: uncultured Bifidobacteriaceae bacterium; assembly: GCA_964420805.1. Lineage (GTDB taxonomy): Bacteria > Verrucomicrobiota > Verrucomicrobiia > Limisphaerales > SIBH01 > JANNGC01. The sequence continues at coordinate 1,049 of CAYQWK010000337.1, read as the reverse complement.
CGCATCGAGCACCTCGTCGTCGATGTTCTCGCTGATCCACTCGTCGGCCTGCTCAATCATCGCGGCGGGATCGAATTCCTGCGCACGGACCGTGCCGACGAGAACCAGGCCAGCAGCCAACAGAATGGGAAGAAGGCGGGTCATGCGCCGTGATCTCGTTGGACCACCTCAACCATCACTGAAGAGGAACCGCAGATCGTCCAGCGTGAGGCTTTGCGAGAACTTCTCCTCTCCGAGCACATCCTCGGCGAGCGCGGACTTGGTCTTCTGCAAGGCGCGAATCTTCTCCTCGATGCTGTCCTTGATGAGCAACCGGTAGGCTATGACGTTGCGCTGCTGGCCGATGCGGTGCGTGCGGTCGATGGCCTGGTTTTCGACGGCGGGATTCCACCACGGATCAAATAGTACCACGTAGCTGGCCGCGGTGAGATTGAGGCCGAAACCACCGGCCTTGAGCGAAATCAGGAACACCGCAGCGCCGTCCGCCGCCTGGAATTTCTTCACCAGCTCGCCGCGGTTCTCGGTGTCGCCCGCGAGGTAAAACAGAGGCCAGCCACGCGGTTCCAACTCGGCCTTCAACAGGTCGAGCATGGTCACGAACTGCGAGAAGACGAGCACCTTGTTCCCCTCCTCCATCAACGGTTCGAGCTGCTCAACCAGCGCCTCAACCTTCGCGCCCGGGCCTTTCGCCTTGTCGTTCACCAACCGCGGATCACAGCAAATCTGCCGCAGCCTCAGCAGCGAGGTCAGGAAGTTGAACCTCTGGTCATTGAGCTGTTTCTGCGTCTGGACACGCAGGAGCATCTGCTGCGCACGTTTCAACTCGGCGCGATAGAGCGCCTTCTGCTCGCCCTCGATCTCGCAAAACAGATCCTCCTCGATGCGCTCGGGAAGATCCTTCGCCACCTGCGACTTGGTGCGGCGCAGCAGGAACGGCCGCACGCGCGCGGAGAGCCGGCGGCGGGCGTGCGGATCCTCCTTCGCGTCGTAGAGTTTCGCGAACTGCGCGCGGCTGCCCAGCAACCCCGGCATCGCGAACGACATCAGGC
>CAYQWK010000336.1:0-7093 GCA_964420805.1 uncultured Bifidobacteriaceae bacterium | reverse complement strand
TCGCGCCACAAGGCGTTGAACCAAGGCCGGCGCACCAGCCCGGAGCAGTCGATTCCAAGTCCATTCTCGCCGCCCCAGACGTAGCGCACGTTCTCGAAATCGCGCAACCCGGTCACGTAGCGCGTCCGCAGCGCGACCGGGTCCGCCACCCGGCCCGGCAGCAAAGCGAAACCAACCGTAACGCCGGCGGCCGCGAGCATCGACCAGCGAACCCATCGATGTCGCCACCACCATGCCAGCGCACCAGCAAAGACGATTGCGAACAAGATGATCTGGGCCAACCGGGTCACCCGGTAAGCCACCGGCCAAAGAGTGAGCGCGAGCCAGGCCAGCAAACAAATCCTCCAAAGAGAGTTGGCGACGCGACGCCAGGAAAACGTCGCAGGTATTGGTGGTTTGTCCGCGTTGCGCATGGTGTCGTGCTGAGTGAAAATCCCGGACGCCGGTTTTGACAAGCCCGGCAATCGGAACACTCGACGCAACCTTGTTTGCAGAGTGAGTACCGCCCCCATCGACACCCTGCAGCGATATTCGAAAAGCAATGAAATCGCCGTTGGCGACTGATTGCCCTCTGGGTCCGGTGGCATGCCACGCCGTTTCGAGACACTTGCCCCCCACAAACCCACTTGCCAGCCAGCCAGTCCTTGACCATTTTCCGCCGCGCCCGACCAAAACCGGCGGGCGGCACCAGCACCATGTCAAACAACACACAAAAGATCGTCGCCACAGACAAACTGACCGAAGGCAAAACCAAGGTCATCCGCGCCACCAACATTCCCGGGAAAGTCCTGATCATCTCGAAGGACGACATCACCGCCGGGGACGGCGCGAAGCACGATCTCATTGCCGGCAAGGCCGCGCTCTCGACCCGCACCACCTGCAATAATTTCCGGCTGCTCAAGGCCTGCGGCATCCCGGTCGGCTTCGAGGAGCAGATCGATGCCACGACATTCCTCGCCCCCGGCTGCACGATGCTGCCCTACGAGGTCGTCCTCCGCCGCGAGGCGCATGGTTCCTATCTCAAGCGCATGCCCGGTCTGGCCAAGGGACACCTCTTCCCAAAGCTGCTGCTTGAGTTCTTCCTCAAGACCAAGGACCGCGTTTGGAAGAACCATGCCCTGCTCTGCGATGACCCGTTGATGCACTACGTACCGGCCACGGCGACCATTGAGCTGTTCGAGCCGTCCAGGCCCATTCACGGTCAAAAGCCGTTTCTGGTACTGCCGGCAGCCGAGGTGTTTTCCCACGCGAACGAGGCAGACCGGTTCGCCGAGATGGGCCGACTCGCCCGCCGTGCCTTCCTTGTGCTGGAAAAGGCCTGGCAGATCGAGGGCCGCACGCTGGTCGATTTCAAAGTCGAGTTCGGCCTCGCCTCCGACGGCACGCTGCTCCTGGCGGATGTCATCGACAACGACTCCTGGCGCGTTCTTGAGAATGGCGCCTACATCGACAAGCAGGCGTATCGCGACGGCGGCAAGCTCGACGATGTGGCCGCGAAATACCTCCATGTGGCGGAAATCACCGACGGCTTCCGTCTGCCGCGGCAGCAGATCATCATCTGGCGCGGCTCCGACAAGGACGATGTCAGCCCCGTAATCAAGGCCATCGATCAGATCAGCGGTGCCTCGCCCGCGCCGGTCGCGGTGCAAACAGTGACTTGCTCAATCCACAAGGAACCCGTGCGTGGCATCCTGGAATTGAATCGCCTGGTCCAGCAAGTTCCTGACTCGGTGGTCATCGCATTCATCGGCCGCTCGAATGGCGCCGGCCCGACCATTGCCGCGAACACAACCGTCCCGACCATCACAATCCCGGCGAGCTTCAAGGACTTCCCCGAGGACGTCTGGTCCTCGCTCCGCGCGCCAAGCGCCGTGCCGGTGACCACGGTATTGGAACCCGCCAACGCCGCGCTGGCGGCGCTGCAAATCCTGGCGCTGCGCAATCCGCAGCTCTACATGGTCCTGCGCGAGGAACTCGAGAAGCGGACGATCAACGCGCTGGCGTTGTGAACCGCGGCGCGCCCACGCGCCCTTTGCTGTTGGGAGAAAACATCCCGCGAATCCGGCCACAGCGGACCGGCAGACAATTCTTTTACAACCGCCGCACATAGGCCTGACAACTCGCGCCGCGCTTGCGAGCATGATGCCGTCCATGAACACACGAAATCTGCTCCATCCGCTCGCCGCCCTGCTATTCACCATCGCCGTGGCCGCCGCCGGCCCGGTCAACACGCGCCCGCCGTCGCAACTCGATGAAACCGGGCGGTTCATCTTCTTCAGCGTGCTCGAAGGCCTCTACGAAGACGGCGTTTCGACCGAGGACGCGGCGCAGATTCTGTTGCGCAAGGAGAAGCAGAATTACTTCCATTTCATCTACTCGTGCCCGATCTGCAATCCCACCATCTGGGCGCTCGAAACCTACCGCTCGCGTCCGCGGAGCTTCTACGGTCTCAAGCACGAAGGCGGCACGTTCGGCCCCGGACTCTCCGCAGCCCAACGCAAGCAACTCCACAGCGACATTCCAAACGAGCGCCTGGCGGTGATCAACGAACTGGTTCGCACCTGGATGGAACGCCGCATGAACAACCTGCAACTCTCGCAACACGCCCGAGCGCAACTCCTCGACGCGCTGGAGAAGAAACGTCAGGAGGGCATGGAGGCGCTCGAACGTTTCCGCAAGCTGGAGCATGGCGCCGCCTTTGGCGTGGCCGAAGCCGCTCCGGCCTACGCCGACCTCAAGGAATGCGCGGTGTGCAACGCTGCCGTCGGGAAATCCATGGCACTGCCCGCCGCCCGGAAAGCAAAGTAGCCCGGCCGCACTTTCCACACCCCACGTTCAGAAGGGAGTCTCGCGAGGACGCTCACCCTACCGAGGCGACCCAGTTCCCTCGCTCGAATGTGATCGAGAATCTTCGCGCCAGCCCCGAGTCGCAGCTTGCACTTTTCCGCCACGCCCGGCACAAATCCGCCCTTCCAAAAATGAGCATTAAATTCGGAACAGACGGATGGCGGGCAATCATCGCCGAGGATTTCACATTCGCGAATGTTGACCGTGTCGCGCAGGCCACGGCGGAATTCTGGAAGCGCAACCCCGTGCCCGGCACAGAGAAGCGTGTCATCGTTGGCTACGACCGCCGTTTTCTGTCCGATCAATTCGCGCGCCGCACCGCCGAGATCATGCTCGGCAACGGCTTCGATGTCGCGCTCACGGCCGTGCCCACGCCCACGCCCGCCGTGTCCTTCGCGGTCAAGGCGCAGCGCGCGGTGGGCGGCGTAATGATCACGGCCAGCCACAATCCGCCTTCATTCAACGGGTTCAAACTCAAGGCCCACTTCGGCGGTTCCGCCGAGCCGGCCACCTGCCAGGCGATTGAGGCACTGCTGGACAAGACACCCGTGCAGGCGCTGCCCTTCAATGCCGCGCCGGGACGCAAAGCCGTCGAGAGCGACCTGCGCGCAGCGCATTTCACGGCCATCAAGAAGCTGGTGGACTTCAAGCTCATCGCCAAGTCCAAGGCGCGCTTCGCGCATGACCCGCTCTTTGGTGTCGGCGCAGGCTGCTTCGAGGAATTGCTCAAGGGCACGACCTGCCGCGTGACCACGCTCAACGCGAAACACGACCCGTTCTTTGGCGGCATCAATCCCGAGCCGATCGCCAGGAACTACGTGGCCAGCGCCGCCTATCTCAAGAAGCACCCGCACGACATCTGCCTCGTCACCGACGGCGACGCCGACCGCGTTGGCGGCATGGATGGGCGCGGGAATTACCTCAGCACGCACCAGATCATTTGCCTGTTGCTCAATCATTACGTGAACAACCGCGGGGCGAACGGCCGCATGATCAAGGCCCTGACCACAACGAGCATGGTGGACAAAATGTGCGCGGAGCTTGGAATCGAACTCGTCGAGACCGGGGTGGGCTTCAAGTACATTTGCGCCGAGATGCTCAAGGGCAACTACGTCCTCGGCGCGGAGGAAAGCGGCGGCATCGGCTTCCCCGGCCACATCCCCGAGCGCGATGGCATTCTTGCCGGTTTGATGCTGCTCGAGATGCTGGCCACGGAGAAGAAGTCCATCAACAAGCTCGTCGCCGCGCTGGAGAAGAAATACGGCCCGCACCGCTACGCGCGCATCGACACGCATTTCCCCGTCGAGAAACGCGCCGCCCTCATGGAGTTTTGCAAGGCGAACCCGCCGGCCAGGCTCCTCAAGTCCCCGCTCAAGGAAACCAAGACCTACGACGGCGTAAAGTTCATCGCCAACGACGGCTCATGGCTCATGCTGCGCGGTTCCGGCACCGAGCCAATCCTGCGCATCTACGCAGAAGCTCCAAGCGACGCTGGCGCCCAGCGCCTGCTTCAGGATGGCGTGGCCATGACCAAGCGCGTCCTCTCCGCGAAATAAAGGCTCACGCGCCGGGCTTCATGCCGCGGCGCTATCATTCGACTGCCTTCCTCGGTAGCTTCTCGTCCATCATCGCGGCGTTGTAGAGAAACGCGGCCATGATGGTCGCCGCCTGTTTCATGTCGTCGGCCTGGATGCGGTCATAAACATCCGCAGTCGAGTGATGCGTGCGGGTCCAATAGTCGATCGGGTCCTGGATGAACTGGAAGCCCGGCAGTCCGACTGAATCAAACGCGATGTGGTCCGTCCCGCCGGTGGTGCCGAAGGTGAGCGTTTCCGCCCCGAGGTCGGCAAAGGGTTGCAGCCACTTGCGGAAGATGGGCCGCACCGCCTCATTGTTCTGCATGTAAACACCCCGAATCTTCCCGGTGCCGTTGTCGAGGTTGAAGTAGGCGGAGAGATTCTCGTGGTCGCCATGGCGGACCAGCTTACGGTTTGCCGCCCCGCCCTGCCCCGTCCGCGTCCGGCGGGGATTACTGCTCTCATCGCGAGGCGACCGCGCCAACGTCGCGTTGGTGATGTTTGTGTAATAGCCAAAGTGCGAGCCGACGTAGGCCCGCGAGCCCAGCAACCCCTGCTCCTCGCCCGACCACAAGCCGACGCGAATGGTCCGGCGCGGCTGTAACTTCAACGCCCTGATGATGCGCACCGCCTCCATCGCCGCGGCCACACCCGCGCCGTTATCCGTGGCCCCGGTCCCGACGTGCCACGAATCGATGTGCGCGCCCACCATCACCAGTTCCTTCTTCAAGTCGCTGCCGGGAATCTCGGCAACCGTGTTGTAGGCAATCAAATCCGAGTCATGAAACTGCACGCGCAAGTCCACCGTCATCCTCAACATCTCACCCTGCTGGATCATCCGCACCATCCGGTTGTAATCCTCGCCCGCCACTGCGAACTGCGGCAGCGTGTTCGGTGCGTTCGTCGCCCACGGGCTTGCGCCGAAACGGCCTCCAGCCTCCGGCGCGTTCGTCCCGCGCGGCGTGGCGGAAGGCACGGACGCCCGGTCCACGAAGATCGTGCCACCGTCGCCCGCCGAACTTCCCGTCACGAATGCCGCCGCCTGTTCCTGCAATGCAAACGCCAGGAGCCGCGATGAACTCACCGGCGCAGATCGCGCGCCCGTAGCCGCCGGCTGGCGCGTGACGTTCGTCGCCCGAGCCACGGCATTCGTGGCCACCGCAGGAGCCGCGTTCGTCACCGGCGGAGCGTTCGTCGGCGCGGGGCGGCCCGGAAAGAAATCACGCCGCGACTCCGGCCCGGCGTTGGCCATGCGCAGCAAATTCGATTCGGTAATGCGCGTCGCCAAAGGCTCGAAGTGCGCCCGCAGTTCGCGCGGCGGGGTGGCCAGCACAATCGCGCCCTTGAGCTTGCCCTTGAACTTTTCGAGATCCGCCTCGGTCTTCGCGTCGAGATACACCACGGACCCCGTGACCGGCTTCTCCAGCCCTGGCGTCCACGCCTTCGGCCACGCAATCAGCGGAATCGCGTGCGGCTCGACCACCTGCGCCGAGAAGCTCTTCAACGTCCAACCGCGCCCGAACGGTCCCCACGGTTCGAGATGCGCGTTGGTCAATCCCCATCCAGTCAGCTTGTCGCGGGTCCATTCATTGGCTCGGCGCAGGTTAGGTGAACCAGTCAACCGCGGCCCGATGACATCCGTCAGGTAGCTCAACGTTGCCATCACTTGCGATCGGTTCAACCCTTCGTCGCGAATGCGCGCGATATCCTCGGCAGACGCCGTCCGCGCCGGCGAATTCGTGGCCCCACCGGGTTGCGCCGACCACGCAGCCGACGTGACAAGGTGGAGAATACCGGCGGCCAGCAATGCGGGGGTGATCGTGTTGAACGTGCGTTGTTTCATCATGGCAAAACCCTTCCAAAATCGGTTGCGCTTGGAACGCGCGGAGAATGTCGCCGCACCCGCGCGAATCAAGCGGCGAATGCGCCCGCCCTCACCGCCGCGTGACCGAGATGTTGCGCCCCTTGTTCTCCGTGACCTCGCCCCGGGTGACGATCACGCCGCCATCGACTTTGCCGCTCACAATCACCGGCATCGGCGTCTCGTTTCGCAGCGTGATCTTGCGCACGGCCTTCTCGGAAACAGGCGCCATTCCCTCGCCCATCATGGGCGTGTTAAATCCGACAAGCACCGGCAGTGCGCGGCCCGGCACGACGTCTTTCGACGCCTTGATCGTGAGGTCATGACCGTTGCCCTGAACCAAGGCCAGCGCATGGACATTCATCGCTGAAATGGCCGGCAACAGTTCCAGTTCCGCCACGGCGTTGTCGCCTTCCACGAACAATAGCGGGCCAAACTGCGCGTCGCCCCGGCAGGCAACCAGCTTCGCGCCGCCGGAAATCCAAAACCCACGCTCCGTGCCAATGGCCGCGCAATTCTCCACCCGCACGCTGGTCTTGGTGCGCAACTCGAAGCCCCCGCGCATGTTCTTCGCGGTGCAGTTCCGGAACACGAGGTTCGTGTGCCTGCCGTAGGTCCGGAAGCCATCCTCGGAAAGCGATTTCATGTAGCCGGGCAGTATCTTGTTTTCCCCCTGTCGGTTTCGGACCACGGTGCGAAATCCGACCTTGAACGCCGGACCGTTCGTCTCGGCCAGCATCTCGGTCGTCAAACGCATCACGCCTTCAACCACGCAAACCTCCAACCGTACGTTCGCCGCGTCTTCCTG
>CAYQWK010000335.1:6075-7101 GCA_964420805.1 uncultured Bifidobacteriaceae bacterium | reverse complement strand
AGCCACACCGGCAAAAAGCGGGCAATATCTGCCAAAAGATGTTTGGCAGCCGGTGCAAAGCGTCCGACGTTGAGAGCGAGAGAGGAGATCCGAGATTATGAAAGCCATCGCCAAGACAACAGGAGCCAAGGCTCCCGCAAAAAACCGCACATCGTTCCGCAAACACGCCCGCTCGCACGTCGCAGCCGCGCCCGCCGGAATAAGACTGGGGAACATTCTCGTGCCCACCGACTTCTCGCCCGCATCCATGAAAGCCATCGACTTCGCGGCGGCGCTGGCTGCGGGCAACGGTGGCCGCGTGGTGCTGCTGCATGTCATTGAACCTGTGGTTGTGTCACCGGAGTTCTCCGCCTACGCGGTCCTAAACGACCCCGACAAACTGGCCGCGGTGGCCCGTGTGCAGTTGCAGAAGATCGCCCCGGCACACGGCCTCGATTCGGGCACGCTGGAACGAACCATCGTCCGGTTCGGAACACCGTTCCATGAAATCACCCGCGCCGCGGAGTTAATGCATGCTGATCTCGTCGTGATCGCGACTCACGGATACACGGGCCTCAAGCACGTCATGCTGGGCAGCACCGCGGAGCGTGTGGTCCGGCACGCTCGATGCCCGGTGCTGGTCGTGCCCGCGCGAAGTTGAGAACACAGTAAACAACCGAGAAGGAGGAAACCATGATCCCTAAATATCACATCGAATACGCCATCGAGTTCGGCAACCGGAAGGAACCACAGGATTACCAGACCGATGATCCTGTGGCGGCAGAGGAGTTCCTCGCGGCATTGCTGGAGCGCGGTCTGAAGGTCCGCACCATCAAGCACGAGGGAGTTGAACTTCCTCCGCGCGAATTTGACCGCATGGTGAAGAAGGCGGCTGAGTCATTTGTCGCCAAGCACATTGGCCGTTCGCTTGGCCTCGACAACGAGCAGGTCCACTATCGGTTCGGATACGCGGCGTAAGGTCGCGCAACGCCCTGCCCGCCCTCCTGCGTCCTGCACGCCGGAGGGCGCTTTGATTTCACACTTCGG
>CAYQWK010000335.1:0-6065 GCA_964420805.1 uncultured Bifidobacteriaceae bacterium | reverse complement strand
CGATCAAGGTGTCGGGCGATATCGAGGCGTTCCACCGTGTTCTCAATCACCAGACGGCGCAATCCAGCCGGCAACCGGTCAATCGTTTCCGCTTCAACGAACTGCCGCTTCAACGCCTCGGTGACAACGTGAGCCAGCGTCGCCTTCAGCAACGCACGGTTCAATTTCCGGAAGAGCGAGTACTCCTTGGAATCCACAGGCAGGTTTGGACGCAGCGCGCGGAAATTCGGCTCTCGTGAGCACGCCCGCGCCACGTCCTCGCTGTGGAACACGCCGGACGCATAAGCCAGCGTGAGGGTTTCCAGGATCGCACGCGGCTCGAAATCGGGATCCTGACGCATCCGCTGCAACAACTCTGGATTATCCCAATCCAGTGTGCCCGTACCGTCTTTTACCCACGCGCGCAATTCCGCCGGGGTCGCCCACTCGTTCAGATCGAGTGGAATGGCAGGCGGCCTGTCCGCCTCCGTCCATCTGGTCTCAATGGTTTCAATCGCATTCATCAACGCAACCATCGCATTGCCATGTGACAAACGCGTGTCAAAAAGCTCACATTTAAGCAACCGTCAGATGATCGCTTTAGCGAGGGCCGTTGTTCCGCATCTCGAAAACAGCAAGCGCGCCCAACGCCTTCTCGAAGCCGCCGCGCTCAAACCAATCGCCCGCCTCCTTGTCGCCACGCAGGCGGGCATCCCAGAAGGCCGTGGTGCCGCGCAGAATCGCCTCATGTATCGCCACGTCCCTGGCCCGATCGCGTCCCGCGGCAACTCGTCCGCTAAAGACCATGTGATCACCGCCCGTGAATGTGAGGAGATATTGCGGCGCACCGTTGATCGAATCGAACGGCACCCGCCGGTCGCCAGCCTTGGTTTCGTTCAACGGGCTTTCGTCCAAAGTCCCGGTCAGATGAAAAACAGGCACGCGGATGTCTCCGTAATGACGGCCCGATGCCAGCCTTGGCACAGGGGAACTCATCGCGATGGCAGCGTTTACGCGCCGGTCCGCCATACTTCGCTCCGTTGGGCCGAACTTCTGTCCCGCCACCGCCAGCGTGGTCCACGCTCCAAATGAGTGCCCGGCCATTCCCACTCGCTGCAAATCCAGGCGACCGCGCAGCGGTCCTTCGCTCGAATTCAGAATCGTCATTTGATCCAGCGCAAACGACACGTCCTGCGGCCGGTTCGCGAGGTTCTTCGGATCCATGGTCGCGGCGCGCATGGACTCCATTGGCCGTGCCGCTCCGCGCCAGGCCGAATCATCACTGCCGGGGTGCTGCACATGGACGCACACGTAACCGTGGCCTGCCCAATGGCGGCCCAGGTATTCGTAAGTGTCGCGCGTGCCACCCAAGCCGTGTGAGAACACAATGACCGGACACGCGCCCGTCGCTCCCTTGGGAAAATAGATCTTCACCGGCACCGTGTGATCACGCTTCGAATCACGCCATTCAATCCTGAGTGTCTCGACAGCAAACGGCCCGGAAAGTTCCTTTCCAAAATTCCCCGCCAGGGCGCCCGCCACGAGGCAGAGTTGAATCACGATGTTCCAATGCCAATTCAAGCGAAGGAGGACGCGACAACGGGGCCAATTTGTTACACCGCCCGTTTCCCGCGTGACTTCGATCCAACCCGACCTGCAAATTCCGGGCGCGATCTTATGAAGAAACCTGTGTCCAGAAGCGGACGATTCGCCAGCGGCCCGGCGGCGGACGTCGCGGCATTTTCCGAGTCCATCTCCTTCGACAAACGACTGTGGCGGCATGACATCTTTGGCTCTGCCGCCCACGCGGTCATGCTCCGGAAAATCGGCGTACTCACCCGGAGCGAGTGCGTCGCGATCTGCGAAACGCTCCGCAAGATCACGGAAGAAATCGAAAGCGGCCGGTTCAAATGGCGGCCGGAACTCGAGGATGTCCACATGAACATCGAGGCGGAACTGACCCGCCGCGTGCCGGCTGGGGCCAAACTGCACACTGGTCGCTCCCGCAACGACCAGGTGGCCCTCGACGTGAGACTCTGGCTCATGGAAGAACTCGACGCGCTGCTCGCCGAACTGCGCGGTTTGCAGGACGCGCTGGTGGGGCTCGCGGAACGAAATGCCCGCGTCATCATCCCCGGCTACACGCATCTCCAACGCGCCCAACCCGTGTTTCTCGCGCATCATCTGCTCGCCTACGTGGAGATGTTTGACCGCGACTACATGCGCTTCATCGACTGCCTGCTGCAGACCAACGTGTGCCCACTTGGCAGCGGCGCCATTGCCGGTTCCACGCTGCCGCTCGACCGCGAGTTCGTCGCACGAGTCCTGGAATTCGTGGACTTCAAAGGCAACCCGCTGGTCACGCAAAATTCGATGGACGCGGTGAGCGACCGGGATTTTGCCGTGCAGTTCTGCGCCGCCGCCGCGCTGGCCGGAGTTCATCTTTCGCGGCTTTCGGAGGATCTGATCCTCTGGGCCGGAGCCGAGTTCAACTTCATCAAGATCGCCGACGCCTACACCACGGGATCGTCACTCATGCCGCAGAAGAAGAACCCCGATGTGGCCGAACTCACGCGCGGCAAATCCGCGCGGCTCATCGGCAACCTGACGGCGCTGCTCACGTTGCTCAAGGGACTGCCCATGACCTACAACCGCGACTTGCAGGAGGACAAAGAGCGGCTCTTCGACAGCACAGACACCATCCGAGCCTGCGTCCGCCTGATGTCCGCCATGTTGCGCCACACCAGCGTGAACGAAGCCGCCTGCCGCGCCGCCGCCAGCGATCCGGCCCTGCTGGCCACTGATCTCGCCGATTATCTGGTTCTCAAGGGCATGCCCTTCCGCCAGGCGCACCACGTTGTCGGAGCAGTCGTGGGACTGGCGGAAAAGAGCGCCAAGCGGCTCAACGAACTCTCGCTTGAGGAATTGCGCTCGGTGAACGCGGCATTCGGCAAGGATGCCATCGCCGTCTTTGACCTCGAGATGGCCATGTCCCGCCGCACCATGACTGGCGCCCCAGGAACCAAACAGGTCCAGGCACAACTCCAGCGTTGGAAGAAACGCCTCGCCAAAGCCAGCCGGTGGAAAGACATGTCGAAGAAATAAGCCAACTGGTCACGGCCCGATGATTCAATCGCGCCCGCCGGCGTCCACCGGCGTCGTTGCGAGATGATGCGTCCGTTCCCAGCGGTGCCTTGTACCGGCCACCGCTGTTCCGAGGCCGAAAAGGGCGAGGCTTGCCATCAGGGCAGTGATTCCGGTGGAGCCGAGTTGCACCACCAGGTCTGCCGGAACCGTGAGGACCACACCCGCTGACGCCAGCGGCACGATTACACCCGGCCACGTTCCGGACACGATCCGCAACACGACACACAACCCCAGCAACGCCAACGCCAACGCGCCCAGCATCCAGTCCACTTGGGCCGGCGCGTCGTGAATCCAACCCGCCGCACTCACCCACCAAACGCCCGCCGCCACCAACCGCGCACGAACCGTCACCCGATTGCACTCCGTCCAACGCAGGCTTTGCGCCAGCAGAAACACCGCTCCCACGTGCGCGAACAGATGCGACGGCGCATGAGGGAACGCGAAGGCCGTCACCAGCATCGCCACACACGAACCGAGAACGCCCGTCCGCACGCCTGGCCGGCGAAACGCACCGAGACACACCAGAAATCCCAGCGCCCCGACAAGCGCGTGGGCACGCGTCGCCGCCGGCAGAATCTCATGCAGAATCGGCTCCGGCATTCCCGCGACAAGCAGGCCGGACGCGGAGAAGATCAATTCGCGCAGCACGCGGCGCATGACGCCTTCCCGGCGCAAAACCAGCACGGCATAGGCGGCGAGGTTGAGCATCACCAGAATTTCAAACAACACCGGCTGGCTCCAAGAAACGAACGGCGCGACGAAGGTGAGCGCGAGCAATGGAAACTCCCAGCGCACGCCCGGCGCGGGCACGCAATGATCAATGCGCCGCCACATTGTCCACGCCGCAGCCAGCGCCACCGGCCCGAGCCAGGCGAACTGGAACTCGATCTTGCACACGTAGCCCACGCACCAAACATGCACGCCCGTTCCCGCCACCCATAACGCGTGATTGAAGAGCGGCAGCCAGTGCCGTTCGGGATTCAGGCCGCCGAAACGCATGGGCTGCGGGAGGAGATGCGTTGCGAACACCAGGGCGGGAAGGACCGCGAACCATAGAAGCTGGTTCGGGAGAATCCACCGGTCCATGTCCGCCTCAACCCACGGCCAGAAAGTGAACGGCAGCACGGCGTTGAGGAGCAGCACTACCGCGCCCAACCCGAGGGCGCGACCCGGAAGGTTGAACTCCGGATACCACCGCCGCACTGCGCCAAATCGCGCCACCACCAGCACCACCGCCACCGCGGCCAGCCCCGCCGCAAGCGTCCCGGTGATGACGATGCTGTGGCTTAAGAGCAGGAACGGCACGAGCACGAGGCCGTTCTCCATCACCACCAGCAGCGCGGAGTCATACCAGACCTTGCGCCGCGCGAGGATGATCGCCGTGACCACCACCAGCACCTCGTAGCCAATCAACGCGAAGAAGTTGAACAGCAAGCTCACCACTTCCTCGCCTAGAAAATTCTCGTCGAGCGAAAGCCGGCTCACGCCGAACAGAAGCAGTGCGGCGCTGCACAGGAAGAACGGATTGCAGACCAAGAGCCGTCGTGCCCAGTAACGCCAGCAAACGCGCGGCGGTTGAGCGGGCTTGGAAGATTCACCCGACAGGATTGATTCGCTGCTCATTTTGACCTCCACATTTTGTTCGACCGCGCGTGAAACCCACGCCCTCTTGCGTGGAGATCGCGCCGGCTTTGGTCTGTCGAACCGTGTTCATGCGCTGTGCCCCACTGAACGCACACCGCGTGCCGCGCAACGGAAGGCTGACAGCCGCCCCGGCTTCATGGTTGCCTAGCGCCGTGGAACATGCCGCCAACGCCTTGCTCACTGACCTGCTCCGGTCAGTGTCGCGTTCCTTCCACCTCACGCTGCGCGTGCTTCCCGCGGCCGTGCGACCGCAAATCGGCCTGGCCTACCTGCTCGCCCGCGCCACCGACACGATTGCGGACACTAATCTCGTTTCGATCGAACGACGCCTCGAGGCCCTTGCGGCGTTGCGCGCGCGAATCCTCGGTGAGCAACGCGACCCGGTGAACTTCGGAGAGATCGCCGCCGCGCAACCCACCGAGGCCGGTGGCGGCAGTAACGCCGAGCGCACGCTGCTTCAGAATGTCGAGCAGGCCGTTGCCATTCTCGAAGCCTTCACGCCTTGCGACCAACAGTTGATTCGCGACGTGCTGGTCACAATCACCGGCGGGCAGGAACTCGACTTGCGCCGCTTCGGACGCGCATCCATGGAGAACATCGCCTTACTGGAAACGGACGCTGAACTCGATGATTACACCTGGCGCGTGGCCGGATGTGTCGGCGAATTCTGGACACGCATTTGCCGGGAACACTTGTTTCCAGGTTCGCGCCTGGACGACGCAGCATTGCTCCGCGACGGCGTGCGCTTCGGCAAAGGGCTGCAACTGGTGAACATACTCCGCGACCTGCCGAAAGACCTGCGTCAGGGCCGTTGCTACCTGCCGTCGGAACGCCTCGCCCGCGCCGGACTCTCCGCTTGCGACCTGCTGGAGCCGGGCAACATTGCACGTCTGCGGCCCGTGTACAACGAACTGCTCGACCTTGCAGAAGCGCATCTGGCCGCCGGCTGGGATTACACCAACGCCCTGCCCCGCTCCGTGGTCCGCGTGCGGTTGTCGTGCGCTTGGCCGGTGTTGATCGGTGTAAAAACGCTCGCCAGGCTGCGAACAGGAAACGTCCTCGATCCCGCGCAGCGCATCAAAGTCTCGCGTGCCGAAGTCAGGCAAATCATGACGGCCACGTTGATCCGATATCCGCTGGCCGGGAGTTGGCGGCGGTTGTTCTCAACGGCGCGGCGATGAATCTGGAACGACCCGGCCTTGATGATTCACCGGTGAAGGCGGAACGGGATTGAAGGCGGGTTCCCGGAGTTTCCGTTGCCCACCGGCTCGCGATGCGGGACCAGATGTTCAAAG
>CAYQWK010000334.1:6858-7132 GCA_964420805.1 uncultured Bifidobacteriaceae bacterium | reverse complement strand
AGAACACCAGATCACCCACCGAACCGTCATCGCTGCCGTGGAAGAAATGGTTGTGCGCAACCTCATAAAGCGTGGCGCTCGAAGCAAAGCTCGAAATGTGTCCGCCAATGCCGTCGTGGGTGTGGTTGGCGTTCACCACCATGGCCATGGCGTTCCACCGGATGATGCTCTTGATGCGGCGCTCAATCTCGCGGTCGCCTGGATAGGCCGGCTCCTGGTCGGGCAGGAGCGTGTTCATGTAAGGCGTGTTCAACCGCCCCGAGATGCGCAACCC
>CAYQWK010000334.1:0-6848 GCA_964420805.1 uncultured Bifidobacteriaceae bacterium | reverse complement strand
GGCGCAGGCGGTCCACGAGGCTTTCCAGGAATGCCGGCGCGTGGTCCTCGCCTTGCGTGCGCAGCACGTAGGCCAGCACCTCTTCCAGCGGTTCCAGTTGGTGCCGCGCGCGCGCGCCCGGCAGATGTTCCGTCGATCGTCCCGATGCCTTGCTCACAGATGTCTTTTCAGTCATTTCGTTGATGCCCAAAGTGCGCGGAAACTAAACGACGACACCCCAAAGACAAGAGATGAAATTCCTCGACCTCGCGCTCCCCGAACCCGCGGCGAATCTGGCCATTGAGGAACTCCTGCTCGATGCCTGCGAACGGAATGGGGTCGAGGTGCTGCGTTTCTGGGAATCGCGCGTTCCGTTTGTCGTCGTCGGATACGCAAATCGCGTGACCGTCGAGGTGAACCTCCCGGCCTGCGCCGCGCGCGGCGTGCCCGTGCTGCGCCGTTGTTCGGGCGGCGGCACCGTGGTGCAAGGCCCGGGCTGCCTGAACTACGCGCTAATCCTGCGCGCATCCGACGATGTTCCGCTCGCCACGGTCACGGGGACAAACCAGTTCGTGATGGAACGCAACCGCGCCGCGCTGGAAAAGCTCCTGAAGCTACCCGTCTCCGTGCAAGGCCACACCGACCTCGCAATCGAACACGCGGGAGCCCTGCGCAAGTTCTCCGGTAACGCGCAAAGGCGGCGCCACAACGCGCTGTTGTTCCATGGGACGTTCCTTTGTGGTTTTAACCTCCCGCTGATTTCCGAACTGCTCCACTTCCCCAGCGCGCAACCGGACTACCGCGCCGGACGCGATCACAACGCCTTCATCACCAACCTCCCCTGCCCCGCCGACGCCGTGAAACGCGCCTTGCGAGACGCCTGGCAAGCCGTCGAACCGGGCCAACCTCCCGCCACTGCTGACATCGAAAATCTCGTCGCCACGCGCTACGCGACGGACATGTGGAACCTGCGGACTGTCTAGCGGGGCGAACCTCCAGGCCTGCCTCCGTATCTGGACGTTTCCCGCTCAAGGCATTCCAACACACCAGTTTTCACTTCATGCCCCGCACGGCCTGCCGCAAGGTTCCGCCGTGCAACCACTGCCAGCCGAACTTGTCCGCCAGCACGTCCGCGCCGCCCTTACCGAGGACGTCGGCACCGGCGATGTGACCACCCTGGCGACCATCCCGGAGGAAAGCGTTTCCACCGCGCGCATGGTGGCCCGCGAGCCAATGGTGGTCTCCGGCACGGCATTCGCGCTTGCGGCGTTCCTGGAAGTTTCTCCGCTCGCGCGCGTTGACTGTAGAATGTCCGATGGTTTCGCAGCCACGGCAGGCGACGTGATTCTGGACATTGCCGGCCCCACACACGCTCTGCTCACCGCCGAGCGCGTGGCGTTGAATTTCATGCAACGCCTTTCCGGTGTGGCCACGCTGACCGCGCGGTTTGTCGAGGCGGTCCGCGGAACCGGCGCGACCATTCTCGACACGCGCAAGACCACGCCGGGCTGGCGGCACCTCG
Source organism: uncultured Bifidobacteriaceae bacterium (assembly GCA_964420805.1). Lineage (GTDB taxonomy): Bacteria > Verrucomicrobiota > Verrucomicrobiia > Limisphaerales > SIBH01 > JANNGC01. The sequence goes on along the minus strand of CAYQWK010000334.1, from coordinate 5,347 downwards.
AAAAATACGCCGTGGCCTGCGGCGGTGGACGCAATCATCGCTTCGGCCTTTGGGACATGGTGCTGATCAAGGACAACCATCTCGCCGCACTTCGGGATGCAAGGCCCAACGCCATCGCCGCCGCCGTGGCACGCGCGCGCTCGAAATTCCCCGGCCTCAAAGTCGAGGTCGAGGCCGACACGTTGGAGCAAGTCCGCCAGGCCGTGGACGCGGGCGCGGACATCGTGTTGCTGGACAACATGGCACCCGAACAACTCCGCGCCGCCGTCGCCATTGCGAAAGGGCGCGCGACCACCGAAGCCAGCGGTGGGGTTAATTTGCAGACTGTCCGCGCCATCGCGGAAACGGGCGTGGATCTCATCTCCGTCGGCGCCATCACGCATTCGGCGCGCGCGGTGGACATCGGGCTGGATTTCGCATGAGCACGGATGCGCGCATTCTAGCCGCCCTGCGGCGCGTCGAGGAGGAAGGCGTTTCCGCCGCGGACCTGGCCCGTGCCGCCGGGATTACGCAGCAGGAACTTCATGGGCGCATCGCCGAATTGCGCGCGCTGGGCTATGACATCGCGCTGACGCCGCACATCGGCTATCACCTGCTCGATTCGCCCGACGTGCTGCACGCGGACGACCTGGTCGCCCGCATCGGCGAGACACATGTCGTGGGCCGGGACATCCGGGTGTTTCACGAAACAACCTCGACCAACGACGTGGTCGAGAAACTCGCGCGCGACGGCGTGCGGGAAGGAGTGGTGGTGTTCGCCGAGTCGCAAACCAGGGGCCGCGGGCGGATGGGGCGGCGGTGGATGTCCCCTCCGGGCCAGGGGCTTTGGTTCTCGGTGTTGCTCCGCCCCGCCCTGCCGCCTCAGGCAGCGACGCAGTTGACCGTGATCGGCGCCACCGCGGTGGCGCGCGCCATCCGCGAACAAACCGGGCTGATGCCGCAGATCAAATGGCCGAACGACATCTTGCTCGGCGGGAAGAAGACGGTGGGCATTCTCACCGAACTCAGCGCGGAACTGGACCAGGTGCGGCATCTCGTCCTCGGCATTGGCGTGGATGTGAACGTGACGGATTTCCCCGCCGACCTTGCCGACATTGCAACCTCGCTGGCTCTCGCCGCTGGGCGGCCCGTTTCCCGGCCCGCGCTGGCGGCTGCGATTCTGCGCGAACTGGACCTCGACTACCGGCGCGTCTGCGACGGAGGCTTCGCCGCCCTGGCCGAGGAATGGGAGCAACAATGCATCACCCTCGGCCGGCGCGTTCGCGTTCACATCGGCGACCGCACGATCAGCGGACTGGCTGAATCCCTCGACGCTGACGGAGCGCTCCTTGTCCGCGGCGAACACGGTCGGCTCGAACGGATAATCGGCGGAGACGTGTTGATTGATCGGGAATGAGCCGGCCCGGCGCCAGCCGCCGCATTCTTGACTCGACGTCCCTCGCCGCTACTGTCTCGCGGCACTTGAGAAACCTTATGAAATACAAAGTCATTCTACCGCTTTGCACCCTGTTTTGTGGCGCAGCCATGGCGGCTGATCCAGCACCCGCCGGCGTCCCGACCAACCTCGTGGACAAGGGCAGCTACGCGCTGGGCGCCAACCTCGGCAATAACCTGCGCAACCAGGGCGCGGAGCCGAATGTCGAGCAATTCATCTCCGGACTGCGCGATTCGCTGGCGAACAAGTCCAAGCTTACCGAGACCGAGACGCGCGAAGCCTACATCGCCTGGCAACAGGACGTGCGCAGCAAGCGGATGGAGAAGAACAAAAAGGTGGGCGATGACTTTCTCGCCAAGAAGTCGGGAGAATCCGGCGTGAAGAAATTCCCGAGCGGCCTGCTTTACAAGGTGGTCACCACCGGCAAGGGCGCCCAGCCCAAGCCCGACGACCGCGTGTCCGCGCATTATCGCGGCACCTTGATCGACGGCACGGAATTCGACAGCTCGTATTCGCGCGGCAAGCCGCTGGTCAGCCCGGTGCGCGGATTGATCGCCGGATGGCAGGAGGCCCTCACGAACATGCACGTGGGCGACAAATGGGAACTCTACATCCCGGCCAATCTTGGCTACGGCGAGCGCGGCAGCCCGCCGAAGATCGGCCCAAATGCGGCGCTCATTTTTGAAATGGAACTCCTAAGCATCGAACCGCCGGATGCCACGCCCCCTCCCGCTGCGCCAGGCGCGGGGATTCCGGGCAGCCAACCAATCCGTGTCGGCCCGGGCGGCGGTCAGCCAATTCGCGTGGCCCCGAGCGGCGGAGCCAATCAACCCATCCGCGTGCAACCGGCGAAATAGGCGCGCATTCCCAATCTCAGAGCGGCGGCATGTTGATCGTGCCGCCGCTTTTGTTTTTCCAGGGAACCAACGAATGGAATGGCTCGCCGGCGTCGATGCCGGCACGGGGACTGGTCCGCCTATTCCCAATACATGTAAAGCAACAGGATTTGATTGGCTGCGACCCGGCGAAGCACTGCGTGGTAGGTGCGTTTGTATTGATCGATCGACGCCTCGACCTGGACCTCGAAGGTGCTGCTGCGCGTCGCAAACACGCGCGAGAACATTTGCACAACCTGCGGCGTCATTCCCGGCACGCCCGCCAGTTCGCCAATGCTGCGGAACGGCATGTCATCCTCGTTGCCTTCCGCGCCGTCCGGGCCGTTCCGGGCCTGGATGATCGCCTGCGCCATGTTGCCGTCCACATCCGGAATCAACTGCATGACGGTGGCCGAGGCGGTGTTGATGTTGATGTAGCGTCCGGAAATGGCGGTGAACAAATCCACGAAACCCACCGGGTAGCTAGGCTCCTCGCCCGGCTGACCGGCGCCGTGCCGCTGGTTGAGCACGCGGATGCCGCCACGGTAACCGGGCGTGCCGCCCCCGCCCCCACCGCTGCCGAAGTACATCGCAGGCGTGACGCCCTTGATCATCATCAACTCCGTGAGGTCGTCGATGGGGCCGTTCTTCGCTTCGTAGGGTGGGCGCAAGGTCCGGTAGAATGAACTCTCCGTGTCCTGTCCGCCGGCGGTCACGTTGTCATCGCGGTCAATCCAGTCCTGGATCGCCGCGACCAGATGCGGCGCCTCGGTCGCCTCGATGCCCATCAGGATGAATCCCTGGTTCAGCACGTCCGGCTGCTGCACGGCGAGATTGATGTTAAACTTCCGGTCTGCGTCGATGATCTTCACGGAGAACCGTCCGTGGCCGAGCTGGTTGTCGGTCAAGGAGATGGCGGCGAGCGCGTCATTGGTCTCGCCAGTGCCGCCAGCCCATTTCTGGTTCAAGGCGTCATATTGCTGCCCGCCCTGCCCCGACTGCGAAAGGACGTACTTGGCCAGCTCAATTCCGGAACGTCCCAACCATTCCAGTTCCGTGTCCCAGGACGAATTCCGCGCGAGCTTCGTCTCGACCTTCATTGAGTAAGCCAGCCCCGCCGCCATGATGGCGAACACGACGATCACGATCATCACGATGATGAGCGCAATGCCACGGCGCCGCTGGCGGGATGATCGGGGAATTCTCATTTGCGGATCATGCGGTTGGTGTTGATCGGCGCCTGCATTCCGTAGTTCTGCCAGGTCGGGTCCACCGCCGTGGCCGGGAGGGCGATCACCTGATAGACCAAGTCCGCCGGCACGTCCTTCGAGCCGGTCTTGCCTACGCCGAGCAGCACTCGAATCAGCTTGGGCATGGAGTTCGTGGAGTTCCATTCGCTCACCCACTCGAAGTTGCGCGTCTCCTTCTGCTGCCCCCAGAACTCGATGATGAACTTCTGGACATCCTTGGCCAGCACCAGCGAGTAGGGCTCGAACTCGCTGTCGAACGCCTGCAACATCGGCCCCTGCTCCATCACCAGATCCAGCGTGCCGTCCTTCGCCGGAACGATCTTAAAGGTCACGCGCCGCACGATGTTATTCCCGTACCGCCCGACGCCTGGAAACGTCGCTGGCAGGTGCGCCACGAAACTGAGCGAGGTGAAGTCCCCGCTCGAATCGGCGAGGAACGAGTAATAGGCGTTCGGATTCTGCGGCGGCATGTTGGCATTGAACATCTGCGCCGTAAGCAACGCGTCCTGAATGGTCCGCATGGCAACGCGCGCTCTTTGCGCCTGGTCCGCGGCAGTCCGCGCGGCTTTCGATGCCCGCAGGATTCCCGTCCACACCGAGTAGATGGAAATCATGATCATCGAGAAGATCCCGATGGCCAGCATCACCTCGAGGATCGTGAACCCCGACCTGCGTGCGCGCGGCCTCACCGCAACCTCCTCATGCCGGGGCTGCCCGGCCGGTGCATGAGAATGCTCATGGCCTCGACGTTCTCCTTGCCCTGCTTGGTGCGCTCAAACACGACGAAATCCACCTGGAACAAGCCGTTCGACCCCACCTCCGTGATCTGGCGTTCCCATCGGCAGTTTGGAAACACGTCCTCGAAATCCCCGGTCTCGTAGCCCTCCTCCAGCATGTTGGTCAGCGACAACTGCGCCGCCAGCATCCCGGCGTCCGGATGCCGCGTCTGCAACGCGCGCGCCGCGCCCAGGCTCTGCACCACCACGCCGAGAATCGCGAACACCACGATGAAGAACACGGCCATCGCGATCATCACCTCCAGCAGGGTGAACCCGCCGTCCGCACGCGGCGCGCAAAGGGCGTAGGGAGCGTCCTCCCGCCGCGTGCAGTTCCCCACCGCTCCTTTCATCGCACCACCTCCACGTCCGCGATGCCGGTCACAACCTCGGTGGTGATCTTCTGAATTTCGCCCTGGTCGGAACGCAGCAACACCACCAGTTCGTCGCTCGTGCCATTCGGATAGAAGAAGCAGCTCACTTCCTCGTCGAGATGCAGGTCCGGCAGCAGGTTCACGCCGATGAATTCGATGATGATGTGGTCTGAAAACTTCGCTGAGAAGACGCTCGAACCGCCGCCGCGATGCTCGACGGCCTCGCCCGGGTCGATGGCGAAGCTGCCGCTGCTGTTTTGCGGCGCGCTGCCAGCCACGACGCTGATCGTGCGGTCGCCGGGACGGATCTTCACCTCGGCAACCACACCGTCGAGCGCCGCGCGGGCGCGCGCCTGCGCGCACGCCTCGGTCACGTCCGCTACCGCCTGCCGCATCGAGTCCTTGTGAAGCTGCTGATAGACGGAGGGAATGGCAATGGTGAGGATGATCGCCACAATGCCAATCGCGACCATGATCTCGATAAGCGTGAAGGCAGAGCGGCGTCCGCCCCGTGGGCGGCCGCGGCTTTCGCTCTGCCAACGGAAGTTCATCGCTGGATCGTGGCGGTGATTGAGAACATTGCCGAAAGCACGCTGAAGAGAAGAAAACCCACCAGCACGGCCATCATGATGATCAT
>CAYQWK010000333.1:0-7134 GCA_964420805.1 uncultured Bifidobacteriaceae bacterium | reverse complement strand
TCCTTGCCCGGAGCGCCCTTGCTGTTGTTCCAAAGGCCGCCGCTGCCTTTGTCCGCGCCGAGGCTGAACTTGGCCTGTTCCGTGAAATCCCAAATCTGCACCTGCGGACAGCCGCGCAGGTAAATGCCGGAGTCCGCCTTGGGAACGGTCTTGTATTCGAGGGTCAGCTCGAAGTCGCCGTAGTCCTTCTCGGTCGTCGCGTATTTGCCGTGGCCGTCGTTGACCAGTTCGTTGTTTTCCGCGCGCCAGTGCTTGTTCATGTCGGCGGTCCAATCAGCGTTCTTCTTGGCCCGCTCGGCCTCGGGCAAAGCCAGCCATTTGCGATGATCGAAAGTGTCGCCGCCGCGCCAGCCGCTGAGGTCTTTGCCGTTGAAGAGGGGAACAAAACCTTTTTCCTGCGCCAGCCCGTGGGCAATACCGCCCAGCAAAACGCAGGAACAAAGAAACCCGGTGAACTTGTTGAATGATTGCATGGTCGTGATTTAGGCAGAACGGACGGCGGGTTCGACAACTTTCTTCAAGCGCGGGTTGCCCGCCGGCCTGCCTTCGCTTGCCTGCGCCAAGGCGCGGGACTACAACCTGCCCATGCGCCCCTCCGCTCCAATCCGCTGGCTCGTCATGACCACCTTGGTCGTGTTAGCCCGCGCGCAAGACCCCGCCCCGTTGCCGGGCACGGCGCCACTCAACGCCAATGGCGATCTCTCCACACAGATGGTCGCGGGCATTGATCGCTGGTTGACCCGCGAGACGGCACGCGTCGGCACGCAGCGTCCAACCCCGGCGAAATCTTCGGCGGAGACCGACTCACAGCGCTCACGGCTGCGCTCAATGATCGGAGCCCATCACGAACGCCTCAACGCGCCCCGATTCGAGTTCTTTGGGGGCGAGGCGGGACTGATCGTTGGCGGTATCACGAATGCCAACGGCTTCGCTGCCTTGCGCGTGCGGTGGCCGGTGTTCGACGGCGTGAACGGCGAGGGTTTGCTCCTCCGGCCCATCGGAGCGGATGGCCGCGCGCGGCGCGCAGTCGCGAAGGCGGTGGCAATCCCGGATGCGGATCAAACACCTGAGATGCTGGCCGGGTTGGAGCCTGGCGTGCCGGCGGAATCGCAATTTGCAAGGACGCTCGCGGCAAGTGGTTGGGAGGTTCTGGTTCCGGGGCTGGTCAGCCGCGCCGATGATTTCTCCGGCAACCCGCGATTAAAACGCTTCACCAACCAACCGCATCGCGAGTGGATTTACCGCCAGGCCTACGAACTGGGCGCGCACATCATTGGCTACGAAGTGCAAAAGATCGAAGCAGCCATCGAAGCGCTGTCGGCAAACGCGTCTGGCGTGGCCGTGGCCGTGGCCGGTTACGGCGAAGGCGGCCTGCTGGCTTTGCACACGACGGCACTGAACACAAACGCGCGCGCGGCGCTGGTCAGCGGTTATTTCGGACCGCGCGAACAGCTTTGGCGCGAACCCATCTACCGGAATGTCTTCGGGCTGCTCCGCGAGTTTGGCGACGCGGAACTCGCGGCCTTGATCGCCCCCCGCGCGCTCATCGTCGAGCAAAGCGACGCGCCGCCGGTGAAAGGCCCGCCGCCCGCGCGCGCCGGCCGCGCCGGGGCCGCGCCCGGCATTATCGACACGCCGGAATCCGCGGAGGTCGAAGCCGAAGTCGCGCGGGCGAACAAGCTCCGGGAGGGCCGGGGCGATGTGCAATTTGTCCAGGGCAGCGAAGGAACCACGGTGAAACCCGGCTCGCGCAAGTCGCTGGCGCTCCTGGCCCGCGCGATGGCGGTGAAGGCGGAAATCACCCTGGACGATTCAGCCGCGCCCGCCGGCACGACCGCAAACGCTGATTCAACCACGCGCCAGGCGCGGACGGTGAAGGAACTTGAGACGTTCACGCAGGCCGCGTTCCGCCGGTCGGAATCGATGCGCGAGGAGCGGTTTCACGCCACGGGTGGATTCACCAATCCCGCCAGCCGCGAGTTTTTTTCGAGCGAGGTCATCGGAAAGATCACCGCGCAGAAACTCCCGCTAAATCCACGTTCACGGAGATCCCACGACGAGCCAAAGTGGACCGGCCACGAGGTGATGCTGGACGTGTTTCCGGATGTCTTCGCCTGGGGAGTGCTGCTGGTGCCGAAAGATCTGAAGCCCGGCGAGCAGCGGCCGGTTGTGGTGTGCCAGCACGGACTTGAAGGACTGCCAGAGGACACCATCACGCGCGATACCAACTCCACCGCATTCAAGGCCTACAAGGCGTTCGCGGCACAACTCGTCGAGCAGGGTTTCATCGTTTATGCGCCGCACAACCCGTATCGCGGTCGCGACGCCTTCCGTGTCCTGCAACGCAAGGCCAACCCGCTGGGGCTTTCGCTGTTCTCGTTCATCATCGCGCAGCACGAGGCCACCACGGACTGGCTCGCGTCGCTGCCGTTTGTCGATCCCCGGCGCATCGCGTTTTACGGCCTGAGCTACGGCGGCAAGACCGCGATGCGCGTGCCAGCCGTCGTGGATCGCTACTGTCTTTCGATCTGCTCGGCGGACTTCAACGAATGGGTGCAGAAATGCGTCACCACCGAATCGCCCTACAGCTACATGTTCACCGGCGAATATGAGATGCCGGAATGGAACCTCGGACACACCTTCAACTACGCGGAAATGGCCGCGCTCATCGCACCGCGCCCGTTCATGGTCGAGCGTGGCCACGATGACGGCGTCGCGCCGGATCAATGGGTGGCCTACGAATTCGCGAAAGTGCGCCGCCATTACGACCGGCTTGGCATCGGCGACCGGACAGAAATCGAGTTCTTCGACGGCCCGCACACGATCAACGGCAAGGGCACCTTTGCGTTCCTGCGCAAGCATCTCCAATGGCCCGCTCGGCCGTAGGGCCGGACATTCAAGACGCCGAGTGAATCCGGAGGGCGTCAGAAGCGGAACGTAAGGTTTTTGAAACTCCTGTCGGCTAGGGCAGCCTGCCGGAAAGAGGGGGAACTTGCAAAAAGGCGCGGCAGCGTTTCCCGTGCTTGCATCGAAATCGTCTGCCAGTATCGTCGCGCCCCGGAGCGATGCACGTGAAACCACCCCACGAACCTGCGGACAAGAAACTCTGGCAGTACATCAACTTAAAACTCGCGGCACTCGGCTGCCCGACGGCCAAGGCCGCCGAGGACGCCGAGTTTCAGGAGTTGGTGCATGTGCTGCTGGCCCACCAACGCGAGACGGAGCGCCTGCTGGCGAATTACCTCTGCCCGGCGGACTGGCGCATCCAGGCGTTCCTGGATGATTACCTTTACGAAACCGGCCTGGCGCCCAAGCTGCCGAACCGCACGCTGGTTCTGGACCGCCCGGGTCTGGCGCGCACGTTGTCGCTGCCGCCGGATCGCGACACGTTCAAGTCGGCGATTGTCAGTTCTTACCGGCTGCATCAAGGCGTGTTGCACAATCCCAAGAGTGACCGCCGAACGACGCAGGGAATCTTTCACATCGCCGAGGGCGGCCTGCCAGTGCCGGACGACAAGATCGCAGTGCCGAAGCGGACATATGCCGAAGTGTTGCAATGCGCGCTGCGCCCGCCGCCGGATCTGATGCGGCTGCCGTTCACATCATCGCAAACCGAGGAGGCGCGGTGCTGGGTGTCGCTGTTGTTGCGGCCGGTGGTGTGCCCGGAGGTGCCCGGGTTCACGCCGGAAAAGTCGATGGAGATCCGGTTCTTTGTGCCGGGCAACCTGGTCTGCAACCTTGATTTCGTGGAGAACATTTTTGGCAACGCGGGTGATCCCGTGCTGCCGGAGAATGACGCGGGGCTGGATACCGGGCATTGGACGGGGCATTCGGGCTGCGTGATCCTGGCGCCGCATCTGGTTGGCATGACGAAGCGCGACGTGGGGCTGCCGCATTGGGATCACGCCACGGAACGCCAGCGCCATGACGGCATGTGCTGGAAGTCCGGGGATGAACTCTACAACAACGGCTCGGCTTTCAAACTGACCGCGCGCGACGAGCGCGGGGTGATGGTCACGATCATCGCGGACAATTATTTCGGGTATTGCAAGAAGGAGGTCAAAACGCAGATCAGCTTTTCCGCGAACTTGTTCGGTTTGGCGGAGGAGGAGCACGCCGGGGGCGCGCTGGTGTTTCCCAGTTATGATCTCGGCGAGGATTTGAGCGGCCGCAAACACATGCCGCGGCTGGATTATTCGTGGGAGGAGGTGGCGGCGCGGTACGGCAGCATGATGCATCTCCATCCCGAGGGTTACGGCGTGGACAAGCTTTGGCCCGAAGTGATCTACGTGCCCGAGGACGTTCAGTTCGACCTGCGCGAGAAGTGCGCGAGCTGGACAAACGCGTCAGGGACGCACCGGCTGCCGTTGCGGCCGGAGCAAATTTACCTGCGGCCGTCCGGTTACAAGATCCGCATGGAGCGCGTGCCCGGATCGAACAAATGGCGGCTGGTGGGAACGGTGGCCGAGGGCGTGTTCTGCCACAAGCCATGCACGGTCAGCGGCGGCGGCAAATCGGAAATTTCCAAGGCGATCACCGACGCGATCATCCAAGGGCCGGTGTTTGTGGCGGATTTCAGGAAGGATTTTGATTTCGTGGCGGACTTGATCCGGCGGGATTACCGGAACCGGTTCAAGGACGCAGCGAAGAACAACAAGGACAGCCGCCCGATTCTAAGCGACCAGCGTTCGCTCGGCTCGGTGATCAAGCTGCTCACGCCCGCGTCGCGCGAGTATTCGGCCGAATACAATGCCTGGCTTCGATCGATTCCGCAGCACATCCGGGAACTGGTATTCGTGGTGAAACGGTTCTACAAGCCGGAGTGGGGCGACGACTGGCGCAGCCGTTTCAGCGTGGACATCATCAACGGCGTGCCCGGCAACGAGTTGAAGTTCGAAACGCGGAAACTGGTCACGAGCTATGTCCGCGTCGGTTACGAGCAGGACGGATCGTGGCGCACCTTCGGGCTGCGGAAGGATTTTCACGCGGCGATGAAGATTCAGATGGAGGACGACATCACGGCCTCAGTGGTCGTGCCCGCCGAGAAGGTCGCCGGATTAAACCCTCTTTACGCGAACCCCTCGGTGAAATTTGCACTGAACTGCGAGACGCGACTGTTCCAGCGGCCGGACGACGCGATTCATCGCGGTTACGACAAGCAGACCGAGGCGGACTTCGCGATGCCCGGCAATTTCTTCTCGAATTACGAACCGCTCGGAATCGACGCGGTGCGCGCTTTAGTCGAGGACGTGGTTGATTTCGGGCATTACACCGGGCCGATGCAGGAGATGTTGCGCGAGTTCGCGGGCCGGCCGTGGTGCAGTTTCATTGTCGCTCCGTCACATCCGCGCATCGTCGATGGCCGGCCGACGAAAAACCCGCGCTATCTCCAGCTTCGGCCGGACCTGGCCCGGCCCTTGGAAGCCTACGTGGCCGAAACCTCGATGCGCCTCCAGCGCCGGATCGCGCCCGGCGCGCCGGTGCCCAAGCCCGTGAACGTGGTGGTGCCCGGACGGCGCAACAATCCGCCGGAGTCGGGAATCCGTTCGCTGGCGGTGTTTAATCCGATCCATTTCCTGGAGTTGCCCGAGCTGTTCATGGAGTTCATTTGCTCGATGACCGGCAAGTCGCCTTCGACAACCGGCGCTGGGAGCGAAGGCGCTCTCACCAAAGGCCCGTTCAACGCGCTACCGCCAATTTACGATCTCAACAACGCGCTCGTATCTTTCCTGCTCACGGATGCGCAGGCATTCATCACCGCGGCGGGTTTTGTCGGCCCGCACGTGCGCGTGGATCACGACATTAGCCTGCTTGTGCCCGAGATTCTCGCGCGCATGACGGTCGAGGAACGCGATCCGAAGTTTTTGATGCGAAACGGCTACCTGGAAAAATGCCGGGACTTCGAGCATGGCGGAAAGAAGGTGCTGGCGAGCCGGCTCGGCCATCGGATTACCGCGCGGTTCGCCCGGACGTACTTTGGCCGGATGTTCAACCACCCGGATCGCGTGTTCACCGATGAGATGCTGCGTCCGGAGTTGCAGGACATGGAGGTGTTCGCCGACGGAGTGGCCAACATCGTCGAAACCCAAAAGCGGGTGGCCATGCACTATTTCAACGACCAAAGCATCGAGACGGCGTGCCCGCCTTTGAAGGCGCTGCTGCAAATCATGGCCCACGATCATTTCGAGGGCCGGGGACTTGGCGATCCGAAGATCCGGACGTTGTTCACGCGCGACAACATGATGGCCAGCGACTGGTATGCGGCGCGCCTGCGGATGAAGCAAACCATTGATACGCGCCTGTGGCGGCAAAACGTGGCGTATCTCACCAAGTTCATCACCCTGCCCTATCACACCGAAGAGGCGGCCCGGCTGAAGGTCGAGGACCGGCTGCACCACGCACGACTTGAACTCAAGCGCGTCTCCACGCCGGAATATTTGAACGAGATACGTGGCACGCTCGGTGCGCAGCCACTCGGCACCAGGTCGCCAGCCTAGCCACAGGCGCAGCCCAACATGGCCGTCATTGCCCGACACATGAATGAATCGTCGTGTTCAGCCACGACGGCCACATTTGGGTGTAAGGCGAGAACGCTCACTGGCGCGGGTGACCCCACGTTCAGTTGAGGCTTTGCGGAAGGAAGACGCGAACGATGCCGTGCGGCTGGTCGGTGGGTGTTGGGAACTCGAGTTTGCCGTGGTGGTTCTCGATGATCTTGTTCGACACGGTGAGTCCCAACCCGAGACCGACGGTGCGCGTGGTGAGAAACGGAGTGGGAACGTTTTTCAAGGTTTCAGCCGCGAAACCTGCGCCGTTGTCATGCACCTCAATCTGGGCCAGACGGCGGCCTTTGCCATTGAAGCCTTGGTCGGTCTTCATCTTCACTGAAATCCTCGCATCCGTGGGATTGGCCTGAAGCGCATTGAGAAATATCTCAACGAACGCGTGCTTCAGCGCCTGGCGGTCACCGCAAACCACCGCAGGCTGGGTCGCCTCGTCGTATTTGAGCAGGGCGGACTTGACCTGCTGAATATTCTGCGCCTCGCGGAAAGCCTCTTCAATGACTGGAGCAAGCGGGAAGGATTCCTCGCCGGTCATGCCGTCGCGGGCTAGGAAACGCATCTGGCTGACGAG
>CAYQWK010000332.1:0-7158 GCA_964420805.1 uncultured Bifidobacteriaceae bacterium | reverse complement strand
TGTTTCTGCTGGCCTGCGCACGGCCCGGTCTTGTCTCCGCCGACACCAACCTGGTTCCGCCGTCCTTGTTCAGCCTGAGCGACTCGTCGTTGCGCGTGACAGTGTGGGCCGCGTCGCCGATGTTACGCAACCCGGTGAACATGGATTTCGACAAGGACGGCCGCATCTGGGTCGCGGAAGGGGTCAACTACCGGAAACATTTCGACCGCCAGCCGGAAGGAGACCGCATCATGGTCCTCGAGGACACCGACGGCGACGGCACGGCGGACAAATCGTCCGTGTTCGTGCAGGAGTCCTTCCTCCGCTGCCCGATGGGCCTGGCCGTGATCGACAACAAGATCGTGGTTTCCATGGCCCCGGACATCGTCGTCTTCACCGATGTGAACCGCGACCGGAAGTTCGATCCCGCGGTGGACCAGCGCGAGGTGCTGCTGCACGGCTTCAACGGGCGGGTTCACGACCATTCCCTCCACAGCGTCACGGTCGGACCCGACGGCCAGTGGTACTGGAATTCCGGCAACTGCGGCGCGGTGTTCACAGACCGCTCGGGCAAGACCTTCCGCATCGGCAGCGCCTACGATCCGTATTATGGGCGCAAGGACGCCGGCGATCTCGGCTGGGATCCGCGCGAAATCGCCGGGTTGAAGAGCGATGACGGGCATGTGTGGATCGGCGGATTCGCCGCGCGCATGAACCCGGACGGCTCGGGCGTGCGCATCATCGGCCACAACTTCCGCAACAGCTACGAGCAGACCGTCACCTCCTTCGGCGACATCTTCCAGACGGACAACGACGACCCGCCCGCGTGCCGAACCACCTTCCTGCTCGAAGGCGGCAACGCGGGCTTCTGCTCGTTCGACGGCAAACGCGCGTGGCAGGCGGACAAGCGGCCGGGGCAACCCACCGTCGTGGCCGAGTGGCGCCAGGAAGATCCCGGCACCATGCCGGCCGGCGATGTCTATGGGGGCGGCTCGCCCACGGGTGTCGCCTTTGTCGAGGACAGCGCGCTCGGCTCGAAGTACCGCGGGCTGCTGCTCGCCGCCGAACCCGCGCGGAACACCATCTTCGGATATTTCCCGAAGCCGGAGGAGGCGGGCTTCAAGCTCGAACGCTTCGATCTGCTGACCAGCAACGCCGAGAAGAAATTTGCCGGGGCGGATTTCGCCGGCGGCGGCGCCTCCGCGACCAATGATCTGCGGACGTTGTTCCGCCCGAGCGACGTGGCGGTGGGGCCGGATGGCGCGATTTACGTGGCGGATTTCTTCGACCCGCGCGTGGGCGGGCACCAGGTGCTCGACGACTCCGCCAGCGGCGCGATTTACCGCGTGGCTCCGAAGGGCTTCAAGCCGCGCGTGCCAAAAGTGGATTTGTCCACGCTCGATGGCGCGATCGCGGCCTTGAAAAGCCCGGCGGTGAACGTGCGCGGCGCCGCGTTCACCGCAGTGAAAGCGCACGGCGAGAAGGCGATCAAGCCCGTGGCGAAACTCCTCAAGGACGGTAACCCCTACGTCCGTGCCCGCGCCGTGTGGCTGCTGTCGCAGCTCGGCCGCGACGGCGTGAAGCTGGTCGCGCCGCTGCTGGAACAACGCGATGAGCAAATGCGGCTCGTCGCCTGGCGCGCCCTGCGGCGCGAGATCGAGAGCAACAACGCGCAGCGTGGCGAGACGGTGCCCGCGCTCGCCGCAAAGCTCGTGAACGATCCCTCGCCGGCCGTGCGCCGCGAGCTGGCCCTGGCGATGCGCGACGTCCCTTGGGCCCAGGCGTTGGACGTACTCGTACCACTGGCCAAAAAGTTCGACGGCCGGGACCGCACCTATCTCGAAGCGCTCGGCACGGGCGCGAAGGGCAAGGAAAGCCAGTTGTTCGACGCGCTCGCGCCGTCCGGCTCCACCGCCGGGGCGACAAACTGGCCGGCAAGTTTCGCCTGGATCGCGTGGCGGTTGCATCCGCCGCAGAGCACCGCGGCGTTTGCGGAGCGCGCGCTGGCAGGATCGTTGCCCGAGAAGGACCGCCGCGCCGCCGTCACGGCGTTGGCCTACATCGGCACGGCGGAGGCCGTGCAGGGCATCGTCGAGGCCGCCGCGCGCGCGGAGAAGTTGACCAAGGCGGACGCCGTGTGGTGGCTGCTCAACCGCAAGGACGACGCCTGGAAAGCGTACGGACTCAATGCAGCCTTGAAGAGCCGGAAGATTTACGATCCCGACGCCATCGAGCTGCAGGCCTCCGCGATGCCCGCGCCGATCGAAGATTTCAAGATTCCGGCAAAGGCCGACGTGCTGGCCTTGCGCGGCGACGCCACGCGCGGTCGCGAGGCGTTCGGCTCGCGCTGCGCCATGTGCCACCGCGTTGGCGCCGATGGCAACGACGTGGGGCCGGACCTTTCCACCTTTGGCCGCACGCAGACGCGCGAGGTGCTGGTGCAGTCCATCCTCGAACCCTCGGCGGACATCGCCCACGGTTTTGGCGGGCACACCATCGTCACCAAGGACAATCTCACCATCGAGGGGATCATCGTCAGCGACGGTAACCCGGTCATCATCACCGCCGCCGGCGGCCTGACGCAGATGGTGCCGCCCGCGCGCATCAAGTCGAAGAAGGCACTGACCCGTTCGCTCATGTGGACGCCGGACGTGCTCGGCGTGACCGCGCAGGACGCGGCGGACCTGGTCGCTTACTTGAAGTCGCTGTGACGGCCCGCATCGAATAGCCCCGCTTCCCGGTCCGTCAGCCCAAACCAGATTTCCCGGCCGCGCTTTTGCGACGGGGTTTCTGTTGCGATGATGACGATGACCCTTCCAACCCGGGCCTTGTTTGCCGCGGTTCTAGCGCTGACCGCCGCGATGCCCACGCGCGCCGCTGATTCACTCACACGCGGACGCGAGATCTACCGGCAGCAATGCGTGAAGTGTCACGGCAAGAACGGAGAAGGCGTGAAGGGGAAATACAACGACGCGCTCGTCGGCGACTGGTCGCTCGAAAAGCTCACGCGCTACATCGACAAAAACATGCCGGAGGACGACCCGGACTTGTGCAAGGGCGAGGATGCGTCCGCCGTGGCGCGGTTCATTTTTGACTCCTTCTATTCCCGCGAAGCGCGCGCGCGCAACAATCCGGCGCGTGTCGAGTTGGTGCGACTGACCAACCGCCAGTTCGTCAATACGGTGGCCGACATCCTCCGCGGGTTCGGTCCTGCCGATCCGCCATTCGGAAGCGAGCGCGGGTTGCGAGGCAGTTACCGCGCCGGCAAACGCGGCGATGGCGGCATGAACTTCGAGCGCACGGACCCGAAGGTGGATTTCTCATTCGAGAAGGGCAGCCCGGACGCGCAGAAGTTCGGCACCAATGATTTTCGCATCAGTTGGACCGGCTCGGTAACGGCGGGCGAGAACGGCGAGCATGAGATCATCCTCAAAACCCCCAACGGCGCCCGGCTTTGGTTCAACGACGACGAGACTCCGATCATCGACGCTGGCGTGGCCTCGGGCAGCGACACGGAACATCGCGTACGGATCCGCCTGATCGGCGGACGCGCCTATCCCGTGCGCCTGGAGATGAACAAGGCGCCCAAGGACAAAAGCGCCTCCGTGGCCCTGCTATGGAAGCAGCCGCGCGGCGTGGACGAGGTGATTCCCCCACGCTGCCTTTCGCCGGTCCGCGTCGCTCCCACCTTCGTACTCACCACGCCGTTCCCCGCTGACGACAGCAGCGTGGGCTACGAGCGCGGTGTGAACGTGTCGAAGTCATGGGACGAGGCGGCCACCCACGCGGCCATCGAGGTCGCCAATCACGTCGCCAGGAACCTCGACCGCCTGGCCGGGACCAAGCCCGGAGCCACCAATCGCGC
The DNA here is from genome assembly GCA_964420805.1 of uncultured Bifidobacteriaceae bacterium. GTDB lineage: Bacteria > Verrucomicrobiota > Verrucomicrobiia > Limisphaerales > SIBH01 > JANNGC01. The sequence continues at coordinate 3,314 of CAYQWK010000332.1, read as the reverse complement.
GGCCAAAACCGAGGCCTTCTGCCGTGACTTCGTGGCCGCCGCCTTCCGCCGTCCCTTGACCGAGGAACAGAAACGCGTGTTCGTCGCCGCGCCGTTCAAGAGCGCCGCTAAAGTCGAGGACGCGGTGAAACGCGTCGTGCTGCTGGCGCTCAAGTCGCCGCGGTTTCTTTACCTCGGCCTGGACGATGCGAAGCCCGACGACTTCGTGGTCGCGTCGCGGCTTTCCTTCGGCCTGTGGGATTCGGCACCGGACAAGGACCTGCTAAAGGCCGCCGGGCAGGGCGCCTTGCGCACGCGCGAGCAAGTCTCAGCGCAAGCCCGCCGGATGCTCGGCGACCCGCGGGCGCGGGCCAAGATGCGCGTCTTCCTTCATCACTGGTTGCAGATGGATCACGTCGAGGATTTGTCGAAGGACGCCGCGCTCTTTCCCGGATTCACCCCGGAGATCATCGGCGACCTGCGGGCTTCGCTGGATTTGTTCCTCGACCAGGTGGTATGGAGCCAGGCGTCGGATTACCGGCGACTGCTGCTCGAGGACGACATTTTCGTGAACGGCCGGCTGGCGAAGTTCTACGGCTTCAACACCAATGCGACGGACACCTTTGTGAAGGTGGACTCGAACCCGAAGGAACGTTGCGGCGTGGTCACGCATCCTTACCTGCTCGCGGCGTTCGCCTACCAGCGGAGCACGTCGCCAATTCACCGCGGCGTGTTCCTTACGCGGAACATCGTGGGCCGCGTCTTGCGTGCGCCGCCGATCGCGGTGGCGTTCAAGGACGCCGACTTCAAGCCCGACATGACGATGCGCCAGAAGGTCGAGGAACTCACCCGCCCGCAGGCCTGCCAATCCTGCCACGCGGTCATCAACCCGCTCGGATTCAGCCTCGAAAATTACGACGCCGTGGGCCGCTTCCGCACCCGCGATGGCGACAAGCCCGTCGATGCCGCGGGCGAATACACCACTGACGACGGAAAGACCGTGCGCCTGACCGGCGCGCGCGACGTGGCGGAATTCGCCGTGAAAAGCGAGCACGCGCACAACGCGTTCGTCGAACTGCTGTTCCATCAACTCGTCAAGCAGCCGATGCTCGCCTACGGACTCGGCGCGCAGGATGACCTGCGCCGTTCGTTCGTCGCGTCCGAGTTCAACGTGCAGAAGCTGGCCGTGGACATCGTCACGCTGTCGTCACTGCACGGGTTGACGAAGACAAAGTGATGCCGGCCACGCGAATTCCGAATTTGGTGGTGGGTTTTGCCGCACTACGCCGCTGAACGCAGCGCCACTGGTCGCAGCGCGAAGTTGTCAAACCCCGCGCCGCTTGGAACGCTCGCCGCATGTTCTCACGATTCTCACTGGCGGCCGGCCGCGACGCGCTGATCCTGGCGACTCTGTCCGCATCCATTCTCGCCGCCGCCGCCCAGGATCGGCTCAAGGCGCATCCGGCATATTCCCGCTTCGAGAACATCAGCCGCGAGGCCGCGAATTCCGTGAAAGGTGGCGCGCTGGCCGTTTTGTGGAAGGACGATGGCTCGGCCTTCGAGTTCAGCCTAGGCGGAAAGCGCTTTCGCTACGACATCGCTGCCCGCACGACCAATGAAGTGAAAGGCGGCGCAAAACCTGAACCGGCCCCCAAACCAGAATCAACCCGCCGGGCACGGGTCGCCGACCGCAACGTGGCGCGCGGACGGCAGTCCACCTGGGAGGTTTCGCCGGACGGAAAATGGCGCGCGTTATATCGCGACCGCAATGTCTGGCTCGGCGACACCAACGGCTCGAATGCAGTGGCCATCACCGTGGACGGCAACGAGAAGACCCGCGTGAAGTTTGGCAGCGCGTCGTGGGTTTATGGAGAGGAGGTTTATCAGAACACCGCGATGTGGTGGTCGAGCAACAGCGCAAAGCTCGCGTTCTACCGCTTCGACGAAAGCCGCGTGCCGGATTACTTCCTCACCCTCGACGAAACGCGCATCCAGAACCGGCTTGATGTCGAGCCTTACGCCAAGACCGGCGGCACCAATCCCATAGCGGACCTCCTCGTCTACGATCTCACCACGAAGAAAACCGTGACCGTGGATGTGCGCGGCGGTCGGCCGTTCGACGATCATGTCGTGGGCCATTACGTGTACGGCGTCTCGTGGACGCCGGATAGCCGCGAGTTGATCTTCCACCGCACCAACCGCCGGCAGAACGTGATGGAACTGTGCGCGGCCGATCCCGACACCGGAAAGGTCCGCGTCCTCGTCCGCGAGGAATGGCTGCAAAGCTGGACCGAGAACCTGCCCACGTTCCGCCACCTCGAGGACGGCCGGCGCTTCATCTGGAGTTCCGAGCGCACGGGCTGGAACAACTATTACCTCTACGACCTGTCTGGCGCACTTCTCGCCACGCTCACCGACCATGCCTTCGAGGTCGCGGGCATCGTGCGGGTGGATGAAAAGCACGGGCATCTCTTCTATACCGCGCGCGATGGCGACAATCCGATGAAGCTCCAACTCCACCGCGTCGGCCTCGACGGCCGCGGCGACGTGCGGCTCACCGATCCGAAGTTCCATCACACGGTCGATGTTGCGCCGGATGGCCGGCATTTCATCGACGTAGCCCAGACGCACGACACGCCGCCGTTCACGCGGCTCGTCGAAGTGGGCGGCAAGGTCGTGACGGATCTCGCGCGAAGCGACACAAGCAAGTTCAAGAAGCTCGGCCTCCGTCCGGTCGAACTGCTCAAGTTCAAGGCGGCCGACGGCGTGACGGACCTTTACGGAATGTTACACAAGCCCTCGAATTTCAATTCCTGGAAAAGGTATCCACTGCTGGTCAGCGTGTACGCGGGGCCGGCCACCACGGGTGCGAGAGAGACCTTCACCATTCCCAGCGCGCTGACCGAACTCGGGTTTCTCGTGGCCAGCTTCGATTCGCGCAGCGCCAGCGGGCGCGGGAAAATCTTCCTCGACTCGATCTACATGAAGCTCGGCACCGTCGAAATCGCCGACCAGGCAGCGGGCGTGCGCTCACTGCATGACCGCTGGTGCGTGGACAAAAAGCGCGTCGGGATTTTCGGAACATCCTATGGCGGCACCGCCAGCGCGCTGGCTTTGCTTCAGTATCCCGAGGTGTTCCACGCCGCCTGCTCGTCGTCGCCCGTCACGGATTTCCGCAACTACGACACGATCTACACCGAGCGTTACATGTGGCTGCCGCAGGAGAACAAGGCGGGCTACGACATGGTGGCTGCGGCCAGCCACCTCACCAACCTCACCGGCCGCCTGATGCTCTTTTACGGTACTGCCGACGACAACGTGCATCCGGCCAACAC
>CAYQWK010000331.1:6796-7176 GCA_964420805.1 uncultured Bifidobacteriaceae bacterium | reverse complement strand
AACGCGGTGATACGCTGTCCGAGCCGAAGTTTGTCCAGGGCGACCGCCTCCAACGATTCGACGTGATCCTGGCCAACCCGCCGTATTCCATCAAGCAATGGGATCGCGACGCCTTCGCCTCCGACCCGTGGGGACGCAATCTCTACGGCACACCGCCGCAAGGCCGCGCCGACTACGCCTTCCAGCAACACATCCTGCAAAGCCTGAATCCAAAGACCGGCCGTTGCGCGGTCCTGTGGCCGCACGGCGTTCTGTTTCGGCAGGAGGAAGCCGACATGCGCCGCAAGCTCGTCGAAGCCGACCTCATCGAATGCGTCCTCGGCCTCGGTCCGAACTTGTTTTACAACTCCCCGATGGAAGCGTGCGTCGTCATCTGCCGC
>CAYQWK010000331.1:0-6786 GCA_964420805.1 uncultured Bifidobacteriaceae bacterium | reverse complement strand
CGGGGCAAAATCCTGCTCATCAACGCCGTCAACGAAGTCACCCGCGAACGCGCCCAAAGCTTCCTCACCGACGACCACATCGAGCGCATCGTCCAAGCCTACGAAAAATTCGCCGACGACCCCGGCTTCGCCCGCGTCGTCACGCTGGAGGAAGTCCGCGCCAAGGACGGCAACTTGAGTATCCCGCTCTATGTCGGCGGGGAAACGCAGGCGCAGTCGGATGCGGCCAACGAAACGGCTACCACGGCGCTGCCAGATGCGTTGGCCGGGTGGCTCAAAAGTTCATCTGGAGTCCGGTCTGCGCTCGCCAAACTGTTTCAAAACACTTAAATTCTTCACGACGTATGTCTCTACCCACATTCAATGCCGAAGGGCTTCTTCCGGATGGAGTTCATCCTGCCACAGATGATGAAGTCAAAGAGCGTTGCGTTGATCCATTCCTGACAAGCAGGACTCGCCAACCTGTGTTTGACGGCTTCCGTCGCTACCGGAGTGACCTTGGTGGTTTGGGTTTGAACATCACGCAGTGGGTGGACGGTTCATTCACCGATGAATCCCGTATCGATCCTGACGATATTGATTTGGTGAACTTTGTTTCTGCGAGTGAGATAAACGCGATCCCAGCGCCTGACCGTCCGCGTGCTGCAGCGTTGCTGAATGGGCGCGATGCTACAAAGGCCGCTTATTCATGCCACACGTTCCTCGAAACCGTTTTCCCTGCCGGCCACCTTTTCGAACCGGTGTTTGAACGCCAAAGGCTTTATTGGAGGAAATGGTGGGCCACACCCCAAGACTACTCGAAGCCGCCGGTGAAAACTCCAGCACCGCATCGAGGCTCGAAAGGAATTGTTCTGATGACTGTTGGCACACCGGCAGCCGCACCAACAATCAACACCAACCTCTGATATGCCAACTTATTACCGTCCATCATCAGAGATCGAACGCCAGATCGCTGATTTCAAATCCACACTTCCAGAAGGGATCGATGGCCCGCCGCCGGGTGATTTTGCCGCTCAACTCCAATGGGAGTCTTGGCAGCAATACCTCACGGAACTGGATCTGGAGCTCGATTCATCCATTGATCAAGAGCTTGAGGGGGCTGATGTCCTTCTAGCTATCGACGGCGAGCCCGTGAGCGGTCACGCCGTTCACGCGGGCTTCTTAGGATCCATTCTCGCCAAAGCCCAAAGTTTGATCAATGCGCTCGCCCAGGCAGCGGAGCAGCGTCCCACCGAGCGAGGCAACATCCCCAATAACATCATCGCAGACTACAAGCTGATGGTAGACGGTGTCTTTCAGTCTTCTTTTGGACTGAAGCTCCGCCTGCCCACTGAGCAGGAACTCAACCGGCTTCGCGTGAATCACTCGGAAGCGGTTCTCGACCAGTTCTGCAAATTGATTGACCCCGGATTGGGACAAACAGAGCTCCTCCAGATCGTTTCCTCGCCGCGAGTGAAGACCCACTATCTGGGCTTGATCGAAGCAGTTGCAAAAGGGGGCGCCAAGCTCCTGGCGCGGACTCCGCGCATCAGGCGTGGCGTGCGCATCACTGCCGCCCAGGCACGGGACCGCGCAACATGGATGAGTTCGTTCAGTGCCGCGACTGAGACTCTGGTTCTCGACGGCTTGTTGACCGGTGGCAGCGTTGCCAACAACAAGTTCGAGTTCCAAGTCGATGACGACACCTATCGGGGGGGCATCTCGGCTCAGGCAAAGGAGCAGATGCGCTCCATTCATTTCGGTGACCGTGTTCGTGCGACGATTGAGGAAACCACCATGACCGCTGAGGATGGCCAAATGGAGGGCGCGGTGACTCATCACCTCATAAGCATCGAACCGATCCGAGAATGACCTCTGCGTTGGCCGTCGCATCAACCCTGTCTGATCTCCGCACCAAGCGCCGAGCGTATCAGCGCAAGGTGGTGGTGGTGGGCGGCATCCATGTGCTCGTTCCGTTGAGCCAAGGATCGTCAGACGGGACAACATGAGCAACCATTCCAACTCGAATTGCGAGGCTTGGGTTAACGGAGCTTGGAAACTGATTTCCGTGGCCACAGCGCTCTCGAATCCCCAGATCACCGTAAAGCGCTGCTTGGAATGTAAGGGGCCGATCAGACTGCACAAGCAAGGTCGGAACGGTTCCACAAGGCCACACGCCGAACATCGCGAGCGGTTTGACGGATGTTCGCTCGGAGACTGCTTCGATGGGAATCGTCGCCTCAACCCAAACCAAGTCCAAGCCCCGGGGACAAATGTGCCTCTCGTGCTCTCGATACCGGAGGAAGTGACAAGCCCGACGGACTACTGGGAGGGGGCGACCGTCAAAATCTTTGTAAACCGCTACGAGCGCGACCCGAATGCACGCAAGACGTGCCTTGCCCACTACGGCTACAAGTGCTCCGTCTGTTCCAAAGCGCTAAGCGACATCTACGGGAAGGTCGCGGAGAAAGTCATCCATGTTCACCATCTCAAGCCATTGGCGGATATCGGCGAGGAATATCGAATCGATCCGGTGACGGATCTCCGCCCAGTTTGCCCGAATTGCCATGCCGTGATTCACAGCCGAAAACCTCCATTTGGAATCGATGAGGTGAAGACCATGCTGAAAAAGGGAGAACGATGACGACGGAGGAGAATCACGCCGCCGAGATCGATTCACTCAAGCCCAATCCCAACTGGGCCAGGCTGCCGCTGTTTGAGCGCAAGGGGTGGAAGCGGATGGCGTTTGGGCAGTTTGCGGAGAGCGTGAATGAGCGCGTTGAGCCGGCGGATGCGGCGGAGGAGATTTACGTGGGGCTGGATGATTTGGATTCCGGCAGCTTGCACATCCGGCGCTGGGGCAAGGGCAGCGATGTCATTGGCACGAAGCTGCGGTTTCGGAAGGGCGACATCATTTTCGGGCGACGCCGGGCGTATCAGCGCAAGCTGGCGGTGGCGGAGGTGGACGGGATTTGCTCGGCGCACGCAATGGTGGTGCGGGCCAAACCGGCGGTGGTGCTGCCGGAGTTCCTGCCGTTCCTGATGATGAGCGACCGGTTCATGAAACGCGCCGTGGAGATTTCCGTCGGCTCGCTCTCGCCCACCATCAACTGGACGACGCTCAAGCTGGAGGAGTTCGACCTCCCGCCGCTCGACCAGCAGCGCCGCCTCGCCGAAATCCTCTGGGCGGTGGATGAAAAACAGCAAAGGTCTATTGATTTTCACAAGGCGACGGAGCAAGCGCAGATGAGTTTCGCCAACAGTATTTGGGTCGGTGAGAAATTGGAGCGTGTGTCTCTTGCAGGCATGTGCATTAAGGTTCAGGACGGAACACATTTCTCTCCGAAATCAACGACAGGGCCGTTTCGTTACCTCACCTCAAAAAACATCCGGGATGGATACCTGGACTTGTCGAATTGCGGCTGCATCTCTGAAGAGGAACACAAAGGTATTTATCGCCGGGCTGATGTTAAGAAGGGAGACGTTGTTCTAACTAAAGACGGGGCAAACACCGGCAATTGCACATTGTTTAATCTCGATGAAGAAGTAAGCCTTTTATCCAGTGTCGCTTTTATCCGAACTAACCCGGAACAATTGGACGCAGAATACTTGACCGCTTATCTGCGAAGCGAATTTGGTTGGACCTACATTCGCCAAAACATGAAGGGATCCGGCAATCACGAGAGTCACACTTGATCAGATTCGCAATATTCCAATTCCCGCCCTGACACTTCCGAAGCAGCGCGCCATCGCAGCACGAATGGCGGAGTTTGAAGCACTGAAAGAATCAATTGAGAATGAGGGCGATTCACTCAAGCAACTACTCAACTGTCTTTTGGCGAATGTAACATGAAAAGCCTATGAGCTTCAACGAATCCAACACCGTCGAGCAGATGATTCTCGACGCCTTGTCCGCCGACACCACCGGCGGCCACCGGCCGTTTGAGTTGAAAGACGCGCCCGGCTGGGGCGCTTCGCTCGGCAGGGACATGGCCGGTGCGGCGGCGCACTGGGAATATGCACCTACCGCCGACGTTCCGCGTCAGCCCGGCGATGTGATGGTTGAACCGTGGTTGCGGCTGGCCCTCATCCGCCTCAATCCCGAAATTGCTAACCAGCCCGACCGCGCCGATGAGGTCATTTATGCGTTGCGGGCCATTCTCCTCACGGTGCAGGCGGATGGCCTGGTCCGGGCCAACGAGAATTTCATGGATTGGTTGCGCGGCGAGAAGACGATGCCGTTCGGCCCGAACGGCGAGCATGTGCCGGTGCGGCTGGTGGACACCGCCAACCCGGCTGGCAACCAGCTCGTGGTCACGAACCAATGGGTGTATCAGGCCGGCAGCGTGGAGAAGCGGTTCGACGTGGTGTTCCTGGTCAACGGTCTGCCCATCGTCATTGGCGAGGCCAAGACGCCCACGCGCAGCGCGGTGACGTGGTTCGATGGCGCGTTTCAGGTGAATGAGATTTACGAGAAGCAAGTGCCGGCCATGTTTGTGCCCAACGTCTTTTCCTTCGCCACCGAGGGGAAGAACTTCCGCTACGGCTCGATCCGCATGCCGATTGACATCTGGTGTCCGTGGCGCACGCGGGAGAATGAGCCGGAAGGTTCATTGGCCGATGTGAAGCGCACGGTGGAATCCATGCTCCAGCCCGGCGTGGTGCTGGACATCCTGCAAAGTTTCACGGTGTTCGCCACGGACAAGAAACATCGCCGCATCAAGGTCATCTGCCGTTGGCAGCAGTATTTCACCACGAACCAGATCGTGGACCGCGTCATCAAAGGCCAGCCGAAGAAGGGGCTCATCTGGCATTTTCAGGGCAGCGGCAAGTCGTTGCTCATGGTGTTCGCCGCGCAAAAACTGCGGCTGCATCCCAAGCTGGGCAATCCCACCGTCATCATCGTGGTGGACCGCATTGACCTGGACACGCAAATCACCAGCACCTTCAACGCCGCCGACGTGCCGAACATGGTCGGCGTGGCCACGCGGCAGGAGTTGCAATCGTTGCTCGGGCAAGACGTGCGCAAGGTGCTCATCACCACGATTCACAAGTTTGGCGAGGCGGATGGCAAGTTGAACGAGCGGTCGAACATTATTGTGATGGTGGACGAGGCGCATCGCACGCAGGAAGGCGATCTCGGTCGCAAGATGCGTGAGGCGTTGCCGAATGCGTTTCTGTTCGGACTGACCGGCACACCCATCAATCGCGCCGACCGGAATACCTATTGGGCGTTTGGCGCTACCGAGGATGAAAAGGGCTACATGAGCCGCTACTCGTTCTCGGAATCCATCCGCGACAAGGCCACGCTGCCGCTGCATTTTGAAGCGCCGGAGGTGAAGCTGAAGATTGACAAGGCGGCGATTGACGAGGCGTTCAAGCAGATCACCGGCGAGTTGAGCGAGCAGGACCGCGACGACCTCGCCAAGCGCGCCGCCAAGATGGCCGTGCTGGTGAAAAACCCGGAGCGCATCCGGGCGGTGGTGAATCACATCGTCACGCACTTCCAGTCCAAGGTTGAGCCGAACGGATTCAAGGCGCAGGTGGTGGTGTTCGACCGCGAGTGCTGCATTCTCTACAAGGCGGTGATGGACGAGTTGATCGGCCCGGAAGCCAGCGCCATCGTCATCAGCGGCGCGCAGCACGATCCGCCGGAGTGGAAACAGCACGTCCGCGACAAGGATGCCGAGGAAAAGTTGCTCGACCGTTTCCGTGATCCGGCCGACCCGCTGAAATACGTCATCGTCACCAGCAAGCTGCTCACGGGCTTCGACGCGCCGATTTTGCAGGTGATGTATCTCGACAAGCCGATGAAGGATCACAACCTCCTGCAAGCCATCTGCCGCACGAACCGCACGTTCGGCCAGGAAAAGACGCATGGCTTGATTGTGGATTACATCGGCATCTTCGACGACGTGGCCCGGGCGTTGGACTTCGACGAAAAGGCGGTCCAGCAGGTCGTCAGCAACATCGAGGAATTGCGCAAGGCGCTGCCCGTGCAGGTGCAGAAGTGTCTGGCCTTCTTCCCGCACGTGGACCGGAGCGTCGGCGGTTACGAGGGTCTCATGGCCGCGCAGCAGTGCTTGCCCACCAACGAAGTCCGCGACAAGTTCGCCGCCAATTACATCGTGCTCGGCACGATCTGGGAAGCGTTGTCGCCCGACCCTTGCCTCAGTCCCTACGAAAAGGATTACCGCTGGCTGACGCAGGTGTATGAGTCCGTCAAGCCGCCGAGTGGCAACGGCAAGTTGCTCTGGCACGCGCTGGGGGCGAAGACGGTGGAGTTGATCAACCAGAACGTCCACCTGGAATCCGTGCGCGACGATGTCGAAACGCTCGTGCTCGATGCGCAGGTGTTGGAGGATATTTTGAAGGATGCCGACCCGGCCAAGCGCGGGCGGGAAATTGAAATCCGCCTCGTCGCCCGGCTGCGCAAACATCTGGGCAATGCCAAATTCACCGCACTCGGCGAGCGGCTGGAAAAGATCAAGGAACGCCACGAACAAGGTTTCCTCAACAGCCTGCAATTCCTCAAAGAAATCCTCGAACTCGCCAAGGAAGTTCTGGAGGCGGAAAAAGAATCCGACCCTCAGGAGGAACGCGACCGCGCCAAGGAAGCGCTCACGGAATTGTTCAAGGACGCCAAAACCAAGAACACTCACATCATCGTCGAGCGCATCGTCGCGGACATTGATGACATCGTGAAGAAAGTGCGCTTTCCCGACTGGCAACGCACCAACGCCGGCGAGCGGCTCGTGCAAAAGGAACTCCGCCGCACGCTGCTCAAATACAAATTGCACACCGACC
>CAYQWK010000330.1:0-7184 GCA_964420805.1 uncultured Bifidobacteriaceae bacterium | reverse complement strand
ACCTGATGTGAAGCGCCCCGGCAGTTACGCCGCGAACTGCCTGCTCGCCCGCCGCCTGGCCGAGCGCGACGTGCGGTTCGTGCAGCTTTTCCACATGGGCTGGGATCATCACTTCGGATTGCCCGCCGCCTTGAAGGGACAGTGCAAGGACACCGACCAGCCCACCGCCGCCTTGATCAAAGACCTCAAACAACGCGGCCTGCTTGAGGACACGCTGATCGTCTGGGGTGGTGAATTTGGCCGTACGATCTATTCCCAAGGTGCGCTCACGGAGACGAACTACGGGCGCGATCATCATCCGCGTTGCTTCACCCTCCTGCTGGCCGGCGCGGGCGTGAAGAAGGGCATCACGTTCGGAGCGACCGACGACTACAGCTACAACATCACCGAGAACCCCGTGCATGTTCACGACCTTAACGCGACGTTGATGCACCTCATGGGCGTGAACCACGAGAAGTTGACCTTCCGCTACCAAGGTCGCGACTTCCGCCTCACCGACATTCACGGTGAGATCGTGAAGGGCGTGCTGGCCTGAATCGTTGTCGCGGCGCGATTACGGAATAGTTTCCCGCACGCGGAAGAACCGCCGGGATTCGCCCGCGGGCAGCGGCAGGGTCTGGATGCCCTCGACTCCGGGCAGGTTCGTGAACGGCAACCAGTTCGATGCCGAGATGGAGGATTGCACCTCGTAGCTGCGTCCGTCGCGGGTCAGCAAGCGCAGGACGATATTGGAACTAACCGGGGCCGAGATGCTGATCACGAGAGGCGGTTCGGCGGCCAGCGTGAGCGTGGCCACTGCGCTGGTGGCCCGGCCCACGGCATTGGCCAGCACCGCGCGATAAGCGCCGAGATTTGTCGCCACGGCGAGGCGTCCGAGCGTGAGGTTCGTCGCGCCGGCAATGGCTTGCCCGTTGAAATGCCATTGGCAGGAAAGCGGTCCGCTGCCGCCGCCGTTCACCTGGAACTGCGCGACCGCGCCGGCGTTTGTCACGACGCTCGCCGGCTGCTGCGTAATGTGAGGTGTGATCAACTGCCGCGTGACGTTGAACTCCAGGGCGAAGCTGATGTCGCTGCTATCCACGGCTTGTTGATGAATCTCCGCGGCGATCAGGTTCGTGCCTGGAGCAAGCATTGCTGGGTTGACCGTGAAGGTGAGCGGTGTGCTCTCGTCCGGAGGGCCGATTGAAATGTTCGCGAGCGTGTTCGAGGTCAGTGTTCCGGCGGGCAGGTTGTCGCGGACGATTTCCGCCCCGTTCAAATAGATCGCCACTCCGTCGTCGCGGATCACGCGCAGGTTTGCGCCGCTGATGGACGCCAAATCCGCGACCACGACTTCGCGGCGGAAATATGTGGTGATGAACTTCGCCGCGCTGTTTGGACCAAAGCTTACGATGGTGGCTTCGTCCGTGTCGCCATAGCCCAGTTGTGCGGGACCGTTGCTCCAACTCGCGTGCGAATAGGCGGCGGAGAACCAGTTGGTGGCCGGCCGCGCGCCGCGATCCCAGTAACGCCATGCCCCGCCGGTCAGCGCCACCAGCGATTCATTCGTGGCCACGCTCTGCACAACGGTGACCATCACGGGCACGCTCAACGTCGTCCCGAACTGGTTGTCGCGGGCGAGCGCGTTCAAGGTGTGTTCACCCGCTGGAGGGTTCGTCCACGGGAATTGCCAGGGCGGAGCGGTGCTTTCGCCGACTTTCACCCCATCCACCAGGAACTCCACACGGACAATGCTGCCATCATTGTCCGCCGGGGCGGCATGCAAGGTGACGGTTGCCGGAGGGAGCAGGACCGCTCCGTTGGTTGGGGAGGTCAAGGCGACGGTGGGAAGGAGATTCAAGATGTTGCTGCGTCCAGGGCTCAAGCCCACGGCATTCCAGTTCGTAGGCTCACTGCCGAATCCGGCCGGGTTGATTCGTTGCAAGGCGGGGCCGAATCCATCCGCAAGGGCCGGCCACGGCGCTGTGTCGCGATAACGGACCACGTCCACGGTGATGTAATTGAATCCGTTCGTGTCCGGCGTGTCGGGTTGTTGCAGTTCCAGCGTTTCGCCGTTGTTTTCCAGGCGCCCCGCGAACGGCCCCCAAACCGGAACGCCGGCGGGTACCGAATAGCGCGCGCGAAACACGGCGGGGTCCGCCTCCGAGATCACCGCGAAGCCGCCCGGCAGGAGAACCGCGCCGGTCGGACAATAGAAATCCAGCCCGCTCACGCGCCAGGTGTTCATTGGAAAATCCGGATCGTAGAGCGGTGCCGTATTTGTTCCCGCGTTGCGCAGTTCCACAAAGGCGAATTCGCCGTCCGCCGGATGGTAATGAACCTCGTTGATCACCACCGGACCAATGCGCGGAGGTGAATTCGCTGCGGCGGGAGTGTTCGTGGCGCTCGTCGGCCAGTGCTCGCGGCCATCGCTGGTGACGACTCGCAGCGTGCTTGTACCGGGCGGCGTACGGTTGAAAGAAACGCCGTGACTCCAGCCGGTGAGGTTCGTGGACGCAATGGAACTGCTCGCGAGGTAAAGCTGCTCGCCGCCATCGTCGAGGCTGAATCCCGTGGGCAAGCCAGGCGGTGAAAACTGCGACGCGTTCACGGTCAGAAATCCTCCCGCGGGAATAATGCTGCCGGAGGGCAGACGGAACTTGCGCGGTTCGCCGCCGTCGTCACTGAGCCACCATCCGCTGACGTCGGTGGACGATGCCTCGGCGTTGAATAACTCGATCCACTCTCCCGGGGCGTTGGTGGGGCGGCTAAGAATCTCGCTGATGAAGACGCGCGGATGCGCGGGTTCCGGGTCATCCGTGCCAGGGGAGCCGCCGGCGAAAGCGCTGGCGCGCCAGTCCGCGCCGTCGCCGCTTGGGGGCGCGCTGGCGGCGCGCGGCACGAGCGAGAAGCCTTCGCCATCCGGGATAATTGGCCACGGCACGCGATCGTTGTAAGTAATGCTGAACACCTCCGCGCCGCCGGGGCGCAACAGCGTCAGCGTCTCGCCGTTGTTGTCGAGGGAGCCAGGGTAAACGCCCCGAATGGAAACGCCGGGATACTTCATCGTGAAAAGGGTCGGGTTTCGTGCCAGCACCAGAAACGCGCCGGGCTGGAGGATGGTGTTGTTGCTGAATGCAAAATCGATTCCGTTGAATTCCAGACCGCCAAGATCGAGTGCAAGCGTGCCGGTGTTCTTGATTTCCACGAACTCAAACCCGTCACCATCGTTCGTTCCGGATGCTGGCGGATGGAACATGATCTCGGTGAGGTGCAGCGGGCTGAGATCCTGCGCCGGATGGAATTCCGCCTCGACCAGCGCGCTCCAGTTGGTGCCGGACAGGGCGCGTGCACGGATTCGTGTGCTGTGGGTTAGCGGCAGCGGGTTGATCCAGAGTTGCGCGGCCGAGTGGATTGCTCCTCTGGTGGCCCTCGGGTCCGGTCCGTCTGCGGTGAAATACACCTGCCCGGCGGGAGCCGAGACCAGCAACGTCGCGCCGGAAGCGAATTCACCACCGAACGGACTGAGCGTCGGGGCTTCGACCGCAGGATAAAGCCCGTCCGCGCGCAGTTGCTGGATCAGGAATTCCCGTCGCCCGGTGAACCACTGGCGCGTGTCATCCACCTTCGCGATCCAGTCTGCGCGGGTGTACGGCGAGGCGGCGCTTTGCGCGTCTCCCCAGCGGGCTGACTCAGCCATGATGGCCAGGCTCAACTCCGCCTCGCGCTGGTTCAATCGGGCGACACACGCCTCTGGGCTGAGCGCGCCGCCGTTGTAGAGCGCCCGGTGCGCCCGGTCGCCGAACCGCGTCCGGTATTCGAGGCACGGCATGAGGTCGTTGTGGAAGAACTCCGGATTGCTGTAGCGCAGTTCGTTGCGGATGGGATCAACCACCGGGCCCGTGCGGTCGTAGCTGTTTGGATAATAATCGAGACTGGTTTCACCGTCGTGCGCCACCCAGGTGAAGCCGCGGTCATCGCCTCGCCGCCGCATTGAGAAGAAATTGTTGGGTCGCTGGCTCACCCAAATGCTGCTGGCCATGTCGGTATTTGCCGAGTGCATGATCAGGAGCATGTAATCGGCGAGATTGTCCGGGTCGAGCAGCACGCTGTTCGTCGCGTTGGTGCGAGTGAGTCCGTCGGGCATCAACCCCTGAAGCGCGAAATACTTCGCGTCGGCCGGCGCGTTGAAATGATCGCGGCAGCCGTTGAACAACCGTTCCCACGCCGCCGGTTGGCCCGGCGGGCCGGTCAGGAAGCCGTCCGTGGCCTCGATCTCCAGGCCGCCATCGAAGCCGGTGGCTTTGATGCAGTCGAAGTCGTCTTTCGAGCCGCCGAGATACGTCGCGCCAAACGCAGCCTCGGGGCGTTCCTCAATCTGGTAGATGCCCCAATAGACTCCGTTGAGATAAAGGTGCGTCCAGCGGCTGCGTGCGAACGGCTGCCCCATGGCGCCCTGCGCGTCACGTGACCAGGTGTCGCGCATGTAGTTGCAGACCTCCGGCCCGTAGTAGGCCCACGAGAAATCCTGCGGCGTCTGGATGTCGAACGTGTCGAACTCATCCGCCTTGCTGTTGGCGAACAAGCGGTAGTTCAACTTCGAGACGCCGTACGTGCTGCGGAAGAAGACGCGGAAGGAATGCTTCGGGTTGTTGCCGTCACGCGAGAAATTCCCTCGAATCCGCAGCCCGCAGCCCGCGTGAAAGCCATCGCCGAGCGGGTCGTTCAGGAACTCCATGTTCGCCGCCCTCTCCCAGTTCGTGCCGCGCTGGTTCGCGTTCACGTAGATTCCGTCCGATGCGCCGAACAAGTCCTGGGGTTCGATGGTGATCGACGCGGTGGGGAGCGCCAGCAGCGCGGCAAGGATCTGGG
Source organism: uncultured Bifidobacteriaceae bacterium (assembly GCA_964420805.1). Taxonomy (GTDB): domain Bacteria; phylum Verrucomicrobiota; class Verrucomicrobiia; order Limisphaerales; family SIBH01; genus JANNGC01. The sequence continues at coordinate 2,333 of CAYQWK010000330.1, read as the reverse complement.
CTGCTCCGCCGATATTGGTGTCGGAGTTCTCCACGACCCTCTGGTCCATGGCGTAATCGAAAATCTGCCCGTTGACTTGCGTCGTGGGCCAGCCGGACGGCGTGCCGTTCGTGGCCTGGCGAATTACGTCGTCGAGAAAGAAATAGCTGTGCGTGTCCGCGTTCGACGGAATGAAGCCGTTCTTGAATGCCGCCGCCCGCACGACGGTGGTGCGGGCGATGAGGATGGGTCCGGAGTAAATCGCCCCATTGGTCGCCGAGGGCAGGGAACCGTTGGTGGTGTAGCGGATGACCACGCCGGCTGTGGATGAAGTGATCGCGAGGCCGAATGGCGAGGTGAAGAAGCCACGCGTGGGGAAAAACTTGGTGTCACCAACCTTCCCGGCGCCAAGCACCAGGCTGTTGGCAAGGGCCGGCGTGGGGCTGATCAAGTAGGCGGGGGCGTTGGTGTCGGAGGGGTAGCCGTAGCTGGTGTTGGCGATCTGCGCGGGGAACGTGGGCGAGAATGCGGACACCACCGTGACGGTGTCGGGTTTCACCAGCGCGAGGTATTCGCCACTGGCGTTGAGCGAGAAGTTCGCGTGCAACGGCGCGCCCGGAATCGCGCGGTTCTTGCCCGAGGCCCAAACAAGCAAGCGCCCGCCCGGAGGCAGATTGGTGGCCGGGAATCGCCATTTCGACAGCAGGCCCGGCTGGTCGGTCAGGAACCAGCCGTCGAGATTCACCGTCGTCGGGCGCGGGTTTAGCAGTTCGATCCAGTCGGAAAACGCGCCGTCTTCATCGGCGATCACCGAGTTGTTTGCCGCCATGAACTCGCTGATGAAAACGTTCGGCACCGGCACATTCGTATCCAGCGTGTAACTCCAGCCCGCTCCGCCGAACGCGTTTGACGAGCCGTCGCGGATACCGTGGTTCGTGGCCCAGGTCACCGAAACGGCGCCGACGGCGGGTTGCGGAAACCGAAAGATATGCGCAAATCCCGCCGAGGTGACATTCGTCGCGGCCTGTCCGTTGATGCGCAGATCGGCGGCATCCAGGCCGGTGACCGCCTCACTGAACGTCACTTCCGCCTCCGTGAGTTCGCCAATCACCGCGCCGGCGGGCGGCTGTACGCTGATGACCGTCGGAGGCGTGACATCCACGGGGGCGGACAACGACGCGATGAAGCCAAGGTCTGAGCTGTCGAGCGTGCTGTTGAACACCTGCACCGCGATGACGTTCGTTCCAGGGACGAGCATGGTTGGGTTCGCGTAGGTGAAGTTGTTGAAGGGCGCTGGTTCGCTGATGCTATTCCCGGCGAACGTGTTGTAAGCCCGCTCGCCGGACGGGACATTGTAGCGCACGATTTCCACACCGTTCACCCATGCGATGAACCCGTCATCGCACGCCGCGTTCAAATCCAACTGCGGGACCACGGTGGGATTGCTCACCTGAAATTCCCGGCGGAGGAAGACGGTCGAGTAACTATTCTGCATCCCCGTGATGCGCGTGCCGTTGAAAGTTCCGCCGGTGTAAAACGGCGGTTCGGTGGTGGCAGTCGAGTAGTAGATGGGCGCGGGCGCGTTGCTCCAGGAGGATGCGTCGAATGCCAATTGCCGCCACGCCGTGACCGGTGCGGAGGCCTCGTTGGTGCCTGGCCGGAGTTTCCAGACGCCGTTGGTGGTGGAAAAGAACTGCGCGCCCGCCGCACAAAACGGCAGGGTGACGAACGTGGCGAGGATGGTGACCAAGCCGCGAAACCCAAACATATATGGCAAGGTATCGGCATTTTTGGCCGGCGCAATAAGTGAGCTTCGGTTTGATAAAGCCGGTGCGCTTCTGGCTGGAGCGTTCGCCACGGCTTCCCCAGCGGTTCATCGGGGCAAAGGTTTGCTCGTCGTCCTGAACAAATTCTGTAACGTCACCGCATTCCCGTCTCAGGAAACGGGCATGAGAACAACTGACCAATCAAACATCGCCTGCCCAAAATGCGGCTCACCCGTGCCCGCCGAGGCGCCGGAGGGGCTTTGCCCGCGCTGCGTGCTGGCAGCCGCGGCGGTCGCGGAGCCGCCGCCCACGGCCACCGCGCAGATTCCTTCACTCGAGCGAGTTGCCGCCGCCTTTCCGCAACTTAAGGTGCTGGAGTTGATCGGGCGCGGTGGCATGGGCTTCGTCTTCAAGGCGCGGCAGCCGCATCTGGACCGTTTCGTTGCGCTCAAGCTGCTGCCCGACTCGCTCGCGCACGATCCGCAGTTCGCCGAGCGCTTTAATCGCGAGGGGCGCACACTTGCCCGGCTCAACCACCCGAATATCGTCAGCGTGTTCGATTTCGGCCAGGCGGGGGGCTTCTATTAC
>CAYQWK010000329.1:0-7207 GCA_964420805.1 uncultured Bifidobacteriaceae bacterium | reverse complement strand
GGCTTGGCCCGTCTTGGGCCTTGGTCAAAATGCTTACAACCGCATCCGCCCGCAGGCCGACGAAGCGGGACAGGCATGGGCACGCGAGCACATGCGCCGGGCCGAGACGTTCGTGTATGTCTTCTACGGCACGGCCCTGCTCGCCGCCGCCGCTTTGGTTGCCCACCGCAAGTGGCCCAAGGGGGTGAAGCCCACCACCCTCGCCGTGCTCATCGCTGGCGCATCGTCGCTCGCCGTGGGCGGCTGGATAAGCAAAGCCGGGGGCCAGATTCGTCATCCCGAATTCCGCCAGAGTCCGCAGCGGCACACGAACGCAAACACTGACCCATGAAACTGAAAACCAATGACCACACACGCCTCACGGGCGTCGCGCTGATAGCTCTGGTTCTTTTCGCTGGCAGCTTGTTGCCAGCCCGCGCGTGTGATTCCTGCACCAACCGGATGGAAATAAAAGTCCCGGAACAGGCGGCGGACATCCTCAAAACTCTCCACGAGCACGACGACCTGCTCGCCGCGACGGTGAAGGAGAAGAAACTTCATCTTGTCGCTCCGCTGGTCACGACGATGAGCGCATACGCCAGAGCCTTGCCCGGCAAAGCGGCTGCCGACAAGAAAGTGGCCGCGACGAACGCGATGACGAGCTTCCGAGCGGCTGCCAGAGAACTTCTACGCGCAGGGATTATGGAGAAGCAGTCCGATGCGGCTGCACACGCAACACAACTGCACGCAGCTTTGGCTCTGTTTGATGGCTGCTTCGATTACAAAGCCAAACTCACTCGCCCTGAAACGCGCTGAACACAAGGAGGCTGTATGAACCGACGAAACTTTTTTACCAGAACCGCCGCCGTCCGTCCGTCGCTCGACGGCGAAGCGTGGTGCGGCCCGCTGCCGCCAAAGAAGACGCCGTTGCTGGCGAAGAACGAAGTGACGGCTCGAATCAAAGTTCAGTGAAGCCTTGACGCAATGAAATCCCGGAAGATGAACACCAAATGGATGATGCCTCTGCTGCTGGCCTTCGCTTTGTCGAGTCCAGCAGCGACACACCCCGGCAACGAGCTTCGACAGCCTCCGTTGTTCACCAACGGGACGGCTCTGACCGCTGCCAATGGCACCGTGGCGGTCTGGCCGGGGTTTCCCGTTTCGGTTTTGACCCTGAACGGCTCGCTCCCCGCTCCGACGATTCGGGTGCGGCGCGGCGATTTCTTCTCGGCCAGCGTCAGCAACCAGCTTGGCGAACCGCTGGTCATGCACTGGCATGGCATCCTTGCGCCGTCGGGCATGGACGGCATACCGCAAAGCGCCATCGCCTCCGGCCAGAGCTATCGCGTGCGATTCCCGGTTCGCAATCGCGGCGGCACCTACTTCTACCACGCGCACACCGACGCGCTGACCGGCAAGCAGGTTTATCGCGGCCTCGCCGGGCTGTTCATCGTGGATGACCCGGCGGAGGACGCGCTGGGTCTTCCGACCGGCTCGCGTGACGTGGCGATGCTCATTTCGGACAAGCGCACCAACACGTCGCACACGCTGGCTTATTCGCCCGCGATGGTTGACGTGATGACGGGCTATCTGGGCAACGGCGTGCTGGTGAACGGCACCCCGGACGCTTGGCTTTCCGTGGACAAATCCTGCTACCGCTTCCGCTGGGTGAGCGCGTCGAACGCCCGCGTCGTGAAGCTGGGGTTCAGCGACGGACGTAGTTTCCGCATCATCGCCACGGATGGCGGACTGCTGCCTGCGCCCGCGACGGTGACGAGTGTGACGCTTGGCCCCGGCGAACGGGTGGACGCGCTGGTGGATTTCAGCGCGGACGCGAGCGGCGCGAACATCACGCTTCGCAGTCTCCCGTTCACGGCGGGCGGCATGGGGCCGGGGCCGCGCCAAGGCATCCAACTCGATGTGCTGAACCTCTACGTGGACTCGACGAACACCGCGCCCTGCGTCGTGCCCGCGACGCTTTCGAGCATCACGCCCTACGCGGCCACGAACGCGCTTCGCACGCGCACGTTCACCGTCACCGCCAGCGGCATGTTGCATTACATCAACGGACTGCAATTTGTGTCCGACCGGCTCGACTTCACCGTGCCGTGGACGGAGTTGGAGCGGTGGGATTTCGTGAACCAGAGCACGGAGTTTCACCCCATGCACCCGCACGGCGTTCACTTTCAGGTGTTGAGCCGCAGCACCGGCGCACTACGGCCCGAAGACGGCGGATGGAAGGACACCGTGCTCGTGGCCGGGAGCGAAACGGTGTCGGCGCTCGTGCGGTTCGACGCCTATCCGGGCCGCTTTGTTTTCCACTGCCACAACTTGGAGCACGAGGACAACGGCATGATGCTCAACTTCGAGGTCAGTTCTCCGGGACGGCCCGCGCTCACGTTGCGCTCGCCGAGCGCGGTGTTCGACTGGCCCGTTTGGGCCTCCGACTGGACGGCGGAAAGTTCGCACGACCTGACGAACTGGCTGCCCGCTACGGAATCGCCGACGTATGGAAACGATACGCTGCGAATCTCTCCCGCAGGCCCGCCCTCGCATCACTTTTACCGGCTTAGGAAGCCGTGACAGCACAAACATCACTAGACGAATGATATGAAGACAAAACTGATACTGCCCGCGCTGATGGCGCTGGCCCTCGGAGTCGCCGCCCTCGGCGTGACCGGTTGCAACAAGTCCGAGCACGAACACAGCGACGACCACGCGCATCAATACACCTGCCCGATGAAGGAGCACTCGGATGTCCTGAGCGACCAGCCGGGCAAGTGCCCCAAGTGCGGCATGAAGCTCGTGGAGAAAAAATGACGCCGCAGCAACAGAGTCAATGGCAGCCGCCCGCGCGGCCCATCATTCCCCGCCATGAACGAACAGAATCGCTCGTGCAACGTGGTCGCTCTGATTTTGCTGGGCGACTTCGTGACCATCGCCGTGGCCGTGGTCATCGCCCTCAGCTTCGTCAACCAAGGAGGCTACACCCCGGCGAGGCCGTATCCGTTGAACCGCTGTCTCGTCACGGACGAACCGTTCGAGCACGGGCCGCCCCAACTGTTCGTTCACGCGGGGCAGGAGATTAAGCTCTGCTGCAAGGACTGCCTCGCCCAGTTCAAAGCCAATCCGCAGAGGCAACTGGCCAAACTCAAAGCTCCCAAGTGATGGCTCCATGAACGCGCCCATCAGACCGACAAACCGAATGAAACTCACCACACAGTTCACCGCCGCGCTGATGCTGACCGGCCTCGCCGCCGGAATCTTGAGCACCGATGCCGCCGAACCGCGCCTGCTCGACACGGCGGCGCTGGACGCCCTGCGGCTCGAAATCCGCACCAATCATCCCACCGTGGCGGCGGCAGAGGCGCGGGCCGGAGCGGCGGCGGCGGGTGTCCGCGCCGTGCGGTTGTGGGAAGACCCGATGGCCGGGCTGTTGTTTCGCGGCGCGGACATCGAGCGGCGGCGCGATGACGGCGACATCGGCGTGATGGCCGAGCAAGTCCTGCCACGCCGCAAGCTCTACGACGCCCGCAAGGAGCAGGCCACGGCGGAGTATTCCATCATGCAGGCCGAGACGCGCACGGCGGCGCTGAATCTGGAAACGCTCGTCGCGCAGGCCGCGCTCGAACTGGCTCTGGCCGACGAGGCGCTGGTCATTCAATCGAATCAAATCGCATGGCTCGAAGGCATGGCGGTCAACGCGCGGGAGAAGGCCAAAGACCCGCAGGCGACTTCCGTGGAACCGCTCCGCATCGAAGGCGAGGTCGCGCAAGAACGGCAGCGGTGGGACTCGGCGGCGAGGCGGCGCGTGAGCCTGATGCGGCAGTTGAACACGCTGCTCGGTCGTTCGCTCGATGAGGCGTGGACGCCGCTTGGGCTGCCCACGGCGGCGGAATTGCCGTCGCTGCCCGCCGGGCTGTCGCGCCTGCCCGTGGCCAATCCGATGCTGCTCGCGCTGACCGGCTCGACACGGGCCGCGCAGGCGGGCGTTGAGGTTTCGCGGCAGGAGCGCAAGCCGGTGTTCTCGGTCGGCGCAGAGTCGTCGGTGTATTCCGGCGGGCGGTTTATCGAGACGCTGGTCGGGGCGAAGATGACGATTCCGTGGGGCAACCGTTCGGTGTATCAGGCGAACATCGACCGCTCGCGCCAGCTACAGGCCGCGTCGGAACGCGAGTTTGCCGCACTGGAACGGCGCTTGCGGGGCGAGGCCATCGCCGCGCACACCGAGGCCGAGAACGCGGCGCGGCAGGCGGCGACGTTCACTGTCGAAGTGATGCCGCGTTTGGAAGAATCCGTGCAGGCGACCGAGGGCGCGTGGGTCAGTTCCAAGGCGACCTTGCTTGAAGTGCTGGATGCAAGGCGGGCCTTGCTCAACGCGCGGCTCGAACAGCGCCGTTTCATCGCCGCGCAATGGGCCGCGCTCGAAACCTTCCGTTCCATCGTTCCGCCCGTGACTCAACCCTGATGCTTTTGAAAATGAAAACACTCCCAATCATTCTGCTCACGCTCGCGGTCGCCGTTCCGGTGACGTGGTTCGCGACGCGCAAACTTCACACTGGCGGCACGGGTTCCGCCGCGACTTCCGGCCAGCCCGCCAAGGCCGAGCGCAAGCTGCTCTACTACCAGAGCGCGATGCACCCGTGGATTAAGTCGCCCAAGCCGGGCCGTTGCACCATCTGCGGCATGGAACTGACGCCGGTGTATGAGGGCGACGCCGGGTTCGACGCGGCGGGCGGCGGCGACGTGGTGCCGCTGACGCAGACGATGATTCAGGTGGTCAAAATCCAGACTGCCGAGGCGAAGATGCGCCCGCTCACGAAGACGCTCGCCGTCGCGGGCATGATTGACGACAACGCCACGCGGCACCGGCTGCTCTCGGCCTACATTCCGGGCCGCGTGCAAAAGCTCTACGTGAACTTCACGGGCGCGGAAGTGAAGGAAGGCCAGCCGCTCGCGGAGTTCTACAGTCCCACGCTCCTGCAAGCCGAGCGCGAGTATCGCACGCTGACGGGCGAGTTGCGGGCGGGCGCGGCGCTGCGGCTGGTGCAGATGGGTTTGACCTCCGCACAAATCGAGGCGCTGACCAACAAGCCGGTGGACAAATTGACTTCGCAGATTCTCGCGCCCGTTGGCGGCACGGTCGTCGCGCAGAATGTCTATGAGGGCCAATACGTGCAGGAGGGCGAGAAGCTGTTTGAAATCGCCGACTTCTCGACGATGTGGTTTCAGTTTCGTGCCTACGAGCAAGACCTGCCGTGGATTAAGCCGGGCCTCAAGGTGGACATCACCACGCCGTCACATCCGGGCCTGACGTTCACGGGCAACATCACGTTCATCGACCCGAACTTCGACGAGGCCACGCGCTCGACCAAGGTGCGCGTGGAGTTGGAAAACCAGCTCGTCGAAGGACGCCGCCAGTTGCTTCACCGGCTCTACGCCGACGGGCTTGTCCATCTCGAAGCGCCCGAAGTGCTCACCGTGCCGCGCACCGCCATCATCGAAACCGGCCCGGACAGCGTGACCTACGTTGACCAAGGCGGCGGGGCTTACTCGCGCAAGGTGCTCAAGCTCGGTCGGCGCGGTGATGCGCTGGTGGAAGTGGCGTCCGGCCTGAGCGCCGGTGACAAGGTGGTGGTGAACGGCAACCTGCTCATTGACGGACAGGCGGAGATGAACCGCGCCTTCGCCGAACCCGCCGCGACCAACGCGCCCGTGGTCGCGCTGCCTGCACTCACGGACGCGCAGCGCAAAGCGGTGAAAGATTTTCTCGCCCTCGCGGATGCCGTCACCGCTTCGCTCGCGGCGGACAAGCTCGACGACTTCAACACGCAGGCCGCGAAGTCTCATGCGGCGATGCCCGCGCTGATGGATGCTTTCGTGAACGCGGACAAGGCGTGGCATCCGCTGCTGAAAGGCATCGAGGAATCCGGCCACTTGGAAAAAGCCGACGACCTCAAGGCCGCACGTAAAACATTCCAGCCGTTCAGCACGGCAGCCGTCGCGCTGGCGCAGGCGTTGCGGCGGAGTGACAAGGAGTTTGCGTCGTTGAAAGTTTTCCGGTGTCCCATGACGAAGACTGTTTTCCCCGGCGCACCCGCGTCGGCGGATTGGATGCAACTCAAGCCCGCCATCAGCAACCCCTACATGGGCGTGCGGATGCAGGACTGCGGCACGGAGGTCAAGTGAACGCCCCCAATATCACCCCAACCCCGGACGCCCTATGATTCAACGCATCATCGAATGGAGTTTGAAGAACCGCTTCCTCGTCTTCTGCGGCGCTCTCCTGCTCATCGCGCTCGGTGTCCGCGCCGTGTTCAAGACGCCGGTGGACGCGATTCCTGACCTCACGGAAAACCAAGTGCTCGTCTATGCCGACTGGATGGGCCGCAGTCCGAAGGAGGTTGAAGACCAAGTGACGTATCCGCTCTCGACCGGCCTGCAAGGTCTGGCGGGCGTGAAGGACGTGCGGGCCACGTCCATGTTCGGCTTCTCGCTGCTCACGATTATTTTCGAGGACAACATCGACACCTACTTTGCGCGAACGCGCGTCCTCGAACGGCTCAACTATCTGCAAGGCGCGATGCCCGAAGGCGTGAAACCGCAACTCGGCCCGGACGCCACGGGCCTCGGCTGGGTCTATCAATACTACCTCGACGTTGACGCTACCAAAGCGCCGGACGGCGGCTACGACCTCGGCAAACTCCGAACGGTGCAGGACTGGCACATCCGTTACCAACTCGCCAGCGTGCAGGGCGTGGCCGAGGTCGCGAGCATCGGCGGCTTCGTGAAGCAGTATCAAATCGAACTCTCCGCCACGAAGATGCGGGCCGCGAACGTCACCCTCATGGAAGTGATGACGGCGGTGCAGAACGCGAACCTCAATGTGGGCGGAAAGACCATCGAGGAAAACGGCGCAGAGTTCGTGCTGCGCGGCATCGGCCTCGTGGAGAACACGGAAGACCTCGAACTCATTCCCATCAAGGCGATGGAGGGCACGCCCATCTACGTGAAGGACATCGCCAACGTGCAAATCGGCGGCGACTTCCGGCGCGGGGCGCTCGACATCGGCGGACACGAAGCCGTCGGCGGCACGGTCGTCATGCGGACGGGCGAAAACGCCAAGGCCGTCATCGAGCGCGTGAAGGAGAAGATTGCCCAGATTTCCAAGAGCCTGCCGCCGGGCATTTCCATCAAGCCGTTCTACGACCGCAGCACGCTCATCGAG
>CAYQWK010000328.1:0-7212 GCA_964420805.1 uncultured Bifidobacteriaceae bacterium | reverse complement strand
GTTCTCCACGCCGACGGCTGTACCGATGATGGGCGCGTTGGCGATTTTGATGTCGGGCAGAAAGCTCTTCGCCCAGTTGCCGCAATGGAAGAGGACGCACTTGTCCTCGTCGTCCGCGTAATTGTTGTTCCAGTCCACGAGTGCCGCGGGCGTGCCGCCGGCGAGTTGCATGGCATACATCGTGAGCACGCCGGTGACGTCCACTTCGCAAGCGCTGGGCATGAACTTTTCGCTCATCATGCTCATCAGCGTGCAGACGTTGCAGCCGAAATTCTGCTGCACGGAAGTCCAACACTGGATGGCGGTGGCGTCGAGGTGGTTGGCGGTCATCCAACCGTCCAGCACCACCCCCATCCGGGCCATCTGAAGCAGCTTGTTGTTGGGCACACCGGGCGCGGGCGCGTAGCCAGTGATCTCTTTGAGCTTGGACACCACCAATGGGTCTGATGCGGCCAATTTGTTCGCCGCGCCGATGATTTCCGACAAATCCACCGTGGTGACGCTGATGCCGTGGCGTTCAAGAATCTTCTCCGAGTAACGAACGGTGTTGAACGCGCCGGGCCGCGCGCCAACGGCGCCGAGACGCACACCGCGCAATCCATTCACCACGCGGCAGACGCCCAGGAACTTTTGCAGGTCGCGCTCGAAACTTTGGGACGCAGGATGCGACACGTGCTTGCTGGTCAGTGAGAATTTGATGCCGGCCTGCACGAGGTTGTTGCAAACAGAGATTTTCCCGCAGAACGAATCGCGGCGGCGCGAGGGCATGAGTTGGGCTGGGTCGTCGGGATAGCCCTGAATGAGCGCTGGGACGTTCAGACCGGCGAGCTTGAGCGTGTCGGCCACGCCCTTTTCGTCGCCGAAGTTCGGCAGACAGACGAGCACGCCGTCAATTTCATCATGGTGCTGGCGGAACAACTCCGCGCACTTCCGGGCGTCGGCGTGCGTCTCGACGCCGCCCAGCTTCGAGTCCGGCTCGCCAAGCTGGATGGCCTTGATGCCGAACTTGGCGAAGACCTTCGCCATGTCGGCGCGGGCTTCGGTAACGAGCACATCCGGGAAGAAGTCGCGGTTGCCGTAGATGACAGCCAGCGTGGGTGGTTTCAGTTTGGTATTCATGATCTTAATCCTGTGATTCCAGATTCCCGCTCGCAACATTTTCGCCGCGTGGCCGGCGCCGCCAGTAGTTCGCCAGCAACGAGCCGCTGATATTCATCCAAGGGCTGAAAATCGCGGCAGCGAGTCCCATCGTGCCCAGCTTGCCGAGCGCGCCCGCAATGCCCGAGGCCATCCCGCCATTTTGCAAGCCCACTTCGAAGGCCACTGTCCGCGCCGAGGCCACATCCAGCCGGCAGGCGCGGGCGAGTCCGTAGCCGAGCACGTAACCAAGCGTGTTGTGCAACGCGGCAGCGACCAACAACAGGATGCCGACCTTGAGCAGGTTATCACGCCCCGCCGCCACCGTGACCGCGGTGATGTAAATGATGCCGAGCATCGAGAGTTTTGGCATGGCGCGCGGCAAAGCGGGGAACTGACGCGCCAGGTGATGATAGGCCGCGCCGCCTGTCACCGCCGCGAGCAGAAATCCGCCCGTGCCAATCAATGTCAGCGTCGTCGCATCGGTGTGTCCGCCCAGCCACTTCCAGCCACCCAGTGCGAGGAACACCAGCCACAATGCGCCAATGACGGCCACAACCTGCACCACACGTCGGCGGACCGGCGCGGCGAACCCGAGGTAGTCATGCAACAGCGCGGCGCCGATGGGGACAATGACCATCTTGATAATCTCCATCATCATCCCAAACGCCCGCACCTCGACCAATTCCCCGGCGAGCAGTTTCATCCACAATGGCGTCATCACCGGGGCGAGCATCGTCGTGACGGAGGTCATGGTGATCGAGAGGGCGAGATTGGCGCGGGCCAGATACGACATCACATTCGACGCCAGTCCTGCCGAGCACGAGCCAATGAGAATGATGCCCGCCGCGACTTCCGGCTCGAAGTGAAACACTTTGGTCAGCGCCCAACCGGTGAGTGGCATGATGGTGAACTGCCCTGCGACGCCGATCAGCACAGCCTGTGGCATCCGGATGAGGCCGGCGAAGTCCGCCAGTTTCATCTGCGTGCCCATGCCGAACATCACGGCCTGGATCATGACCAGCAGCAGCCATTTGTCCCGAAGGTTGACCGGGCCCCAGTGAAGGAACGCGGAGGGAAAAATCATCGCGCCCGCCACGGCCACGGCCAGCCAGAACGTGAACTGCAATTCGCGCCAGTTGGATAGCAAGGAGCCCGTCATGGGAATGTTGCCCTCATAGCACCGTCGCCAGGTAATCCACCGCAATGCCGGGGCTGGCCAGGATCGGCACCTGTTTGTCCGCAGGTGACAAGGCATCCACGACCCGCGCCATCGAGGCCTGGGCGAGAACAATGACCTCCACCTGTTGCGACAACTCCTTCAACGCCGCCGAAACCTTGGTGTCATGCGTGGCTCCGTCGCCCGCCATCAGTGCGTCAAACGCGCCTTCCACGAGCCTGGAAGTCAGTTCGATCTGCTTTCCGGCTGCCGCCGCGCGACGGCGAATCAAATCCGCCGTCGGCTCCAGCGTTGTTGTGAGCGTGGCGATGACTCCGATTCTCTTTCCCGAGGCCACGGCTTGATCCGCCATCGGCTGGTCCACGCGCAACACGGGCACGCCAGCCAGTCGCGCTGCCGTCTCCACTGCCGGACCGATAGACGAGCACGTCACGAGGATGTAGTCGGCACCCGCCAGTTCAGCCGACTCCACGTAGCCCGCCACGCGCCGTGCGATGGTGGACGTGAGGCTGCCGGCCGCAATAATGCCTTTCACGAGGCTGTCGTCAGCGATGTTGAAGGTTTCGACGCCCGGCAGCTTGTCTTTGCAAAGCTGGCCGAACACCGGCACCAGCGTGGCCGAGGTGTGAATGAGCCCGAGTTTCTTTCGTTTCATCGTACGGTTCCGGGACAGAAGGTTCTCACTGTTTCAAAATAGTTTTCCGCTCCCACCTGACCGCCCTTCAAGACGACTTCGCAGCCATCCACGGGAGAGCCCGGGGCATGGACGCGGCAGAGCGGCGCGCCGGGCGTGAGTGTTGAAATCATTTCCAACGCCTCAATGCCCATCGCCCGTGCGGCGTAACTCGCCGTGTCACCACCAGCGACACAGAGTCGACGCACGGAACTTCGTTTCACCGCCTCACGCAGCACGATGCCCAAGGCCGCCCCCAGCACAGGTGCTGTGCGGTTCTTCAGCCGAGCTGCCAGGCGTGCATCGGAGCCCCGTCGCGTGGTGTGGACAATGACGCTGCGTCCCTCCCGGAGAAATTCTACAACCGTGCGGACCGCGCGTTGGAGTTCCGCTGTCGCTTTGGTGCCAGCCAGCGCCGACGCCGCAAGCGCCACTTCGGCGAAGCGATGTTTCAACGCCCACGCGATTTGCCCGCTCGTCACCGGCGAACAACTGCCCGAGCCAACGAGCAGCGGACCGGCAGGCGCGAGCCGGCGACGTGGCGAAAGTTTCACACGCACACGCCCGATCCAGTTCGAAGCCAGCGCCGTTTCGATGGCTGATGAGCCCACGGAAAACAGCGGCCGTCGCCGACTCGCAAAACGGTCCAGCAACAAACCGATGCGCCGCAGATGGTCGTTGGTTAACGCATCGAACAGGACCACCTCCGCATCGTGCAAAATCTTGCCCAGCGCCGCCCGCGCCTCGGCCTCTGGAAGATCGAACTTCAAAATATCGAAAAGGCGGATTTCCTTCGCGGTCTGTTTCGCCAGATGCAGTCGCAAGTCAGCCTCGGTCATCGGCGTGACCGGATGCCGGCTGATGGCCGGATGCCGGTCCAGTCGGTGAATCTCCCCTGCGCTGCCAATGCCAAAGCGCGCGAAATGCTGGCCGAATACCGTGTATCGTCCAAGGGCTGGTGCGGCCACGAGCACCGGAATGAACGGAGCGGAGAATATTTTCCCCGCCACGTCAATCGCCCGCCCGATGCTTCCCACATGGGGCGCGGAATCAAACGTGGAGCAGACTTTGTAATGAACGTGCCGCGCGCCGAGCCGCTTGAGCGCAAGCAGCGCTGGCCTGAGCTCCCGCTCCATCGCTGCCGGAGAAAGCGAACGCGTCCGGCCGGCCATGCCCACGGCTTTCAGGCCGGGGTAGTTCCGCAATTGCGCCCTCGTTGGCGGCTCAATGAACAGTGCGGTGGGGATGCCGGCCAAAGCGAGTTGCTCCAGCGCATCCGTGGAGCCGGTGAAGTCATCGCCGTAGAAGGTGAGAAGAAGCTGGTTCATGCTTTCCCCTTCGCGAACTTCGCCAAAGATTTCCGCAGCTCGGGAAACTTCACGGCCGCTTCTTCCATGGTCAGTCCCTCCACCGCGGCCTCCCACCACTTGCGCAGCGATTGCACACCGGCGGCCGGGCCGTCGGGATGGGCCATGATGCCGCCGCCCGCCATGTAGAGCAGGTCCACCGTCCTCGTGCGGCGATAGGTCTCGCAGGCCTGACCGCCCCATTGACCGGAAGAAACCACGGGTAGCATCGAGAGGCCACCACCTAACGGTCGCAAACACGCTTCGATGGAGCGCACCACGGAGTCGTCGCTCTCCCAAAATTTGTTCGCGATGCCGTTGACGTGAAGCTGATCCACGCCCGCCAGCCACCAAAGGTTTTGATAGGCTGGGAATTCCACGCCCAGCAAGGGATGACGATTCAACATCCCCCAACCATTGCGATGGCCGTGAATGGCCAGCTCGCCCCGGTCGCAAATCTTCTTGGCGCCAGTCAGGCCGACGCTGTTCAGCGAAATCATCGCGCAGGTTCCGCCGCTGGCGAGAACCTTGTCGTAGTGCCGCTGCATCGCGTCCGCTTCGTCACTGATGTTGAAGGCATACATCACCTTCTTCCCAGTGCGCGCCGCGTGATCGTTGATGACGCGCATCACGGCATCAACCCGTGCATCAAACGGCGAGTGCGGAGGATCGGCCATCAACTCGTCGTCCTTCACGAAATCAATGCCCGCTTCGGCAAGCGTTGTCACCAGGTCCGCCGTCTGTTCCGGCGTCAGCCCGATGCTCGGTTTGATGATGGTACCGATAAGCGGCCGCCCCTGCACTGCCGTCAGTTTGCGGCACCCATTGACGCCGAACCTCGGTCCGCGGAAACCAAATAGGAACGAGGTTGGAAGCGACAGGTTCATCAACTTCAAACCCGTGAACTGCGAAAGTTCGTAAAGGTTCCCTTGCACGGTGGAAACGAGCGCCGGCAGGTTGCGGCCGAAGTTCTCCACCGGCCAGGACACGACGATCTCCGCGCGTTGAAACGGACCGTTGCCGACACGACCGCCTGGCAAGGACGGCGTCGCCACTGTCTCCAGCGGCGTGACGCACTCGACGCGCGCGGCAAAGCGTGCCTTGAGTTCCTCCGTTTCACCTGGCACGGCCACGAAAGTCCCGGACGACTGTTCCCCTGCCAGCACTTCCGCCGCGCGCCGCGGGTCGAGAGATGTCTCAACCAGGTAGGTCGCTGTTAACCGGGCTCCACTCACGGCGTCACCTCCGCGCGAAAAAACTTCTGTCCACCGGTCGGGCTGACCGGCACCAGTTGCAACGCGCCACTGGCAGTCACGTTGGTCCAGTTCGTCCAGAC
This sequence comes from uncultured Bifidobacteriaceae bacterium, assembly GCA_964420805.1. Lineage (GTDB taxonomy): Bacteria > Verrucomicrobiota > Verrucomicrobiia > Limisphaerales > SIBH01 > JANNGC01. The sequence goes on along the minus strand of CAYQWK010000328.1, from coordinate 1,540 downwards.
GGGGAGCGTGGAGGCGGTTTGCAGCGTGTAACTGCCGCCCGTCTCCCCCGTGAACTCCAACGCCATCCCGCCCACGGTGCGAATCCAGAGCGTGGGCGGGCTGGGCAGTCGCACGCGCACGCCGATGAAATTTGTCATCGCCGCGCCCTGGGCGTCGGCCACGCTGAAGCGAAAGCTCCCGAGGCCGGTGAAATTCGTCGTTGCCGTGAACCGCGCCACCTTGCTGCCTGCCAGCAAAACTGCCGTTCCGTTCGTGGCGTGAGAAACATTCAGCACCACGCCATTCGTGAAGCCCCTCGTCAGCGCGCCGAGGTCCACATCGACAAAGTAGTTCTTCACGCAATCGACGTGCGGCCCGGCCATCCAGTGCAGGTAGTCGTCGAGATTAGTGTATTCGTCGCCGTCCGGGTCGGCGTTGGAGTCGGAGAAATCACCCGGCGAGGAGTTTGGGCTCAGGGCGCGCGCGATCTCCCACCAGTCCGGCAAACCGTCGTGGTCGGTGTCCCAGTTCGTTGCGCGTTGCATCTCGGGATAATTCTCCCAGCCGCCGACGTCGTCCTGAGAATCGGGCAGGCCGGGCAGCCCGGTGGTGCTGCCGAAAAAGGCATTCGTGCGAGCACGCGTTTCCAGAATCACGCGCAGGTCGTGGTCGTCGAGCACGGGCTGCGTCGCGCCCACGTCGGAGAGAACGAGCTTGAGGGCGTTGGTCGCATTGTGCGTGGTGACGTAGCTCGGAAAAAACGGCGTGCTGACCCACGGTGAATAATTCGTCGGCACTTGGCCTGAAGCAATCCGGCCCGCGGCCTGGTTCGCCTCTGTGAAATGGCCGGGCATGACGTTGTTGGTGAAGAAGTACTGCTGCGTGCCGGGGAATCCGTCGTATTGCGCGTTGAGTGCGTAGAAGTAAGCACTGGCGGGGCCGGGTTGGTAGAAGTTGCCCACAAAGTTGACCTCATGGGCACCGCCGTCCGTGGTGCGGTTCTTCCAGTTGAAGACCACGTTGTTGCGGATGTCGAGATAGCCGTCATACACGCCGCCGCCGGTCAGGCCCCCGGCCAGGCTCCAGTTCCGCCCCGCGCAATGCGCCAGCAAGTTGTGATGAAAACTCCCGATGCCGCCGCTGATGCTCGCCGCATAGCCGTGTTCGGTGCCGGGCGGATAATTCTGGTGCCCCGCCGCATTCAATGCCTCCGAGATGAGCGTGCGCTGGAGCGTGATGTTCCGTGCGGACCGCGAACTGAAAGCCTCATCGATACTCCAACTGATGCTGCAATGATCAACGATGCAGTGGTCGCTGCCCTGCATGCCCATGCCATCAATCGTCGCGCCAGAAATATTGCCGGGCCGCACGCGCAGGTGCCGGACGATGACATCCCGCGCGCCGCTCAGGCCGAGGGTCCACTTGCGAATGCAGATGCCTTTGCCCGGCGCGGTCTGTCCGGCGATGGTGATGTGCGAGCCGTTCACGGTGAGCCGGGACTCCAGGGTAATCAATCCCGACACCGCGAAGACCACCGTGCGCGGACCGATGTCATTCGTG
>CAYQWK010000327.1:0-7217 GCA_964420805.1 uncultured Bifidobacteriaceae bacterium | reverse complement strand
CCGTTCAGGCGCGTTCCATGTATTTGCCCGTGCGAGTGTCGATTTTGATCTTCTCGCCCGTCTTGATGAACAACGGCGCCTGGAGGACGAGTCCGGTCTCGACGGTGATCGCCTTCTGCACGTTGTTCGCCGAGTCGCCGCGGATGCCCTCGGGAGCATCCGTCACGGTTAGGACGACGCTGGGCGGAATTTCTACGCTCACCGCCTTGTCCTCTACGAAGGTCACGGTCACCGAACCGTTCTCGACCAGGTAGTTTACGGCGTCGCCAACCAGTTCAGGCGCCAGCGTGACGGTTTCGTAGGTTTCCGGATCCGAAAACACATAGTCCTCGCCATCCTTGTAGCTGAATTCCATCTTGCGGGTCATCATGGGGATGACGTCGATTTTCTCCGTGGAACTGAAGCGGACATCCGCAGATTTGCCGGTCTTGATGGAACGGAGGGTCGCCTGCACAAAGGCGCGCAGGTTGCCGGGGGTGCGGTGCTGCATGTCGAGCACGACGGCGACGTCGCCGTTGTGGATGATCGCCATTCCGCGGCGCAGATCGTTTGCTGTAGCCATATTTTGTTAGTGATTTCGGCCCGCACGACTGGGTATTTCCCGGCGCGGGAACGGGGAAAGTAGCGAAGGAAGTTCTCAAAGCAAGGATGGATTTGGGCCAACGCGAACGCGCGCGCTTCCACCCCGCCTCGACCAGACTCATTCCTATCGTCCGCCGCGGAAAACCATTGCCCCTGCCTCAACTCGCCGAGGCATTCTGCTTGCGGCGTGACCAGAACCACCATGCCACGCCGATCACGCCCAGCGCCACGATCACGATGTCCGCCTGGTGCGAGTATTTCTGCACGACCTTCCAGTTGTCGCGCAGCTTCATGCCGCACCAGAGCAGGAACGTGTTCCAAATGGTCGCGCCGAAAAACGTGGCGAGGCAGAATGGGACGAGATTCATCCGTCCCATGCCGGCAGGGATCGACACGAAATGCCGAACGACCGGGATGAAGCGGCTGAGGAACAACGTCCAGGTGCCCGCGCGGCGATGGAAGAACTGCTCGGTCCTTTCCAGATCCCGCTGGTTCAGCAGCAAATACTTTCCAACCTTGAGCACCAGCGGTTTACCTCCGTAATAGCCCATCCAATAGGACAGCAGGGACCCGATCATTGATCCCGCGCTCGTGGAAGCGATGGCCAGCCAGAGGTTCCATTTGCCATCAGCCACCTGGAAACCGACGAATGGCATCACCGCCTCGCTCGGCACCGGCGCAATCATGCTCTCCAGTATCATCAAGCCGGCCGCCCCGGCGTAACTGGTGGTGTCGAGAATCTTCACCGCCAATTCGGTGATTTGTTCCGTGATCATGGGCGCGGAGGGTGCGGAGAAGGCGCCGGGGAGGGGAAGAAAATTCAGTGAAGCAGTTATCAGTAATCACTGACTCGCGCTCAACGGACGGCTTGACTCATTGAACACTGATTACTGCCCTCCTCATTGCAATCGCACCGGCATCTTGAATACGCGGTTGGCAAGTTGCGACAGCAACTGGCCGGTCTGCTGGTTCGCCACGTTCTCGCCGCACTGGATCGTCCGGCTCGGCACGATCTTCGTAAGCAACGCGCAATAGTCGCCGTTCACCATTATGCCAAGCACGTCGCCCCCGCGCGTGAACACAAGGTCGCCGCGGGACGGGTTGAACTTGCCGAACAGCCCCTTGATCAAATTGCGGTCGAGCTTCACGTACTCGGGCGTGGTGGTTTCAATCTCGAACCGGCACTCGCCGTAGTAGCTTTCCGTGGCCCCAACCACGATGGCATCCTGGAATTTGAAGGCTTCCGCCGGCGCCTTGTAGATGCGGACACCGAACTGGCGCGCCTGCGGCTCGCCGATGGGAATCACCACCACACGAGGATCCTGCGCGGCAAATGAAAGCCGCACTGCCGAAAACGCCACCGTTCCGCGGGCCATCACCGCATCAAGCTTGTTCCAGTCCGTGCCGGGGTTCCAAAGCATGAACGGCGTGTCCTCGACATGGAACAGCGCGTAAGTCTGGGAACCGTCGTTGAACAAGATGCCCTGCGCGGTGCGATCCTTGTTGATGCTCTGGCCGAATAATCCGCTGCGCGTGGCCTTGAATGCCGTCGTGATGCGGTTGGTCAGCAGTTCCGAAAACAAGGCGTTCGGTGCCAGAGCGCGGTTCTCGCGAATCTCCTGCGTCAGCTCGGTGGATTTCTTCGCCAGTGCGCCCACGTTATCGGCGAGCTTGGTGGCCGTCTCCTGGAGCTTCGCCTTCTCCTCGCGCACGTTGGCAACCTCGCCGCGAAGCTGCTGAACCTGCTCGCGGGTCAGGCGCTTCTCTGCTTCGCTCACCTGAAGCTGCGCGGTGAGCTGTTGCTTCTCCGCCATCGCGGCCTGGTGGTTTTTCTCCAAATCACCGAGCCGCGCCTGGAGCGCCTTCGCCTCGTCCGCGCGGCGCTTCATTTCTTGCTGCATCGCCTCCAACTTCTCCTTCGACAACAGGTTCTCCGCGCCGGCGGCCTGCAGCTTCTGCTGCGCTTCAGCAAGGCCGGCTTGCGCGGAACTGGCCTGCTGCGCCAGCACAGCGCGCTGTTGTTCAATCTGCCGCGCCTGGTCCTCGGTGCGGCGCAGGTTTTCCTGGTATTCCTTGATCTTCGCCTCGCGGGCGGCCGCAACCTCCTGCTGGGAACGCAGGTTCTCGCGCGTGCTTTGGAGATCGACGGTCAGGCGCTCGCGCGTCTGCTTCTCGTCCTCGAGCGCGACCTTGAGCGTGCCGAGCACCTCCTGACCGGGCGTGACATTCCGGCCAGTCTGGCCCGGCGGTGGTGGCTTGGGCTCGTCACGAACCGTCTCGAAGCTCGAAAAAGCCACCAGGCTCACGAGCAGAAAATCGCAAATGACGATGAGAATCGAACGGTTCATGCGGCCTCGCTCTCGAGGATCAGCTTCCGGCGCAGCGGACGGACGTGGAAGATCTTCAGCACCGACACGAAGATGATCCCGAACGAGGTCGAAGAATACGCCGTCATGATGCTGAACTTCGAGATGCCCACCGCGAACATGATGAACGCAATGAGCGTGCCGACGAACCCGATGTAGAGTCCGGCGTCGAAGAGATGGTCCTCGTTCTCGAGGAGCTTAAGCTTCATGTGCGGCGCCAGTTCCTGGCGGCGGATTTCGTTGAGCTTCGCCAGACACCAGACGTAGATGAGCGCCTGGATGACGAAGAAGACCAGCAATGGGAGCAGGCTGATTTCGTTGTTCATAAATGGTGTCGCTAGTTTGTGCAGTGTGCCTCCGGGCGTGAGCGGCACGACCGGAATTTGAAACCGGACGGGCAAATCCCGGATCTGGCCCGGCAGCCCCAGGAACGGCTCGCAAAACAGCCCGACGATGAACGCAAAGGCCATCGCCAGCACTGTGTCCGCGCCAAAGCGCAGCCCCTTCCATTGGTTCGCGCCGCCCACCACGCCAATAACCCGCGCCAGGCAAAGGCTGCCAAACGTCAGGATCAGATACTTGGTCAGCAGCGCCAGCAGATGGTTGTTCCGCGCCAACGGCAGCAGCGCGAAGAACCACGCGCCAAACGGATCATAGCCGATGGCCATGTTCCGCGCGCCCGCGCCGTAATAAACCCGCTGCTGTTGCTTGAGCAGCAGATCAATGCCGCCGGCTCCGCTGCGCGCCGCGAACGCGAGATCGTTCAATCCTGTTTCCGGAAAGGTCGCGATGTATTTTGCCACGTCGCCGGGACGCTCGGAGGATTCCACAGCGGCGAACAACAGCGGAAACTGCTCCTCGTGGTTGCGCGCCGCCTCGGCCAACCGTCGTAGCGTATTGATGTCCTCAATCTTCCGCACGAAGGCGGCCAGCGAAACCCAGTCCATCCGCCGCCCCAGCGAAAGCAAATCGAGATACACCATCTCCAACGATGACGGGTTGTCTCCTTTGTTCGCCCGCATGGCGAGAAACTCGATCGTATCCCGCAACGGCGTCGCCAGGTGGTCGCCCTGGAAAAGCAACCCCGCGACCACCACCGCGCCATCGAACGCCTGGCCGGACGCCGATGCGGAAGCGGGGAAATGCACCAGGCCGGACAGGGATCGGTTGGCCAGAATCTGCTGAACACCCGTGCGGCGCGACGCCCGCAGGAACTCGATCAACTTCTCGCGCACCGCCCGCTGCATGAGCAGATCCACCAGCGGCTTCGGCTGGTCGGACGGCGTCGCCGCGAGCTTGAGATTCTCGATGAGCGGATCGGCACCGCCCCAGGCGGCCAACCCCGGCTGCGCCTGCGCGAACTGCGCCACCGCCGCTTCCAGCTTGTCCGCACCCCGAATATTCTCCGCCTGGGCCGCGCGCAGAACGAGCCGCGCCGGTCCAACCTTCTCCAGACTCACCAGCGTCAAGCCCTCCTCAATCAGCGAAACGGTCGGCGCGCCCGCGCGGTCGATGGCATGCGCATCCACGGCGCGGAAATGCGCCGGCACGAGCAGCGCTGCGACGAGCAGCGCCGCCCCGCAAAGGAAAGACATGGCAGTCCAAAACCAGTTCATGAAGCTCAAGCGTCCGCACGGAGCAAAGAAGTCTTCGGTGCTTCCGGCAGACGTTCGGATTTTCCGACGCAGGCTTGTTCAGGATATTCGCCGCAATCACCGCGCGGCCGAAAATTCTGGCGCGATCAATCCCGAAATCCGAATGGAAGATTGGCGAATGGAGCGAGCAATGCGATTCCCACAAATCCTCGCGCCGGCGTTCATCCCCTCGCCCGCGGCAGGCGGAGTCACTTCAACTCGACCGGCTTGATCTTCAGGTTGCGAAACGCCACCGGGCCTTTGCCGCCCTGCAACACCAGCGGGCCGCGGGCCGCCTCGTCCTGAAAATTCGCGGCACAGGTCGCCCGCGGCACCTCGACGTTCTCGTGAATCACCGTGCCGTTGTGCGCCACCTTGATGAACTTCGCGTTCTCCGTCTTCTTGCCCGCCGCGTCGAAGCGCGGAGCGCGGAACACAATGTCGAAGCTCTGCCATGCGCCTGGCGCCTTGCTGGCATTGCGGCGCGGCGCGGCCCCGGCGAACTCGGGCTGCACATCCTTGCAAGTCCTGTAAATACCGCCGCAATCCCCGCTATCCATCGCCTTCTTGCTCACGCTGTCCGCGATCTGCACCTCGTAACGGCCCATCAGGAACACGCCGGAGTTTGATTCCTTCGGGATGTTGAATTCGACGTGCAGTTCGCAGTCGCCGAAATCCGCGGCCGTGGTGAGGTTCGGCGACTTGCCTTTCTTGCTGTTCACCATCACGCCGTGCCCGGCCTTGGTGCTGAGGGCTTTCGCGTCCGAGGAACTCAACTTCACGCTGCCCACGGCAAACCATTCGCCGATCGGCGATTTCCATCCGTCGAAATCCTTGCCGTTGAACAACTCGATCTCCGCCGCGCGTGCGGACAAACCACAAGCCAGGACGGCCATCACCAGGGCGGGAAAAATGCGTTTACTCATAACTTTTGAATAGGCAGACCGTACGGGGCAGTCCATTTTGCCGCAATCAATTTTGCCCCCGGGGACGGGCGCGAAACGTGTTCAATGAGATTCGTCATCACCATCTTGATCCTCGCCGCCCTCGGTGTCGGCGGATTCTTCGGCTGGAAACAATGGGACCAGAAGCGCTCCGCCACGCCTGAAGCCCGGCCCGTTTCCACCGCGCCAGTCGAAGAACGTGACATCAGCTTTGCCATCACCGCCGCCGGCGAGATCGGCCCCGCCGACCAGGTTTCCGTCCGCCCCGAGATTAACGGCAAGATCACCGAACTGCCCGTGGACATCGGCGACAAACTCAAGAAGGGCCAATTGCTCTGCCGCCTCGACGACACCGACCTCCAGACCGAGCGCGAATCCCAGACCAGCCAGATCGCCGGGGCGAAACTGCAGATCGAAGCCTCCTCGCTCGCCGTCGAAAAGACCCAGCGCGAGTTCGACCGCAACAAGCAACTCGTCGAGAACCAGCTTGTCGCTCAGGAGGTGTTCGACAACGCGCGCACGGAGTTTCAACTCGCCAAAAACCAGCTCGAAATCTCCCGCAACTCCCTCGACCGCGCCGAGAAGCTGCTCAAGATCGTCGAGGACAAGATCGCCAAGACCCGCCTCGTGGCACCGTTCGATTGCACCGTGCTCACGCGACCCGTTTCCCTCGGCCAAACCGTCTCGGGTTCCGCCGGCTTCAACTCCGGCACCGAGATCATGTCCATCGCCAACCTCAACGAGATGATCATCACCGCGCACATCAACCAGGCCGACGTCACCCGCATGAAGAACGGCCAGAACGTCGAGATCCAGGTCGAGTCCGTGCCCGGCCTGCGCATGGCGGGCCACGTCGAACGCATCGCCCCGCAGGCTGTCATCAAGAACGGCATCAAGGGATTCTCCGCGCGCATCATGATCGACAAGATCGACCCGCGCGTGCGCCCCGGAATGACCTCGATCCTCAGCATTCCGGTCGCCTCCGTCGAAAGCGCCATGTCCGTTCCCCTGTCCGCCGTTTTCACCGAGAAGGGCGAACGCCGACGAAAAGTTCGAGCGCCGCTCCGTCCAAATCGGCATCAGCGACTATGCCTTCGCCGAGGTTCAGAAGGGCCTCACCAACGGCGAGACCGTGGCCCTCGAACTTCCGCCCGACGTGAAACCTGACGCCGCCGGTTCCAGGCCCGACAAGAAGCGCAAGAAAGCCGCCTCGGGCGTCAGCATGGGAAGCAGCGCGGCGCCCTCCACCGCCGGCACGCCGCCGAAAAAGACCGCCCTTTGACGCCCCATGGCGCTCGTCGAACTCCGCAACGTCACCAAACTCTACCGCCTCGGCGGCGAGGAAATCCGCGCCCTCGACGGCGTCTCCCTCGACATCGAGCACGGCGAGTTCATCTCCATCATCGGCCCGTCCGGCAGCGGCAAGTCCACGCTCATGCACATTCTCGGCTGCCTCGATTCGCCGACCGGCGGCACGATCCAGCTCGATGGCCTGATGATTCACGACGCCAGCCCCGCGCAGCTTGCGCGCATCCGCAACCAAAAGATCGGGTTCGTCTTCCAGTTCTTCAATCTGCTCCCCAAGCTCAACGTCCTCCAGAACGTCGAACTGCCCATGATCTACAGCGGCGTCAGCGGCAGCGAACGCCGCGACCGCGCCATGGAAGCCCTCCGGCTCGTCGGCCTTGAGA
>CAYQWK010000326.1:0-7248 GCA_964420805.1 uncultured Bifidobacteriaceae bacterium | reverse complement strand
CCGGCAAAACGCTGAGAAAACCAAGCTTTATATGGCAGTTCGAATTCGCATGAAACGGATCGGGACGACAAACACCCCGGTCTATCGCATTGTGGTGGCCGACAGCCGCAGCCCTCGGGACGGCAAGTTTATCGAGGAGATCGGCACGTACCAACCGCTCAAAAAGAACGACAACGTGTCGCTCAAGCTCGATCGCGCGGAATACTGGATTAAGCAGGGCGCGCAGCCCAGCGACACGGTGGCGTCCTTCATCAAGAAGGCCCGAAAGGCCGCGCCGGCTGCGGCGTAATCCGCCATGCAAGCGTTCCTCGAATACGTGGTCAAAGGCCTTGTGGCCCATCCTGACGACGTGACAATCACTCCCGTTGAACACAACGGGATGACGGTCTTCGAGTTGCGCGTGCATCCTGAGGACATGGGCCGCGTGATCGGGCGCCAGGGCGTGACGATCAATGCGATCCGTTCGCTCCTCCAGGCCGGCAGCGCGCGCAAGGGGTTGCGCTGCGTTCTGGAAGTGGTGGATTCCGCGCCGGCTCCGTAGCATGGCCGGAGGCGGGGCATGAAGATCGACGTGCTCACGCTGTTCCCCGAGATGTTCACGGGGCCGCTCGACGTCAGCATGGTGGCGCGGGCAAGGAAAGCAGGGTTGCTCGATCTGCAGATTCGCAATTTGCGGGACTGGACCCATGACCGCCACAAGACGGTGGATGATCGTCCGTTTGGTGGTGGGCCGGGCATGGTGATGAAGCCCGAGCCGATCTTTGAAGCAGTGGAAAGTCTGGCGGATGAGCGCACGCGCGTCCTGATGACGGGACCGGCGGGGCGCAAGTTCAACCAGGGCATCGCGCGCGAACTGGCCGGGCAGGAACACCTGCTGTTTTTGTGTGGCAGCTACGAGGGCTTCGATGAGCGCGTTCGCGCGCTCGCCCACGACGAGTTGTCCATCGGGGATTACGTGCTGACCAACGGCGGACTGCCGGCGATGGTTATCATCGACACGGTGGCGCGGCTGATTCCGGGCGTGATCGGGCACGAGGAAAGCGCGGCGGATGAGTCGTTCAGCCACGGGTTGCTGGAATATCCGCACTACACGCGGCCGGCGGAATTCCGCGGCATGAAGGTTCCGGACATCTTGATGTCCGGGCACCACGCAGAAATCGAGAGGTGGCGGCGCGAGCAGGCGAAACTGCGGACGCAGGAACGCCGGCCTGATTTGTTGAAATAGAATTTACGGCGGCCGGACCGGCGCCGAAGCAGGAGAAAGTGAATTTATGAACCAAGCATTGTTGGACAAGATTGAGAAGGAACAGTACCGGAAGGAACCGTTGACGTTCGCCGTGGGCGACAGCGTGCGCGTTCACACAAAGGTCGTGGAAGGCGACAAGGAGCGCATCCAGGTGTTCGCAGGCGTCGTGATCGGCCGCCGCGGGCATGGCCTGAACGAAACGTTCACCGTCCGCCGCATCAGCTACGGCGAGGGCGTCGAGCGCATCTTCCCGGTGCATTCCCCCCGCGTGGACAAAATTGAAGTCGAGCGCAAGGGCGATGTGCGCCGCGCCAAACTCACCTACCTCCGGAAGCGCCTCGGCAAGGGTGCCACACTGGTGAAGGAGAAGGAAGAGAAGGCCGCCGAGTCCGCCGCCAAATAGGCGTTTGCCGCCGCAAGGATTTCAGGCCCCGCCGTGCGCGGGGCCTGTTTCTTTCTGGTATCGAGAATCCGGTTCTTGAAACTTGAGGCTTCTCCACGCCCGTCCGCGCCGGTTGAAATACGGCCATGAAACCGGCCCGGCAATTCCACATCATTCTCGTCACCGCACCGAATTTGCGCGTGGCGCGACGCCTTGCCCGCGGCGCATTGGAGCAGCGGTTGGTCGCCTGCGCCAACATCATCCCGAAGATCGAATCCCACTATTGGTGGCAGGAGAGGATCGAGCGCGGCGCAGAGGTGCTGATCTTGTTTAAGACCGCACGCGACCGGATGGAGGCATTGGAGCGGTTCATCCTCGCCAGTCATCCCTATGACACACCGGAGATTGTCGCGCTCCAGTTTGAGCGCGGCACGGAACGCTACCTTGCCTGGATCAACGCCAGCATTGCCGTGACACCGTCCCGCGAATGCTCAGGCCGCGCGCACGGGCGGCACCGGGTAGCTTGAAATGGCGCGCATGTATTGCGCGCGCTCGAAGGAACCGGGATCGGCGCAGTTCTTCTGGCTCAGGCTACCCTTGAGTTGGCGCACGGATTCGTATTCGTGCTGCTCCATCCAGGCGACCAGATCTCGTTCAATGGCACCGATTTGTTTCACGCCGTGGCGCAGGAGCGCGGAGCAAAGCTGCGTCACGTCAGCGCCGGCCATCAGCATCTTGAGCACGTCCGTTGCACGGTGGATGCCGCTGGTTCCGGCGAGATCCGCCTTCAAACGGCCGTAAAGCATTGCGACCCAGCGCAACGGCACGCGCATCGCCATCGGCGTGCTGAGGAGAATGTTTGGCTGCACCTCGAGCGTCTCGAGGTTGATGTCGGGCTGGTAGAATCGGTTGAACAGCACCAATGCATCCGCGCCCGCGTCGTCCAGCCGTTTGGCCATGTTGGCGAAGTTGCTGAAGAACGGACTGAGTTTCACCGCCACCGGCACCGACACCTCCGCCTTCACTGCCTGAAGAATGTCGATGTAGGTCTGCTCGACCTGCGCGCCGGTCAAGTTCAGGTCTGATGGGATGTAGTAGATGTTCAGTTCGATGGCATCTGCGCCGGCCTGCTGGATTTGCTGCGCGTAATGCGTCCAGCCTCCGGTTGACGAACCATTCAAGCTCGCGATGACCGGAATGCGCACGGCGGCCTTCGCCTTCTGGATGTGCTTGAGATATTCCTCCGGTCCGAGTTTCAGCTCGGTCGGCTCCGGGAAATACGTCAGGGCCTCGGCGAACGAGTGCGTGCCTTGGTCGAGGTGATGGGCCAATTCCATCCGGTCGCGGCGCAACTGCTCCTCGAAGAGCGAGTAAATCACCACGGCGGACGCGCCGGCATCCTCGAGGCGTTTGATGTTGTCCACATCCTCGGTCAGCGGTGAGGCCGACGGAACAAGCGGCGTGCGGAGGTTCAGTCCAAGATACGTTGTGCTGAGGTCCATAAGTGGCCTTTCGTTTTGGTGGGTTGCAGCGGGTTACTCGATGCTGGACGGCGGGGTTGGCGCGGACGTGGCTGTGGCGCCAAACGGCCTCTTGGCGAGATACTCGTAGAACTTCCAGCGCCGGTCCACGTCGGCCTGGGCCTGGGCGAAGAACTTCTTCGCGTCGTCCGGCTTGCTCTTGGTGAGCATCTTGAAGCGGTTCTCCGAGAGCATGTAATCCTGCACGCGCGTCTTCGCCGCGGCGGAATCGAGCTGGAGCGGGTTCTCCCCGCGCTCGGCGCGGCGCGGGTCATACCGGTAGAGCAGCCATTGCCCGGATTCGACGGCCGCCTTCTGCTGTTTCGCGCCCACGCCGAGATCAAGCGCGATGCCGTGCGCGATGCAATGGCTGTAGGCAATGATCAACGACGGTCCCGGATAACTCTCCGCCTCGACGAACGCCTTGAGCGTGTGTTCGTCCTTTGCCCCCATGGCGACGCTGGCCACGTATATGTTGCCGTAGGTCATGGCGATGAGGCCGAGATCCTTCTTGCCCGCGGGTTTGCCGCCCGCGGCGAATTTCGCCACCGCGCCGCGCGGGGTGGATTTTGACATCTGGCCGCCGGTGTTGGAATAGACCTCGGTGTCCATCACCAGCACGTTCACGTCGCGTCCCGCCGCGAGCACATGGTCCAGACCGCCGTAACCGATGTCGTAAGCCCAGCCGTCGCCGCCCAGGATCCACACGCTGCGCTTGACCAGGGTGTCCACCACCGGCAGGAGAAGCTTGACCTCGGGAAGGTCGAGCGCGGCCAGCTTCTGCTTCAAGGCCGCTACGCGTTCGCGCTGGTCGTGGATGCCCGCCTCGTCGCCTTGGTTCGCGGTGAGGATCGCGGTGACAAGATCATCGCCGAGGCGGGGCGCGAGCGTGGCCAGCAGTTCGCAGGCAAACTGCTTTTGCTTGTCGATGGAAACCCGGAAGCCCAGGCCGAACTCGGCGTTGTCCTCGAAGAGCGAGTTGCACCAGGTCGGCCCGCGTCCGCAGGCGTTCTTCGCGTAGGGTGTGGTGGGAAGATTGCCGCTATAAATCGACGAGCAGCCTGTGGCGTTGGCGATCACCGCTCGGTCGCCAAAGAGCTGCGAGAGCATCTTGATGTACGGCGTTTCGCCGCATCCGGCGCATGCGCCGCTGAACTCGAAGAGCGGCTGCATGAGCTGCTGCTGGCGCAATGTGGTGGTCTTGACCTTGCGCCGGTCCAGCTCCGGCAACGTGAGGAAGAAATCCCAGTTCACATGCTCGTCCTCCCGGAGCGGCGGCTGCGGGCGCATGTTGATCGCCTTCAACTTCGCCTCCGTCTTGTTGCGCGCCGGGCAGACATCCACGCAAATGCCGCAGCCGGTGCAGTCCTCGGCCGCCACTTGCAGCGTGAATTTCTGCCCCTTGAACTCCGGCAGCCGCGAGTCGGTGGACTTGAAGGTCGCGGGCGCTCCGGCGAGCTGTGCCGGTTCATAAACTTTCCCGCGAATCGTCGCGTGCGGGCAGATGGCCACGCACTTGAGGCATTGGATGCAGACCTTCTCGTCCCAGACCGGAATCTCGAGGGCGAGATTGCGCTTCTCATACTGGGCGGTGCTGGTCGGGAAGGTGCCGTCTATCGGGAAGGCGCTGACCGGCAGGTCGTCGCCCTCGCCGGCGGTGAGCTTGCCGAGGACGGTCTTCACGAACGCAGGCGCGTTTGGCGTGACCGGCGGGAGCAGATCGCCCGTGCCGTTCACGGCGGCGGTCAGTGGCACTTCGTGGAGATGGTCCAGAGTGTTGTCCACGGCCTTGAGGTTCATGGCCACGACCTCGTCGCCCTTCTTGCCGTATGTCTTCTTGATCGAATACTTGATGGCCTCGATCGCCTTGTCGCGCGGCAGCACGCCGGCCAGCGCGAAGAAGCAGACCTGCATGATAGTGTTGATGCGGCCACCCATGTTGCTGTTTCGCGCCACGGTGGTTGCATCGATCACATAGAACCGCGCCTTCTTCGCGATGAGTTCCTTTTGCACCGGCGTCGGCAGCAAGGACCAGACGGAGTCCCTGGATTGCGCGGTGTTGAGCAGAAAGACGCCGCCCGGCACCAGGTTCTTGAGCATGTCGTACTTCTGGAGGAAACCGGGTTGGTGGCAGGCCACAAAATTCGCGCGGCTGACGAGATACGCCGAGCGGATCGGCTGCGGGCCGAAACGCAGATGCGAGACCGTCATGCTGCCCGACTTCTTCGAGTCATAAACGAAGTAGCCTTGCGCGAAGTTCTCCGTGCCCTCGCCGATGATCTTGATCGAGTTCTTGTTCGCTCCCACCGTGCCGTCGGCCCCGAGGCCGTAGAACATCGCCCGAATGACACTGTCGGGTTCGGTGGAAAACGCGGGATCGACCGCAAGGCTGCTGTTGGAAACGTCGTCGGTGATGCCGACGGTGAACCCGTGACGCGGACTGGTCGCGGCTAGATTGTCAAAAACGGCCTTCACCATGGCCGGGGTGAACTCCTTCGACGACAAGCCGTAGCGCCCGCCAACGATCCTGGGCATGGTCTTGAATGGGCCGGTGCCGTTCATGACCGACTCGGCGATGGCCGCGAGCACATCCTGATAGAGTGGTTCTCCCGCAGCGCCCGGTTCCTTCGTCCGGTCCAGCACGGCGATCTTCTTCACTCCCGCCGGCAACGCTGCGATGAGCTGTTTCATGTCGAAGGGCCGGAACAGCCGCACCTTCAGCACACCGACCTTCGCGCCTTGCCGGTTCAGGAAATCCACCGTTTCATGCGCCACATCGCAGCCCGACCCCATCAACACCACCACGCGTTCGGCATCTGGTGCGCCGGCATAGTCGAACAAGTTGTAAGCCCTGCCGGTGACTGCCGCGAACTTCGTCATCGCCTCCTGGACCAGTTCCGGGCAGGCGGCGTAAAACGGGCTGCACGCCTCGCGTCCCTGAAAATAGGCGTCGGGATTCTGCGCCGTGCCGCGCAGCACCGGCTTCTCCGGCGACATTGCGCGTGCACGGTGCGCTCCAATCAACGCGTCATCGATCATGGCCCGCAACGTCTCGTCACCGAGCATTTCCATCTTCTGCACTTCGTGCGACGTGCGGAAGCCGTCAAAGAAATGGATGAAGGGCAATCGCGCTTTGAGCGAAGCCGCCTGTGCAATCAGCGCCATGTCGCAGGCCTCCTGCACGCTAGCCGAACAGAGCATTCCCCAGCCGCAGGCGCGGACAGACATCACGTCGCTGTGGTCGCCGAAGATCGACAGAGCGTGAGTAGCCACCGTGCGCGCCGTCACATGAAAGACTGCAGGCAAAAGTTCGCCCGCGATCTTGAACATGTTCGGGATCATCAACAGCAGGCCCTGTGATGCGGTAAACGTGGTGGCCAGGGAGCCGGTTTGCAGCGCGCCATGCACACCGCCCACCGCGCCGCCTTCGCTCTGGTACTCCACCACGGACGGGATCGTGCCCCACAAATTCTGCCTGCCTTCGGACGACCATTGATCGCACAATTCCGCCATCGTCGATGACGGCGTGATTGGGTAAATGGCCATCACCTCGTTCAACCGGTAGGCGACATTGGCCACGGCTTCATTGCCGTCGATGGTCGTGATTTCCTTTGTGACAGTGCGGGCGGGGATGGAAGACGGAACGCTCATAGTATTTGGTGTGGATGATGGTGGAGCCGGGCGCATGAAATCGCGCGAAGGCGCGAGGGCTGGAAGGCAAGCCCCTTGCCAATACGACGCTCGAATGAACCCGCGAACACGATGTGTTTATCTGGCATTGCCAGCCCCGCCTCCAACGCTCCCCTTGCCAAATCCTGCTCATCGTTTGGCCCGTGGTTTGTGGAGCTGAAACAGGTGATCATCGTGCCAATGGCCTGAGCAGGGCGGTCGGGAGAACGCACTTCCGATATCGAAAGGCGTTTTCCCGCCTCAATCTGGTTGCCCAAATGCGGTTGGCCTCATTTCCCTGCTCGTCTTGTTGAGGCCAGCCAATGCCAACCAGATGGGAACTGAAATGAGACCTTTTCCCGTGGCCACGGCTGTAAAGCCTTGTCATTACCCACATCTTTCGCCGCGAGGATAGGGGTAGGGATGGCGCA
>CAYQWK010000325.1:0-7252 GCA_964420805.1 uncultured Bifidobacteriaceae bacterium | reverse complement strand
GGCGTGAACTTCCCGAAACTGACCGTGAGCGCCGGCTTGTCATCGATCCCGCGGAAGCTGCCGGCCGCGCCCTTGAGATGAACACCCACGTCCTTCCACACGTTCGTGCCCTCGCGCAACGTGGCGCGCACATGCCGCCGGTTGCTGCGTTGCAGGGCCTGCAATTCCGACGGCGAGATTTCCAGCGACAGCGGGAGGACCGTCTTGTTGTCGAAGATTTCCGCGCCGGGTTCCTTCTTTGCCTTCTTGGGCGCGCCGGTTTTCGGGGATTTCGGGCCGGTCTCGGCGCCGTTCAGGCTGGCGAAGGACACGGCGAGCGCGCACACGAACACGGTGGATTTGATCAAGGCGAGTTTCATGGTCCCAGGTTTCTCATGCACAGACGCGCGCGGCGGCATTCCGTTCAATTGCTCACGGCTTCAGTGGTGCCCGTGTTCTTCTGTCGCAACGAAGCCCATCGCGCGCATCCATTCCGCCGCACGATCCGGCCAGGCCGTCAGCGGATTTTCGGTGCGGCGCAATCCGTAGCCGTGGCCGCCCTTGGGATACACATGAAGCTCGAACGGCACTTTGGCCTTCTTCAATGCGAGCGAGTAATGCAGCGCGTTTTCGACGTTGATTGGATCGTCCTGCGTCATGGCGATGAACGTCGGCGGCGTGTTGCTGCTCACCGCAACCTCCGGCGAGACATCCGGCTTGTCCTTCTCCGTGAGGTAGGCGGGATAAATCAGGAAGCCGAAATCCGGCCGGCAACTGGCCTTGTCCGCATCGTCCACCGGTGGATAGCCGCGCTGCCCCGAGTTCGCCGCCAGCGCCGCGCACAAATGAGCGCCCGCTGAGAAACCGATGATCCCGATGCGCCGGGGATCGACGCCAAATTCCGCGGAGCGCGCGCGCACGAGGCCCATGGCCCGTTGCGCGTCCTGAAGCGGCGCGGTGTGCTTGTCCAACCCGGCGCGGCGCGGCACCCGGTACTTCACCAGCACCGCTGTCACGCCGATCGAGTTCAACCACTCGCACACTTCCGTGCCTTCCAGGTCCATGGCGAGAATGTGGTATCCGCCGCCGGGAAACACCAACACCGCCGCACCCGTGGTTTTCTCCTTGGGCGCACGATACACGGTGAGCGTGGGTGCGGACACGTTGCCCAGGCGGATGACACGCTTCCCGGCGATCATACCGTCGGTGGGTTTGGTCATGTCTTTCTCTTCGCCAGCGGCCGCTTTTTCACCTGGCGCGGTACCGGGCCACAAGGCAATGGGTGCGTCTGCGGCGATGATTGGGACCGCTGCGCCCAGCAACGCGGATGCGGCAAGAATGGGAAGGATTTGTTTCACGCCGCGATGGAATCTGTTCCCCGCCGAAACGTCCACGCGAAACATGGAGGGACGGATGGCGCCAGGAACCAGGCTTCGCCTACTTTTCCCGCGCGAGTTTCACGGCCACCCATTTGGCCTGTGGAATGACGAATTTCTTCACCTCCACCGCCACGGCCCGCGCGCCGAAGTCGTCCAGCACCAGGTTGGCAATGTCTCCGGCCAGCGTCTCGATCAGGTTCCAGTGCGCGCCTTCGCCCAGCGCCACCACGCGCCGCGACAGTTCGTAGTAATCCACCGTATCCGCGAGGTCGTCGCTGGCGAACGCGGCCCGAAAGTCGTGCTGAACGTCGATCGAGACCAGCAGGCGTTGCGGTTTCGCCCGCTCTGAGTCGGTGACGCCGACGCAGAAGAATACTTCGAGTTCGTGGATGGTGATGGTGTCTTGGGTTTTCACGCGGGATTCATCTCCTTCAAAATCGCCTCGAGCAGGATGCGCGTCGGCCGGTTGAGCGGCATCTGCAACGCCGCGTCCAGCGGCATCCAGCGGAATTCCTGCGCCTCCTCGTTCAGCCGCACGTCCAGTGGCTCCATGCCCGTGCAGGTGTAGTTCAGCAGCACGAAATGCGCGTCGCGGTAGAACTCGCGCGAGCCGATGCAGTCCTGGACCAGCACAAAGCGGATGTCCTCCACGTCCAGGCCGGTCTCCTCCTTCAACTCGCGCCGCAGCGCGTCCACGCAGGTTTCGCCGCCGTGGACCTTGCCGCCGGGAATGCCCCACATCCCGGACCACTTGTGCGTGCGAACCATCAACACCTCGCCGGTCGAGGGATGGAAGATCGCCGCGCCCACCGTCACCACCGGCGGCGTCGCCGCCGCGCCGCGCAGTTCCATCTGATGTCGCGTCAGGATTTCGCGCAACTCGCCGAGGTGCTCGACGATCACGTCGGGACGCGCCTCCCGGAGTTGCGCGAGGTTGTTGTAGCCGGTCAGCACCGCGCACGAGCCCACGCCGCCATGCCGCGCGGTCTCGATGTCGTGCTGCATGTCGCCGATGAAGACGGTCTCGGCCGCCTCCAGCCCCTGCTCCTCGAGAATGGCGTGGATCCGCTCCCGCTTGTCCCACACGCCGACGAACGGCTCGTCGATGAATTCCGCGAAGCCCGCGACCTCCGCCTGTTTGTGAAAATGCTCCGGATGCGCGCTGCTCAAGACAAAGGTTCGAATCCCGCGCTCGCGGCAAAACACCAGAAACTCCCGCGCGTGCGGCAGCGGCACCACCGAATCCTGGCACTCGCGAAACCGCCCATGGAACCACTCCTCCAACCGCGCCATCGGCACATGGGGCGCGAACTTGTCGTAGAACCTCTGGAACGGCAGGCAAAACTCCGCGCGAAATTCGTCCAGCGTCAGTTCGGCCAGGCCGGCTTGTTTGAAGACGTGATTCGTCGCCTCCCAGACGGCGGGCAGGTCGTCCACGAGGGTGCCCGACCAGTCGAAGATCACGTTGCGAATCACGGGCGCACTGTAGCCAAAGCCCGGCCCGAGGCAAAGAAAGTCGGCTGAATCGTTGGCTCAGCCAAACAAATCCATCTGCGGCGAGACCTCGATTTGCCGGAGCTTCTCGCGCTCGGCACGATGCCGCGCCGGTTGCCGGATGTTGCCCTCTGGCGTGAGTTCGGATTCTTCGAGGTTGCGCAGGATAACCTTGGCGCGCTCGACCACCGAACGCGGGACGCCCGCCAGGCGCGCCACCTGGATGCCGTAGCTCTTGTCCGTGCCGCCCTCGACGATCTTGCGCAGGAACACCACCTGGTCGTTCCACTCGCGCACAGCCACGTTGAAATTCCTCACTCGCGGCAACCGTCCCGAGAGTTCGGTCAGTTCGTGATAATGCGTGGCGAAGAGCGTCTTCGCCCCGCATTGGTTGTGCAGGTGTTCGACGATGCTCCACGCCAGCGAAAGCCCGTCGAACGTGCTCGTGCCCCGCCCGATTTCGTCCAGAATGACCAGGCTGCGCGCGGTGGCGTTGTTGAGGATGTTGGCCGTCTCGCTCATCTCGACCATGAACGTCGATTGCCCGCGCGCCAGATCGTCGCTCGCGCCGATGCGCGTGAAGATGCGGTCGATCAAATCCACCCGTGCCTCCCTTGCTGGCAGGAATGACCCTGTGTGCGCCAGCAACGCCAGCACAGCCACCTGCCGGATGTAAGTGCTCTTGCCCGCCATGTTCGGCCCGGTGATCAAGGCGAGTTGCGGCAGCGCGGAATGCACGTTGCCGGTCGGTCCGGCCGTGCCGCTGGCCAGCGCAGTGTCGTTCGGCACGAAACGTTCCTCGACCAGTTGCTGCTCCAGCACCGGATGCCGGCCATCCACAAATTGCAACACTCCCTCGTCTCCCACATCGGGCTTCCGGTAGTCGAAGAGCCGGGCCGTCTCCGCAAAGGCCGCCAGCACGTCCAGCGCGGCCAGAGCACGGGCCGTCTGCTGGACTTCGCGCAGGTGCCCCAGCACCTCTTCGCGCACCTTCAGAAAAAGCTCGTACTCCAGCTTGGTGCCCCGCTCTTCCGCGCCAAGAATCTTGCGCTCCATCTCCTTCAACTCCGGCGTAATGAACCGCTCGCCGTTGGCAATGGTTTGCTTGCGCACGTAATCGGCGGGCACCTTGTCGAGGTTGGATTTTGTCACCTCGATGAAATACCCGAACACCGAGGTGAACCGCACTTTTAGCGAGGAGATGCCCGTGCGTTCAATTTCCTGCTGCTGCAATTTCGCAATCCAGTCCTTGCCCTCGCGCTGCGCGCGCTTGAGTTCGTCCAGCGCCTCGTCAAAGCCGTCCCGGATCAATCCGCCCTCCTTCACCGCCAGCGGCGGCTCATCCACGATGGCGCGGGCAATCAGTTCATTTACATGCGGCAGTTCAACGAGCGCAGCTAGCAACTCATCAAGCAGCGGCGGCTCCGACGCTGGTCGCGCCGTCTCGATTAACGTGCCGCCATCGCGCAGCGCCATGGCGGCGAGTTCCGCCCCTTGGCGCTTGAGTGTCGGCACCTGTTCCAATCCAAGCCGCAGCGCCAGCAAATCGCGCGCGTTTCCCGAGCCGAGGCTCAGGCGTCCGATGGTGCGTTCGAGATCCCGCACCTCGCCGAGTTGCGCGCGGAATCCGCCCAGCGCGTCGCCATTGGCGAGGAACGATTGCACCGCCTCCTGCCGTCGGCGAATTTCCGCCACGGAGGCCAGCGGTTGTGAAAGCCAGTTGCGCAGTTCGCGCGCGCCCATTGGCGTGACTGTCCGGCCCAGCGCACCGCACAACGTCGAGTTCCGCGGCGCGTCCCGGTGCAACGGCTCGATCACCTCGAGGTGCCGCAGCGTGGTCGAGTCCAGCTTGAGGAACTGCGCCGTCTCGTAAAACGAGCAGCTCGTGAGATGTGCCAGGTCGCGTCGAAGGTGTTGCGCGAGATAATGGATCACCGCGCCCGCCGCGCCGATGGCCGCCGCACGGTTCCTCAATCCGAACCCGTCCAGCGTGGCCACCTTGAAATGCTCGCGCACCGTGAACATCGCCGTCTCCGCCGCGAACACCCAGTCGTCATACGGCTGCAACACCCCGCACGCGCCGCGCAGCAGGGATTGCACTTCTGCGGCCTCCGCGGGGACGACTACCTCGGCGGGACGCAGGCGGTCGAGTTCCGTCAGCAGCGCGCCGTCGCCGTCGCATTCCGTGGTGCGGAACTCGCCGGTGGTGAGATCGACCAGCGCCAGGCCGAAGACCTTTCCGCACTTGCAGACGGCGGCCAGGTAGTTGTTCCGCTCCGCGGTGAGCATCCGCTCGTCGAAATGCGTGCCGGGCGAGAGGATTTGCGTGACCTCGCGATTGACGAGTTGCCCCGGTTTCGCCTCCTCTGTTTGGTCGCAAATCGCCACCTTCCGCCCCGCGCGAAGGAGCCGCCCGATATAGCCGTTCATGGCGTGGAACGGAATGCCGCACATTGGAATGACACCCCGCTTGGTCAAAGCCACATTCAACAACTGCGCTCCGATCTGCGCATCCTCGAAGAACATTTCGTAAAAATCCCCGAGCCGGAACAGCAGCAGCGCGTCCTTGGGCAGCCCGCCCTTAATGCGGCGGTACTGCGCCATCATGGGTGTGAGTTGTGGTTCGGACGACATGCGCGGCGCGCATTTAAGAACGAACCGTGGCGCGAGCCAAAAGGAAAAGCGTTTTGGAACAGTGCGACTGGGCGCGCCTTGGGGATGGTGGCAGGAAGGGGGTTGGAGCTTTCAATGCAGCAGGACGGGAGCGGCGGCGATTTGTTCCTGAAAGACGTAATCGACCGATTTGATGCCTGCCTTGCGCACCAAGGATACATCTCGAAAGCAAACGACTCATGGGTCCGACCTAAAGAACTCCGTCTCCAATCGATCGTGCAACAGCCTAGTTCGCGTGCTTGACCAGTTCGCGGTGGACCGTCTAGCCTGTCCCCACATGTCAGCGAGCCTGCAAGTCGTTCTCGGTCTGGTAGTCGTCGTAATCGGCGACGCCGTGGCGTCTTGTCGGGGCTGACGGAAGCTTTCAACAAGAACCCACGGCTGGGGACGGCCGTGGGTTTTTTGTTGCCCCAAGGCCGCTACCGCCGAGAATCCAAAAACGCAGCTATGAGCAAACACATGCAAAACGCCGAAGCCAAACCCGCCCCGGAACGCGCCGAGATCGGACGCCTCATGCAGGGCAATGAAATCCTCGTGGAAGCCCTCGAACGTGAAGGTGTCGAGGTGATTTTCGCTTATCCCGGCGGTGCGAGCATGGAACTGCACCAGGCCCTGACGCGTTCGAAGAAGATCCGGACAATTCTTCCGCGACACGAGCAAGGCGGCTCATTTGCAGCAGAGGGCTACGCCCGCGTCACCGGCAAGGCCGGCGTCTGCATGGCCACCAGCGGCCCTGGCGCGACGAACCTGATCAGCGCCATTGCGGATGCTTACATGGATTCCATACCGCTGGTGTCGATCACCGGACAGGTGCCGCAGGCGATGATTGGCAAGGGCGCGTTTCAGGAGACGGATTTCTTCGGCATGACGCTTCCAATTGTGAAGCACAGCTACCTGATCACGGATATCAATGATATTCCGCGCATCGTGAAGGAGGCATTCCATATTGCGCAAACCGGGCGTCCGGGACCGGTGGTGATCGATTTTCCCAAGAACATCCAACAGGCGAAGGCGCAGCCGGTGTGGCCGAAGGAAGTAAATTTGCGTGGTTACCAGCCGGAAAAGCGGGCCGACGACGTGGCGTTGAACGAGATTATCGGCCTGCTGGAGAAGGCCGAGCGCCCCGTCCTTTATTGTGGCGGCGGCATCATCACTGGCAACGCGGCGGACGAGTTGCTCAAGTTCGCGGAGGCAACGCAGATTCCCGTGACCACCACGTTGATGGGGATCGGTGCGTTTCCGGAGACGCATCCGCTGTCGTTGCGCTGGCTCGGCATGCACGGGGCCGCGTTTGCGAACTGGGCGGTGAGCGGCGAGTACCAGCACCGGTCAAACGTGAACGAACCACTGACCAAGATTCACGACGGGGCCGACTTGTTGCTGGCCTTCGGTGTGCGGTTTGATGACCGCGTTACTGGCAAGGTGGACGAATTCTGCAAGACCGGCACGATTGTCCACATCGACATTGATCAGTCCGAGCACAACAAGAACAAGAAGGTGCAGTTGCCGATCGAGAGCGACATCAAGTTCGCCTTGCAACGCCTGAATGAAATGTTGGTCCGGCGCCCCCTCCAGAAGAAGTACGACGCCTGGCACTCGCGTGTCGCCGAATGGAAAAAGCGCGCCCCGTTGCACTACGAGGTCACTGAGGAGGTAATGAAATCCCAGCACATGAAGGACCATCTGACCGGGAAGGAGAACGAGGTCATCCTGCCGCAGATGGTGAT
>CAYQWK010000324.1:0-7267 GCA_964420805.1 uncultured Bifidobacteriaceae bacterium | reverse complement strand
CTTTCGCATGGCGATGGGCGACGACGCGGAGACAGGCACCGCGCCAAGGCAACCTTCCATTCCCCCCGGCCTTCGGTCCCGTTTCTTTGGCGACTACGAAATCCTCTCCGAACTCGCCCGTGGCGGCATGGGCGTCATTTATCGCGCACGGCAACTGAGCCTAAACCGCACGGTGGCGCTGAAGATGATTCAGCCCGGGCACCTGCCGTCACCCGAGGCGTGGCTGCGCTTTCAAACGGAAATCGCCGCCTCGGCTCAGTTGAATCATCCCAACATCGTCGCCCTGCACGATTCGGGCACGTTCGAGGGCGCGCATTACTTCACCATGCGCCTGCTCGAAGGCGGGAACTTGGGTGCGCGCCTGGCCGCCGCGCGCAAGGACCAGGCCGCTCCGCGCAGCACGCGCGACATGCAAGCCGCGGTGGCTCGCCTGATGATCAAGGTCGCCCGCGCCGTGCATTACGCGCACCAGCGCGGGGTCCTGCATCGCGACCTCAAGCCCTCGAACATCCTGCTCGATGAGCACGGCGAGCCGCACGTTGCCGACTTCGGCCTCGCCAAGATGCTGGCCCGGGAAAGTGCCGCCACGCTCACCGACTCCATTCTGGGCTCGCCCAACTACATGGCACCCGAGCAGGCCGACGGCCGCGGCAAAGATGTCACCGTCGAGACTGACGTGTACGGCCTCGGGGCGATTCTCTATGAAGCACTCACAGGCGTCCCGCCATTCCAGGCGCGCACGCCGGTCGAAACGATTCGCAAGGTGCTCGACGAGGAACCCGTAGCGCCAAGGAAGGTGAATCCCGCTCTCGACGCGGATTTGGAAACCATCTGCCGCAAGTGCCTTCAGAAGTTGCCGGCCGCGCGCTACAATTCGGCGGAGGAATTCGCCGCCGATCTGGAGCGCTGGCTTGATGGCCGGCCCATCCTGGCGCGCCCGGTCGGCCCGCTTGGCACCGTCGCGCGCTGGGGCCGGCGGCATCCGGCTCTCGCCGCGATGAGCGTCCTGCTCGTTGTGTTGCTGGCAGCGGGCGCAATTGGCGGCGCGTTTGCCGCGATGCGCATCCGGCAGGCCGAGCGCCGGGCTGTGGCGCATTTGCGCGAGTCTCTAATCGATCAGGCCCGCGTACTCAACCGCACCCGGGATCTCGGCGCGCGCAGCGAAAGCCTCCGCCTCATCCGCGAGGCCGCAGCTCTCGGCGGCGACGAATCGTTCCGCGCCCGCGCGCGCGACGAGGCTCTCGCCGCGCTCGCCCTCAGCGATATGGATTTTTCCGCCAAGGCCCGCGCGTCCACGGGCCGCCCGGAATGGGCATTGATCGATCCGGACACTGACCGGCTTGCGCAGGTCGTGGACGGAACCAACCTCGTGCTTCGCCAGTTGGCCGATGCCCGTGTCCTCCACCGCATAGCCTTGGGCACATCCGCTGTGGTCCGCCTTGATGCTTTCAGTCCCGGCGGACGCTACCTCGCCGCGCGGGTCACGGATGGCCTGGTCTTTTGCGACACGGAAACAGGTCGAGTGATTTTTGCGACCAACGGTCCGACGCGTGTGTTCAGCTTCGCCGCGCACGCGCCACAGATCGTGATCGAGGAACTCAATCCGGATCGTTGCGATGCAACCTTGCGCGAACTTCCGTCCTTCACGGAAGTAGTCCGCATAAGTGGCCCGCTCAATCCTCCGGATGGAAGCTCGCGTGGCTGGGGCACCTTCTCGCTCTCGCCGGACGGCACGATGTTGGTGACTGCGCGCGGCCAGAGACAGGTTGTCGAACTCATCGACATGGCCACCGGCCGCGCGCGCTGGCGGCGCGAGCCGACCCACCGCGCGCTCTCGTTTGCGTGGCAGACCTCGCGCCGCCGGCTCGCAGTCGCCCTTGCGGACGGCAGTTTCGAAATGTGGCGTCTGGGCGATGGCTTGAGAAACGTGCGGCTTGCCACCCCGTCCCCCGCGCGTCACATCGCTCTGCACGATGATACTTCCTTTCTCGCTCTGGCCGGCGAAGACCGCCGCCTGCGCCTGTATCACCTGAACTCGCTGCGCTGGGTTTTCGACGCGCCCGGGGATGGCTGGCGGCTGGCGTTCGACGCCGAGGGCACACGGCTCGCCACCGTCTCGCGGGGCAATGACGCCGGCTATTTTGAATTTGCGAAGTCCGCCCAGTTCACCGAATCGCTCGTCTCTTCGAGCACGAATGATCTCGAACGCTGCGGCTTCAGCGGCGACGGGAGGTTTCTCGCCATCGGATACGTCACGCGCGTCGCCCTGTTCGATGCGACGACGCTCGGGTTCCGCGGCGGAGTCAATGTCGGCCAGTTTCCGGTCTTCGCCTTCGACCCGTCTGGTCGGGAAATGCTCTCCTCCGACATGAACGGCGTCTCCCGCCGCCTGCTGCCGGAAGCGGCATCCGAGGCTGACGCTGCCAACGCCGAACTTGTCATTCCCACGCCCCGCTGGCGCGCGCTGGCTTACACGCCGGACGGCAGGCATGTCTGGGCCGCAAACATTGCCAGCAACCGACTCTACGCGTTCACGCGTGAATTCGGGCCGGCCTTCGCATCCATCGGCCCGCACAACGCCACGGACGCTGTTGCCATCAGCCCCGACGGCCAGTGGCTCGCCAGCGGCAGCAGCCGGAACCGCGATGTGAAGGTGTGGCACATCGCGTCGGGAACGAACGTGGCGGTGTTTGACGCCGGCCGGAGTCACCGCCTTGCTTTCAGTCCCGACGGCCGCTGGCTGCTGGCCCACGGCGACGTTTTCGCTTTGCGCGACACCCGCGACTGGCAGCCGGCGCCGCCGCTCGCCTTTACCGGCGCAAAAGCCAGCCTGTCCACCGCCGCCTTTTCGCCTGACTCGCGCGTGCTGGCGGTCGTGGAAAATCAGGTCGCCGTCCGGCTGTTTGATCTGCGCACGCGCCAGCCCATCGGCCTGCTCCGCAGCCTGACCAGCGGCGCCATCAACGCTCTCGAATTCAGTCCCGACGGGCGTTACCTCGCGGCTGCCTGCGCCCAAGGCCGCCTGCGCCGGTGGGACATGCACTCCATCGAGCGCGAACTGGCGGCGTTGAATCTGAACTGGCCGCGGCGTTGAGCGCCGAGAGCGTTCGGGCGCGTTCGCGGCCGCGCCTGTAAAGGTGCGGACATCTGATCCCGGTTGCGTTACGTGCATTTGAAAGACGCGGCTGACACCGCCGGCCCGGATGCTACCTTGGTCCGGTTGAACCGATGATACACCCGCAACTTTTCCTGCTCGCGATGTTTGGCTGCGCCATCGCCGTGCGCGCCGCCATTCCGGCCTTTCCCGGCGCGGAAGGGTTCGGTGCGTATGCCAACGGCGGGCGCGGGGGCGACGTCTATTACGTCAACAACCTGAACAACAGTGGCGCGGGGTCGTTCGCAGATGCGATCGCCACGGTGCCGGCAAGCGGGCGGACGATTGTCTTCAGCGTCAGCGGCTACATTCACGTCAACAAGACCAGCCTGAACAAATCCAAGGTCACCATCGCCGGGCAGACGGCGCCGGGCGACGGCATC
Organism: uncultured Bifidobacteriaceae bacterium; assembly: GCA_964420805.1. GTDB lineage: Bacteria > Verrucomicrobiota > Verrucomicrobiia > Limisphaerales > SIBH01 > JANNGC01. The sequence goes on along the minus strand of CAYQWK010000324.1, from coordinate 3,730 downwards.
GGGTTCAAGGACGGCACGTTCATCATCAACGGCAGCGACGTGGTTATCCGCCACGCGCGCTTTCGCTACGGCGATCAGGCGGCGGGCGGCGATTGCATCGACCTCGATGACGGCGTGACGAATGTGATTCTCGATCACGTGAGCCTGGCGTTCTCGACGGACGAAAACATCTCCAGCTTTTCGCAAAACCCGCGCCCGGACTTCATGACCTTCCAGTGGTCGCTGAACGCTTGGGGTCTGGAGAGTCATTCGTGCGGCGGCCTGTGGGATCTGAACCGCGTCACCACGCACCACACGCTCTGGGCGCATCATCACACGCGCAATCCCAAGGCGCGTCCCGACGGCCTGCTCGACTGGATTAACAACGTCACCTACGACTGGGGCATCGGCTTCATCATGGGCGACTCGACGACGCCGGCGGCATGGAAGGCGAACGTGCGCGGCAATTACTTCCTCTGCCCGCCTGGCAATCTCCGCAGCGTGGCGCTCGAGAAAGCCAGCCTCGACCGCAACGGCAATTACAACTTCACACTGCATGTCGGAACGAACCTCTTCGACAAGAACGGCAACACGGCGCTCGACGGCTCGGATTACGGCTACGGTATTGCGTCCGGGTCGTATCAAATCTCGAACGCGCCCGTCGTCGTGGCTGGCGCGCAGGTGCCGGTGGCGGTTGACCCGCCGCTCACGGCTTACAAGAAAATCGTCTCCCGCGCCGGGCCGGTGCGCCTGGATGCCTTATCCGCGCTGCCGCTTCGTGATGAGGTGGATACCATTCTGCTGAGCAATCTCGTCACGCTCCGGCGCAATCACGTGAGCCACGAGAACCAGACCGGCGCGAGCAACAACGGCATGGGTTTCCTGAACTCCGCGCCCGCGCCCACGGACACCGACCGCGACGGCATGCCGGACCTTTACGAGCAGGCGCTCGGCTGGAACACCGCCGCGCAGGATCACAACACCGCTTTGCCGAACTCCGGCGGCTTCGTCACGGGCCTGACATTCTTCCCGCCCAACACTCCGGCGGGCTACACGCGACTGGAGGAATACCTGCACTTCCTGACCATTCCGCACGCGACCATTCCAAGAAACACGGCGGGCGGCGCGAGTTCGCTCACGGTGGACTTGCGCCGGTTCACGACGGGCTTCAACAAGGCGCCGGTGGTGTTCGCGTTGTCGAACGTCACCAACGGCACGGCGGTGTTGCAGCCGAACGGCTACACGGTGGTCTTTACGCCCACGCTCAATTCCTCGGGCCGCGCGCGGTTCGACTTCACGGTGACCGACGGCGACGGCAGTACTTGGTCGCAAACGCTGGCGGTGTTGGTGAGCCTGGCCGGCGTGCCGCGGGAATTGAAATGGAAGGGCGACGGCGCAGCGAATATCTGGAACATCAGCGCAGCGAACTTTCTCGAAGGCACGAACACCACGGCGTTCAGCGCTGGCGACCATGTGCTCTTCGACAACTCCGGTTCAAACTCACCAAGCATCAACCTTCCCGCCGCCGTTCTGCCGTCGAGCATCGAGGTGACCGCTGCGAAGAACTACACCTTCGGCGGCGTTGGCGCGCTGACGGGCAGCGGACCCTTGCGCAAGTCGGGTTCCGGCACGCTCACACTCGCGACCACAAACAGCGCGTTCACTGGCGACATCGAATTGAGCGGCGGCACGCTGACGCTCGGCAGCGGCGCGACTCTTTCGAGCAGCAACTTGAGCATCAGTGCCGGCGCGACCTTCGGCCTGCCGGCCAGTGGCGCGGCCGTGACGTTCAACGGCGCGGTGGAAATCCAGCCGGGCCAGACCGCGAACATCACCTCGGGGAACTTGAGCAGTCGTCTGGCTGGCAATTTCACCGGCGACGACAACACCGTGCTGAATCTCTACGGCCCGATGAGTTTTGAAGGCGCGACTTCGGCGCAGCTCGGTGGCTTCACCGGCCTCATCAATATCAACCCGGGCGCGACGTTGCGCTTCTCGACTGGCAGCAGCGGCAACACCTTCGGCTCGCTCGCGCCGCGCTTCGTCATCAACGGCACGCTGCAACCGCGCAATGCAGGCAACACCATCCGTCTCGGCGCGCTGAACGGCGCAGGCACGTTGACCGGCTCGCAGTCCGCCGATGGCACGGGCGCGATTACTTACGACATCGGAGGCGACAACGCCGATGGCGTGTTCACCGGCATCATCAGTGGCACGACTGTCGCGCCGGGCAGCACGGTGGTGTTCCACAAGTCGGGCGCGGGACACCAGACGCTGTCCGGAAACAACACTCACACGGGCGGCACCATCGTGAAGGCGGGGACTCTCATCGTGAACGGACTGAACGGAGCCAGCCCGGTGGTGGTTTCCAATGGCGCGACGCTCGGCGGTTCCGGCCGGCTGGGCGGACTGGTCACGGTGAATGCCGGCGGCGAGTTGTCACCCGGCAACAACGCAGGCACGCTGACCATCGCGGGCGGAGTCACCTTGAACGACGCGCAACTCGCCTTCGACCTGACCAATTCCACCATCACCGGCGGCGGCTTGAACGACCTCGTGACCCTGACGGCCGGCACGCTCACGTTGAATGGCACGAACACCGTGACGCCGAACCTGCTCGCCGGGCCACTGGCTCAGGGCACTTACACGCTCATCAATGGCGGAACCGCGACCGTGGGCGGCACGACCAATCTCGCCTGGGCCGGGCCCTCGGGCGGCAGGCAGACCTTCGCGTTCGACACCAGCGTGGCCGGGCGCGTCGCGCTCGTTGTGGGCGGCACGCCTCCGGCGAATCTCACCTGGCGCGGATTCACGAATGGCAATTGGGATTTCAACACCACGAACTGGTTCAACGGCGCGACCGCCGATGTGTTCTTCAATCACGACACCGTGTTGTTCGACGGCAGCGGCGCCAACCGCCCGACGGTGAGTTTCACTTCGGCCATCACGCCGTTCGCGCTCAACGTCAACGCACCCAACACCTACACCTTCAACGGGCCGGGCGCACTGGCCGGCTCGGGGCCGTTGAACAAATCCGGCACCGGCACGCTGAATCTCAACACCACAAACAGCGCGTTCACCGGTCCGGTGAACATCTCCGGCGGCACCGTGTCGCTCGGGGCGGGCGCCAGTTTCGGCTCCGGGCTGTTGACCCTCGGCGGCGGCGCCACGCTGAACCTCGCGGGCAGCCTGCAGTTTGTCGGCAACACGATTCACGTGCCCGCCGGCCAGACCGGCATCGTCGCTTCGAGCGGAGGTCTCGGGAACGGCTTCAGCGGGCGGTTCACTTCGGGAAGCAACGCCGTGCTGCGCGTCAACAATGGCGTGAGTTTCAGCGGCACGGACTCGGCACAGTTCGATGGCTTCACCGGAACGGTGCAGATTCAGCCGGGCGCGACCTTCCGCTTTTCGGCGAACAGCAGCGGCAACACCTACGGTTCGCTTCAGCCCACCTTCGTCATCAACGGAACCTTGCAGCCGCGCAACGCTGGCAACTCAGTGCGCCTCGGAGCGCTTTCCGGCACCGGCACAATCGCCGGCCCACAGTCGGCGAGCGGTGTCGGCAACACCACCTACCTCATCGGGGGCAACAACCTCGACGTGACCTTCAACGGCGTCATCAGCAGCAACACGGCCGTGGCCGGAAGCATTGTTGTGTTGCGCAAAATCGGCACGGGCACGCTCACGCTGAATGGCAACAACACCTTTAGTGGCGGCACGACGGTCGAGGGCGGCGCGTTGATGGTGAACA
>CAYQWK010000323.1:0-7268 GCA_964420805.1 uncultured Bifidobacteriaceae bacterium | reverse complement strand
ATGCAGGTGTGTTCGTTTCATACCAAAATTCGCGGTTTGTAGTTAACTGTTTAGTCAAATAAGTGTTCAAAAAAACACCAGATCAGGCGGCCAGCCGTTCGGTCGCGGGCGCTCCCAAGAAGCCTATAATTCCATCCGCCATCTCACGCAGCACCTCCACGTCATTCACGATCCGGGCCTGCGTCAGCAGTCCCTCCGAATACGCAAAGAGCATCCGGGCCTTGGCGGCCGCGTCCGGTGCCTGGATGAGCCCCTGCGTGTGGGCATCCCTGATGGCTGACTCGATGTAGGTATGGTAATGGCCAAGAATCTCTTTCACCTTCTTGTGCAATCGTTCGTCCTGCTGGCAGTTGCAAACCTCCGAGCCAAGGTTGAAAAGGGGACAGCCGCGCACTGAGTCGCATTGCTTCTTCATCTCCTTTTGTTTCTCATAACCCAGCTCGCAGAACCTGCGCAGCCGTGTCAGCGGCGGCACCGTCGGGGAAAAAATCGCATCCAGCTCGGGCCGTTTCTGTTCCCAGTTGGACTCGATCGCGCTCGCCGCCAAATCACACTTGGACTCGAAGAAGTAGTAGAAGCTTCCCTTCTTGACCCCCGCCTTATCGCAAATCTGATCGATGGTCGTACTCCCGTAGGAGCCGTGCCAGATAAGTTCTGTCACCGCTTCCATCAATCGCTCTTTCGCGTTACTGCTTCGACCCACGTCCCGGACAATCTTCAAAGTTTACTAATTAGTCAACAATGAATTGCCAACAGAATCATCCATTCATACGAGCCACCAATCTCCAGCGCTCCATCTCTAGCCAAACCATACCATCTCTCCCCTGTTATGAGTCGTCGACGAAAGCCGTCGGGGGAACGTGTTCATTCTTCAGGGCGGTTTCGACCGAAGCCACTTCAAGCGTCGGCGTCCCTGGTGTTCGTGTGTCAGCCCTGTCCCTGAACGCCGGGGAGGAACGGGGAAATTTCAGACAGACTCTAATTGATGCGGTGAGAGGCAGTCGGAATACTCCGCGCCAGCCAAGAATGAACATCATGAACTCGAAACGATCGTTGCTGAATTTGGGATTGGGACTGTTGCTTGCGAACACTCCGATGGTTCGCGCGGACGAAGGCATGTGGCTCTACAGCGACCCGCCCCGCCAGCAGCTCAAGGAGCGTTACGGTTTCGACGCCACCGACGCATGGCTGGAGCATTTGCGGAAATCTTCCGTGCGCTTCAACAGCGGCGGGTCAGGGGAGTTCGTGTCGGAGGACGGTTTGATTCTCTCGAACCACCACGTTGGCGCGGACACGCTCCAGAAGGTCAGCAGCAAGGAGAAGGATTACCTGAAGAACGGTTTCTACGCGAAGACGCTGGCGGAGGAGATCAAGGCGCCTGACCTCGAATTGAACGTGCTCATGAGCATCGAGGATGTCACGGCGCGCGTGAACGCTGCGGTCAAGGACGGTGCATCCGATGAAGAGGCGTTCAAGGCACGCCGCTCGGTGATCGCGGCGATCGAGAAGGAGTCAAAGGGGAAAACTGGCCAACGCAGCGACGTGGTTACGCTCTATCAGGGCGGGCGTTATCATCTCTACCGGTTCAAGCGTTACACGGACGTGCGCGTGGTCTTCGCGCCCGAACAGCAGATCGCCTTCTACGGCGGGGACCCGGACAACTTCGAGTATCCGCGCTTCGATCTCGATGTGTGTTTCTTCCGCGCCTACGAGGACGGCAAGCCGGCGAAGATCGAGCATTATCTCAAATGGAGCCAGGCCGGGACGAAGGAAGGAGATTTGATCTTTGTCTCCGGTCATCCGGGACGGACGAGTCGGATGTTCACCATGGCGGAACTCGAATACGTCCGCGACGTGCAGATGCCACGCGCGTTGCAGCGGATGTTCCGGCTGGAATCGGTGCTGACGTCGTGGAGCGGGCGGAGCCAGGAGAACGCGCGGCGGGCCAAGGACGAGTTGTTCGGCGTGCAGAACAGCCGCAAGGCGCGCCGCGGCGGACTGGGAGGTCTGCTCGATCCAGAGTTGATGGGGAGGAAAGCTGCGGCCGAGACGGCGCTGCGCGCCAAGATTGCCGCGCGTGAAGATTTGAAGGACGCGCTGGTTGCCTACGACCGGATTGCCGCCGCGCAGAAGGTGATTGCCGGGAATGCGCGCCAATACAGCCTGCTGGAAGGCGGAGCGGCCCTGAACAGCGATTTCTACGGCATTGCCAGGACGCTCCTTCGCGCCGCGGAGGAACGCCCCAAGCCCAACGGCGAGCGCCTCCGTGAATTCACCGACGCCGGCCGCGAATCGCTCGAACTCGGACTGTTCTCCGATAAACCGGTCTATGACGACCTCGAGGAATTGTTGCTGACCGACTCGCTCACTTATCTCGCTGAGGAGTTGGGCGCGACCGCGCCGCTCGTGCAAAAGGTGCTCGCCGGCAAATCACCGAACGCCCGCGCTGTCGAACTCATCAAGGGCACCAGGGTCAAGGATGTGACCTTCCGCAAGAAGCTCTACGAGGGCGGCAAAGCTGCCGTGGATGCCGCGCACGACCCGATGATTGAACTGGCGCGTTCCATCGACGCCGAGGCCCGCGCGCTCCGCAAAATCATGGAGGCCCAGGGCGAGGCCAAGCAGCAGTCGCACGCGAAGATTGCCAGGGCGCGTTTCGCTCTGGAAGGCACGAGCAGCTATCCGGACGCGACGTTCACGTTGCGCCTGGCCTACGGCACGGTGAAAGGCTTCGAGGAAGGCGGGAAACAAATCCCCGCGCACACGACCTTCGCCGGACTCTACGAACGCGCGAAAGAGCAGGGGAACCGGCCGCCCTTCGACCTCCCGCAGATCTGGGTGGATCGCAAATCCAAGCTCGACCTCAAGACGCCGTTCAACTTCGTCTCCACCGCGGACATCATCGGCGGCAACTCGGGCAGCCCGGTGGTGGACCGCAAGGGCGAGTTCGTCGGCATCATCTTCGACGGCAACATCCAGTCGCTCGTGCTCGATTTCGCCTACACCGACGTGCAGGCGCGCGCGGTGTCGGTGGATTCGCGGGGCATCGTGGAGGCGTTGAAGAAGGTTTATCGCGCGGACGGATTGGTGAAGGAAATCGCGGCCGGGAAGCGCGTCAAATAGCTGGCATGACCCACGACCAGGTTGAAGACCCATGCCGTTGCGTTGCCGAAAGAGCACGAAAGCTTCCGCATTTGTGAACGATTTCCACCGCGCCAACGCGCAGGAGCGGCGATTCCCATGAAACCCGCGCGCCCGTAACCCGAAACTCACAACTCGAAACTCGCAACCTATCCCAACGCCATGAGCACTAAACCTGACAAGTCCGCCGAGTTCCGGCCCTACATCCCCTCCACCGTCCAAATGGATGAGTTGAAGCCGCTGCCGATTCTGGTCGGCACGGTGCTGGGCATGGTGTTCGGGGCTTCATCGCTCTATCTCGTGCTCAAGGTCGGTCTGACCGTCAGCGCTTCGATTCCCGTCGCGGTCATTTCCATCGCGCTGTTCAAACTGCTCTCGAAACTCGGGATGCGCGACGCGACGATCCTCGAAAACAACATCGTCCAGACCGCTGGCTCGGCCGGTGAATCCATCGCCTTCGGCGTGGGCGTGACCATGCCGGCGATCCTGATCCTCGGGTTCGATTTGCAGATCGCGCGCGTCATGCTCGTGGCCGTGCTCGGTGCGCTGCTTGGCATCCTCATGATGATCCCGCTGCGCCGCGCGCTGATCGTGCAGCAGCACGGCACGCTGAAATATCCCGAGGGCACTGCCTGCGCCGAAGTGCTTAAGGCCGGCGCCTCCGATGAATCGCGCGCAGTAGCGGAGAAGGCCGGGACCGCCATCGCCGGCCAGGCCGCTTCCGTCGGTGCGAAGACCATCTTCGCCGGGTTCGGCCTGGGCATCATCTACAACGTGGCGATGAAAGTCTTCCCGCGCTGGAAGGACTCGCCGGAGAAAGTTTTCGACGCGCCGGTAAAGGGCGGCTCGATTTCCTGCGAGGTCACGCCGGAACTCCTCGGTGTCGGTTACGTGATCGGCCCGCGCATCGGCGCGGTGATGGCGGCGGGCGGCGTGCTCTCGTATTTGCTGCTCATCCCGATGATCAAGTTCTTCGGCGATGGACTATCAACGCCTCTTCCTCCCGGGGAGACACTTATTCGGGACATGGATCCTGGAACAATTCGGTCGAAATACATCCTCTACATCGGCGCCGGAGCGGTGGCGGCGGGGGGCATTATCAGTCTGGTGCGCTCCCTGCCGTTGATCTGGCATGGGCTGAAGGGCGGGTTGGCGGATTTGAGCGGCGGGGCCGCCAAAAAGGAATCGTTGCCCCGCGTGGATCGCGACCTGCCCATGAATTTCGTCTTCATCGGCATTGCCGCGCTCATCGTGGCCATCATCTTCGCCCCCGGCCTGCACATGAATGTCGTTGGTGCCTTGATGATCGTCGTTTGCGGGTTTCTCTTCGTGACCGTGTCGTCGCGACTTACCGGCGAGATCGGGTCCAGTTCCAATCCCATCTCCGGCATGACCATCGCGACGCTGTTGCTGACCTGCCTCGCCTTTCTGCTGCTCGGTTGGACACCCGACAAAAGTCCGCTCGTCTATGTCACGGCGCTTTCCGTCGGCGGTATTGTCTGCATCGCTTCCTCCAACGGCGGCACCACTTCCCAGGATTTGAAGACGGGCTTCCTCGTCGGCGGCACACCTCGCGCCCAGCAAATCGCCATCCTCATCGGCGCGCTGGCCTCCGCGCTGGTGCTCGGGCCGATCCTGCTCGTGCTCAATGACGCGGCCAAAGTCTATGTGCCCATGCCCGCTGGCACCGAACTGCGCACCGACGCTTCCAAGCTGACCGAGACCGCGAAACTCAGCGGCCCGCAAGGTCTCAGCGACACCGCGACCTACAAACTCTGGCACCGCGACGAAGCCGGCGGCTCGAAGCAATACCTGGTGGATGACTCCGGCAAGGCCGTGTATCTCGTCGATCCCGGCATCAACGGCACCGTGACCAAACGGCCGGACGGCAGCGAGGTGAAGAAGTTCGACGCGCCCAAAGCCACGCTCGTTTCCTACATCATCAAGGGCATTCTCGACCGCAAACTGCCGTGGGCGCTCGTCCTCTTCGGCGTGATGATCGCCGTGGTGCTGGAACTTTCCGGCGTGCCGTCGCTGGCGTTTGCCGTGGGTGTGTATCTGCCCATTGCCACCTCCATGCCCATCTTCGTCGGCGGCATGGTGCGCTGGCTGGTGGACTGGCAGCGCCGTCGCCATGCCGATTACGCGCACCTCACCGAGGAGGAACACACCGCCGAGGGCGACAAAAGCCCCGGCGTCCTCATGGCCTCGGGTTACATCGCGGGCGGCGCGATCGCCGGCATCATCATCGCCATTCTCGCCGGCGTGCCGAAGTTCTCGGGCAGTTACGACAAACTGGGCAAGTGGGCCGAAGCGCACAACCCCTTCGCCGCGCAACTCACGCCCGCGCAAATTTCCCCGGACCTGCTCTCGCTCCTGCCCTTTGCCGCCATGGTGCTCGTCCTCTACCTCGCCGGGCGCGGTGCGATTCTCGGCGGGAAGAGGGCAGGGTAGCCCGGCCCGTCACACCTCCACGCGCAGAAGCGCCCCGGCGTTTTCTCCGTAAGGACCGCGAAGCATTTCCCGGCCGTCCGGCCCAATGACGAGGGAATTGCCGATGCACTTGCGCCCCTGCCAAGGCCCGGCGTTGATCGGGCCGACGTTGCTCACGCCGGCGATGGTCAACTCAAACTCGCGCGCCACCGGCCCGTAGTTATCCAGCCACGACTGCCCGTAAGGTTCGCGCGCGTTGTCATGATCCGCCGGCACCGCCCAGGCGCAGGGCGAAAGAACATAACGCGCCCCCATCATGCCCAGCGCGCGGCTGATGCTCTGGCCCGGCGCGAAACCATCCGCGCAAATCATCACGCCAATGCGCCCAAGGCGGGTCTCGGCCACGGAAAGCCGGTCGCCGCGCGAGTAAAGGTCGCGGGCGAAATCGAGCTCATGAATCTTGCGGTGATGAACCAGGAGGTCGCCGGCGGGATCGATGAGAACCGCGGCGTTGAAGATCCTGTCGCCGGCCCGCTCGGCAATCCCGGCGCAGACGAACACGCCGTTGGTCCGGGCCGCCTGGCGCAACCGCGCGCAGGATTCACCGTCGGGAATCTCATCCGCCAACGTCCGCGCCGAGGGATGAACCCAGCCCAGCGTGAGCACCTCCGGCAGCACGACGACCTCCCCGCCATCCCCGGCGGCCCGGCGAATGACCGATTCCGCCCGAGCGAGGTTGGATTCCTTCGCGCCCGGTTCCACGAACATCTGGGCAAGGGCAAGTTTCACGGCGCGACCATTCTCCTTGGGGAATCCCGGCGCGGCAAATCATCTCCAGCCCGCGACACAGGTCACCATCGCAGCCCGGCATCCGGGCATCACGCGGGGTTCTTCGCTCGTGCCGCTGCCCCTCCCTGTCCACGAAATCGAGTCAGGCTCAGCTTGATGGATTTGTGACTTGGATCAACGCCCATAAATCGGCGTTACTGAACATGTGCCAGCCATTGAAACCAGCATCATGAGAACCCTCAGGCCGGCCATCCTCACTCTCGTCGCGGCGTTCATGTGCTTCACCACGCGTGCCAACGCTGAGGCGCCGACCGTAATGACCTTGTCCGCCAGTGGCGTGAATAATGGTGTCGCTACTCTCAACGGTTGGGTGAATCCCAACGGGCTGACGACGTTGGTTTGGTTCGAATGGGGCTTGATTAGTCTTAGCTATTCCAACCAAACCACGCCCTTGATGGTGGGCGATGGTTCCGTCGCGGTGATCCTGAGCAATGGCATCACGGGACTCACGCCTGGCTTGAATTACCGGGGCCGAGTTTTAGCCTCGAATTCGTTGGGCTTGGTGCTGGGTAACGATATGCTGTTTGGCTCGCCGGCCATTGCGCTCAACAGCGGCGCGGTGCTCACCAATGAGTGTAACTCTCCCTTCGCGGATCCTGGAGGAACAGCCATCAGCGCACCGCTTGGCATCGTCGGGGGATATTTTCACAGTCTGGCACTTAAGAGCGATGCGACGGTCGCGGCATGGGGACGCAATAGCGACGGCCAGACGACCGTCCCCGTTGGGTTAAGCAACGTGGTGGCCATTGCTGGGGGAGAAGGTCACAGTCTGGCGCTCAAGAGCGACGGGACGGTCGCCGCGTGGGGACGCAATTTGGAAGGCCAGACAACCATTCCTGTGGGGC
>CAYQWK010000322.1:0-7281 GCA_964420805.1 uncultured Bifidobacteriaceae bacterium | reverse complement strand
CTTCGTCCGCGGCGACATCTCGCTGACCGATACGCGTCTGGTGGCGGCATCGCCCGGCGGTGATTCATCTGTGCAATCCGCCCGACCTCCTCTTCCTCGTCGCGCTGCCGTTCAAGATGTTCTTCGGCACGCGCGTCATTTATGACGTGCATGACCTCTGGCCCGAGATGTTCGAGGCGAAGTTCGGCAAGCGCGGTTTGGTCTATTGGTGCGTGCGCCTGGCCGAACGGCTCACCCACGCGCTGGCCGATGTCGTGATCGCCACCAACCGCTCGGTCAAGCTCACCGCTGTCGAACGTGGCGGGAAGTACAGCGGCGAAGTCTTCATCGTCCGCACCTCGCCGCAGATCGCCACCGTCGCCACCCCGGAGAATCCCGCGCTTAAAAGGGGCCGCCGTTTCCTCGTCGGTTACGTGGGCGTGATGGGCGATGCCGACGGCGTGAAGCACCTTGTCGATGCCGCCGCGCATATCGTGCATCAGCTTGGCCGGCGCGACGTGCAATTCCTCCTCATGGGCACCGGCCCCGAGCACGCCAACCTCGTCGCGCAGCGCGACCGGCTTGGCCTCGGTGAATTCGTCGATCTTCCCGGCCGCGTCTCGAACGATTTCCTCTTCACCGCCCTGCGCACCATGGACATCGGCGCTTCCTGCGACCCGATCAACGCCTACAACGACCCTTGCACGATGAACAAGGTGCTCGAATACATGGCCTTCGGGAAAGCGCAGGTCATGTTTGATCTTGTCGAAGGCCGCGAGTCCGCCGGCGACGCCGCGGTGTACGTGCCGGAAAACTCCCCGGTGAAACTCGCTGAAGCCATCGTCCGGCTCCTGGACGACCCCGCCGCGCGCGAGCGCATGGGCCGGATCGGGCACGAACGCGTGAACGGTCCCTTGAACTGGAACAGCTCAGCCGCGCAACTGCGCGCCGCCTACACCGCCGCGCTGCGCTCGTGAGCCTTTATCACGGCTTGAGGATGCAGTTGCTGTAATTCGTGTCCCCGCTCTGGAAGAGGAAATCGAGCAACGCCGCGTAGCCGAACTGCTGCACGCTTCCGTCCACCAGCACGATGTTGCCCGCGCGCACATGCATCGTCCTGTCCCACTCCACCTCGGGATAATTCGGGTTCAACGCCGTGATGCAGTTCGTCAGGCCCACCACACCGCAGCTCAGATAATCGCGCCCGATCGCGTTGCGGTCCCCAGCCAACTCGTGGCTGGGAACGTAGTCGCCCGCCTCGCAGCCAATGAAATAACTCAGCGCCTTGTCGCCCAGCCCCGCAAAACCTCCGTTCGGATCCGCTGACCAGTTCTCTGCCGCCCGTTTCTCCAAGTCCGTCGGGCAGCGCAAAATTTTCGGTGTCACCAGATCATTCGACACGTTCGCGTAATGCATCCAGGCCTCCTTCAACGTCTTGGTGCCGCCGTTGGCTGGATCGATCCACCACGAGAACTGCCCTTCGTTGTCGTCCGCCCACACGCGGAAAGCCAGGCCCACCTGCCGCAGGTTGCTCACACAGGCGGCCCGCTGCGCCCGCGCTTTGGCCTTGGCGATGGCCGGCAGCAGCATCGACGCGAGAATGGCAATGATGGCAATGACCACCAGCAATTCGATCAAGGTGAACCCACGGCCGGGCCGGCAAATTGAACGCGTTTCGCGCATGAAAGGCAGACGCGGCACCCGACGCGCCTATTTCGACGAACCTCGGAGTAAGACAACGATTCAGGCTCACTTGCCCAGCGCTTCCGCCACGCTGTCACGCAGCGCGGCCACCATCCGCTTCAACTGCGGCTCCGTGGTGCAGTAGGGTGGCAGGAGCGCCACCACGTTGCCGATGGGCCGGGTCAGCACCCCTCGGCGCGCCATCGCCTCGCACACGCGGATGCCGGCGCGCTCGCGCAGGTCGAAAGCCGCGCGCGTGCGCCAGTCACGCACCAGTTCGACGCCCGCCACCAGCCCGACCTGCCGGATGTCGCCGACGTTTGGCAACGACCAGAGCGATTGCAGCTCACGTTCGAGCAGGCGTTCGACCTTCGCGCGGGCGCGGATGGAAGCGGGACTTTGCAGCAGGTCCAGGCTGGACTTCGCCACTGTCGCGCCTAGCTGGTTTCCGGTGTAGCTGTGCCCGTGGAAGAAGGTCTTGAACTCGTTGTACTCGCCGAGAAATGCAGCGAAGACCTCCTGCGTGGTGAGCGTTGCCGCCATCGGGAGGTAACCGCCGGTCAGTCCTTTCGCCACGCAGAGGAAATCCGGCCGCACGCCTTCCTGCTGGCAGGCGAAAAGAAATGCGGAGCGCGGTGGGCGGGTTGCGGAATCCGCGCCACCAGTGCGCCCGAATCCCGTCATCACTTCATCCGCGATGAGTTGCGCGCCATGCGAGCGTGCGAGGTCCGTCACCTGCCGGAGCCAACCGGACGGCTGCGGGATCATCCCCGCCGCGCCTTGCATCAGCGGCTCGAAAACGAAAGCCGCGTATGACTCGCCGCGTTTCGTCTGCTTCTCGAATGCCTTCGCCACCGCACTCACGCATTCCTCGTTGCACCTCCGGTATTCGCGCGCGTCGGCGCGCTCCGGCTTCGCGCGGTTGAAGGGACAGCGGTAGCAGTAGGGTGACATCACCGCGTCCGATTTGAACAACAGCCCACCGTAGGCTTTGTGAAACAGGTCGATGTGCCCAAGGCTGACCGCGCCCACGGTGTCGCCGTGATACGCGCCTTGCAGCGAAAGGAAACGCGGCTTCTTCAAACCCCGCGCGCGCCGTCCGAACTCGAAGGCCAGCTTGAGCGCGACCTCGAGCGCGGTAGAGCCGTCGTCGGAAAAGAAGACCTTCGACAAATGCGGAGTGCGGAGCGGGGAGTGCGGAATGGCGTTTGCCGCGCGCACCAACTTCTCGGCGAACAGCGACGCAGGCTCATTCGCCAAACCCAGCGCCGACGAGTGCGCGATCTTCTTCAATTGCCGGCTAATCGCCGCATTCAGCCGGGGATGATTGTGTCCGTGCAGGTTGGTCCAGATGGAGGAATTGGCGTCCAGAAACTCGCGCCCGCGCGCGTCGCGCAGCACAGCACCGCGCCCAGCCACAATCACGAGAGGCTCTCGCTTGAGCCAGTCCTTCATCTGCGTGAAGGGATGCCAGACATGGCGCTGGTCTAGCGCGGCAAGGCGGCGCGCGGTCTGGGCGTTGACCTTCACGGCCTCGCGCTCTTCAACCGCTCCAGCGCGGCGAGGAATTTCCCCTGCGTCGTCTCCCACGAGTTCGCGTGCTTGAACCCGGCGAGGTTGAGGCGGTCGAGGTGGTTGTCCCCGGCCCGCATTTTCCGGATCTCGTCCTCGGCCGCGGACTGAAACGCGCTCAAATCAAACGGCGGAACGTAGCGCACGAAATCACCAAAGACCGGCCGGTAGTTCGGGATGTCGTAGGCCACGGTGGGCGTGTTGGCGATGATCGCCTCGCCGACGACGCGCGGTGAGCCTTCGTGACGGCTGGGCATGAGGAACACGCGGCTCGCCTTGAAAAGCCGGATCTTCTCCACCTCGGAAACGAAACCGGAGAACACGACGTGCTTCTGCAAGCCGCGCCTTTCGATCTCCGGCGTGAGCGCGTCCTTCACGTTGCCGATGAAGATGGCGCGGAAGTTCTCCAACCGCTTCGAGAGGACTTCGAGCGCCGCCAGCAGGTCATCAATGCCCTTTTGCCGATGCACGCGCCCGATCCACACGGCGTCAAACTCGCGCGGCGGCGCGGGCACGGATTCGTTCAACGCGACTTCCAGCCCGTAGGACACGTAGGACAATTCCTCCTCCCGCACGCCGAGCGCCGCCAGACGCGGCTGCATGGCCGGATGGAGAAAGAACAGATGCTTGGGCGAACATTTGCAGAACCGGCGCAGCGAATACTCCTGACTCGCCCAGTAGTGCAGCGACGCGGCCCGCAATGCATCCACATCCGGCCGCCGGCGCGTGACGATCTCGCTCAGGCGCGGCGCTTCCATGTGCAGCACCATCAGCTTGCGGCGCGAGGCGGAGCGCACCGCTGGCAACACGTCGAACCAGTAATCCGACACCGCGTACACGAAATCGTCGGCGCTGATCGTGTCGAGCGCGGCCATGGTTCTCTGGTAACGCCCGCGAAAATCGCGGAACAATTTCAACTGCCCGCCCAGTGCGCCGGTGTTGGTCTTGGGCATGGCGGCAGCGTCCGTGAGTGTGACAGTGCCGGGCAGATTCCATTTTTGAATCACTTCGCGCAGAGCGTGCCCGCCGAAGAAGTTCAGCGCGTATCCCGCCTTCGCCGCGCCTTCCGCGAGCTTGAGGAAGTGAATATCCCCACCTGCTATGCTGGTGCTGAAAACGCCGTTGGTGATGAAATGGATCGTCGGCATTCAATTGTCCCGAGAGTTCCTGAGCGTCTGTTTCACCTGCAAATCCGCGATGCTCTTGTCCTTCGCCCGCGCGCGGTGCGTGAACCAGCCCCACACGGTTCCGGCAATCGACCCCAGGCTGGCCGGCAGATGCCAGAGCCACCGCGCGTCGCGGTCCCGTGCCAGGCCCAGCACCGTGTGCCAGAGTGGGCCGAAAAAGCTCACGCAGTAGAAACACGCCAGCCAGCCCGGGACTGGCGGCTTCTGCTTCATCCACGAAACATCCGTGTCCCCGCGCACGTTCAGGAAATGGACCATCGCGCGGCGGCGCTTTTGCACGAAGCCGGCGAGCGTTTGCACGTAGTAATGATGCACCCCGCGGCTGCGCACGCGCAGCCACTCGCGCTTGCCCATCTGCATCAGATGCAACGCCACATGCGTGTCCTGGAACTGCTCCTTCGCCCGCACCGCATCGAGATCCGCGCGGCGGAAGACGAAGCCGTTGGCGCCGAGCGGGTAGGCGAAGGACTCGCCGCGAATCGTCCAGCGCTCCACATCCCCTTCGCGCGCGACCAGCGACGGATTCACGCTCATCAACCAGCAAATCGGGTCGCTGATGTGCAAGAGCGCCGTCACGTAAGCGCAGAAGGAACTCATCTTGGGCGACGGCAGATAATTGCTCTCAACCCCCAGCGCCTCCGGGTGCGCCATCAATCCGCGCACGGCCAGTTCAACGTAATCGGCGTGTGTGATTTCGTTGTCGGAGTCGATGAAGACGATGAACTCGCCGGTGGCGTGTTGCAGGGCCAGCCGTTTGCCCTGCTCCATGTCGCGTCCGTGGTCATCGACGACGATGGCGCCGTACTTCGCCGCTATCTCGCGCGTGGCGTCCCTGGACATCGCGTCCGCAAGCACGATTTCGTAACGGTTGCGCGGATACGTCTGCCGCGCGATGGAGGCCAGGCAGTTGTCGAGCAACGCCGCCGCGTTGAGCGTCGGGATGATGAAACTGACTTTGGGCAGCGCGGGCATTCGCTCAGATTGCCGCCTTGATCAAACCCATCAAGTCCGCGTAACGGTCCACCGCCTTGAACTGGGGGAACTGCTTCTTGATGCCGTCCGGCGCATGGAAGAGGAATCCCACGTTGGCCTCGGCCAGCATTGCCGTGTCGTTGAAGGAATCCCCGGCGGAGATGACGTGGTAGTTGAGCAACTTGAGCGCGGCCACGGCTTTCGCCTTTTGTTCCGGGATGCGCAGCTTGTAGCCCGTGATCCGGCCCGCGCCGTCCACCTCCAGCCGGTGGCACAGCAAAGTCGGCCAGGCCAGTTGCTTCATCAGCGGTTTGGCGAACTCCTCGAACGTGTCCGAAAGGATGAGCACCTGGGTGAAGCTCCGCAGGTCATCAAGGAACTCCTTGCCGCCCTCCAGCGGACGCAACGTGCTGATCACTTCCTGGATGTCCGGCAGCTTCAGTCCGTGACGGTCGAGAATTTCGAGCCGCCCGCGCATGAGCTTGTCATAATCCGGCTCGTCACGCGTCGTGCGTCGCAATTCCGGAATGCCGGTCTTCTCAGCCACGGCGATCCAGATTTCCGGCACCAGCACGCCCTCAAGGTCCAATGTGACAATGGATTGTTTCACAGGGCGCGGAGAGTAAGGGCGAACCCGCGGCAGGGCGGAGAAAAATTTTCGGCAACCAAGCCATCGACGTCAAAGAGGCGAGATGTTCAAGTCGGCGTCGAAATTCAAGAAACAGACGCCATGTTAATTCTCTACGGCAAATATCGCTTCGCGCGCCGGCGTGCCGCTGTGCGCAAAGACTTCTGCAATCGGTGTGAGCGCGAATGCCTCTCGGAGCGCTGGGCCTCATTTGATTGGCTTCATTTGTTCTGGGTGCCGCTTGTGCCCCTTGGCAGACGGGAGCGATGGCTATGCCAGGAGTGTGGCCACGAGCCGCGTGCGCGCTACCGCACTGGGCGGCCCATGAAGATCGCCGGACTGTTTTGCGCAGGCGTGTTCCTTGCGGCTCTCTGCTCGGTTGAACCTAAACCCGACGAAGTCGGTTTCATGTGGGGCGCGCGCGTGGTGTTCGCTCTCGCGTTTGTGGGGCTGCTCTGGTTGGTCCTCAAGCGCCCGCCGTCGCTGACTACGGACGAAGCTCGCCGACTGGTCACCCCACTCAGTGCCGACGTTTGTCCGTACTGCGCGAGCGCCCTGACACCCGTGCCGCGATTGCATTGTCCAAAATGCCGTGTCGACGTGGAAACGTCGGCTTTACCGACGCCGCCCGCCGCCCCTCGCCGAACTTGGACCGCTGCCGACTACCCAGCGCTCGCAGGGCGTTTCCGGGAGAAGCTCGGCCCAGCATTCCGGGCTGCGACCACGACTGATCTCGCCGCGCTGAGGGCGCTGCGATTGCCCGAGCCAGTCCTGGCGTTTTACCGGGACTACGAGCCGACGGATGTGATCGAGAATGGCCAGGTTGTCCGACTCCACCCCATCGCCAGCCTCCTCGATGAGAATGCAGAGATGATCCCGGGGTGCCACACGGCACAACATGGTTACGTTGTGTTCGCCACAAACTTGTGCGGGGACGCCTACGCGTTTGATTTGAACTGTTGTTCCTCCTCCCTTGAACCACGCATCGTGCTCCTCTCGCACGAAATGATCTGCGAGGACACCGCACCGGACGAAATCGCGCGGCTCGCCAAACCTGTCGCCGCAAACCTCGCCGAGTTTCTCGATCAGTTCCTGCTGGGTGAAGTGGACGAGGAATGCGCGGAAATCGATTGAGCCAATTCGCCAAGCCGGGTTGCCCAATGTGGATGGCTGACGGGCGGGCGCATCTCATTTTCCTGCCGGTCGTGGTTGTCGCGCTGCGACAACCCCGTCCGCGCAGAGCGGACGGAAAGGAGGGCG
>CAYQWK010000321.1:393-7304 GCA_964420805.1 uncultured Bifidobacteriaceae bacterium | reverse complement strand
ACCTTCTCCCCAGCGCGGAGAAGGGCGCTCCGCTTCTTTCAAGCCCGCCATCGAACCGCCGTATCGCTGGCGCGATTGGGCCGCCAAAGCCGATGGCATCACCGGCGACGAATTGCTCGCCTTCATCAACAACGAAGAGGCGACGTTGCCCAACGGCAAGAAGGGCGCAGGGTTGTTCGCCTATCTCCGCAAGTTGATCACGCTGAAGCGCCTGCAAGCCGACACCGCCGCCGAGTTGGACGCGTTATTGCCCGCCCTCCTCGACCGCGCCTTCAAAGGAGAATTGTGAATCCGCGTGCCAGCACCCAGCGCCGTAGGCGCGGCATCTTTGTAGAATCCCGTTGCGCACAATTCCCAAGCTCCATCGGAGCGACATATTCCGATGCCGCCCCTACGGGGCTTGGAGGTTTCATGGGGTTTCGTGGCTACAAAGATGTCGCATCTACGGTGCTGACCGAGCAACGACGGATCGCGGCCGAGTTGGCCGCGTTTTACTTGCCCCGCTCCCTGACAAGGCTTTGAGGGGCTGTTTTTGACTTTATGGATTCCAACACAAAGAACGCGTGGGATGTGTTTTTGAATATTGTGACCATGATCGGCGCGACGATTGCCTTTGGCATCGGCCTGCGGCAGTGGAGGCGCGGCCAGGAATGGCAGCGGGCGGAGCGGCTGGACAAGTTTGTGGAGTTGTTTGAGGGGGACAAGGCGCTGCAAACCGCCGCCACGGTGCTGGATTGGACGTGTTGCAATGCCGAGATCAGCGGGCTGGCGTTTGATGTGGATAATGACGAGGTGTTGCTGGCGCTGCGGGATCATCAAAAGCTGAAGCCGGGTGAGGGGTTCGCCGGCAATCAAATGCCGGTCCGCCGGGCTTACGATGCGTTGCTGTCGTTCTTCGGCCGGCTGGAGATGGCAATCACGGGAGGGCTGGTGGATGTGGCGCCGGCCAGACAGTATTTCCGCTACTGGCTGGTGCTTTTGATCACGTTCGAGCGGCATGGGGACAAGAACAAGGTGCTGGGCGGCCAGTCCCCGGCCGAAATGGTGAAGGGCTACATCGAGGCGTACGGAGACCCAAAATCGATCCAGCGGCTGTGCCAATTACTGGAGGTGGAGCATCCGTTGTGGAAACCGGAGACGGAAGAGGCCAATGGCTGATTGGACCGCAAACCGGAACGGCCCGGGTCGCGCCGTCCGCACAGCCGGGAGGATTGCGCCCTTGCGCTCCACGGAGTTCTTTTCGCACATTCTCAACGCGCCCAAACCCGCGGCCAATCCAGCCCGCAAGACCCCGCCGAGGAACCGGCGGAGAAGTGGTTGGGACGCATCCGATGCCGGCGCGACAGCTCCGGCCAGTCTTTATGAAAATGCCCTGCCATTGGGTTTGCCGGGTTGTCGCCGCCTCCTGGCTGGCCATCCAGGCGTGCAACGCCGCCCAGGTGCAGCCTGCCACCGGAGTGATCCGCTATCCCGATGGCCGGCCCTCGGCGCAATATCGTCTCGACGCC
This sequence comes from uncultured Bifidobacteriaceae bacterium, assembly GCA_964420805.1. Lineage (GTDB taxonomy): Bacteria > Verrucomicrobiota > Verrucomicrobiia > Limisphaerales > SIBH01 > JANNGC01. The sequence goes on along the minus strand of CAYQWK010000321.1, from coordinate 5,796 downwards.
CAGGATCATGGCCGGGTGTTGCGTCACGGCGACGGTCCCGGACAATGCGACCATCTCGGCGCCCGTGATGTCTGGGTCTGGGAGGATCGCGGCACTTACTCGATGCATTACGACGGAGCCGGCACGAACGGGTGGCTGGCCTGCCTGGCCACCAGCCCGGACCTGGTTCACTGGAGCAGGAAGGGGCCGGTGCTTCCGCTTGGTCGCGCAGGCCAGGAGGATTCCGCCTCGGCCTCCTATGGGGTCACGTTCCGGGCGGGAACGAACTGGCACCTGTTTTATCTCGGCACGCCTCACACCACGCCCGCGCCGGATTACATCCCCGCCTTCCCATACCTGACGCTCAAGGCGCGTGCTCCCTCGCCGTCCGGCCCGTGGACCAAACAGCCGGACGTGGTCCCATTCCGGACGAAGCCCGGCACTTACTACTCCGCCACGGCGAGTCCGGGCCACGTCATCGCGCGGGAGGGCGGCTACCTTATGTTTTTCAGCGCCTCCACCGCGCGGCCGATTTTGCGCACGCTGGGCATCGCGCGGACGGGCGACCTCGACAGCTCATGGCGCATTGATCCTGAACCGATCGTGCCCGCGGCCGAGCAGGTGGAGAACTCGTCGCTTTACCATGAGCCCAAGACCCGCACCTGGTGGCTGTTCACCAACCACGTCGGCTTGCGCGACGGGCTGGAATACACGGACGCCATCTGGGTTTACTGGACGACGGATCTCGAGCGCTGGAAGCCTGAGAACAAGGCGGTGGTGCTTGATTCCCGAAACTGCGCCTGGTCGCGGCACATCATCGGCCTGCCGTCGGTGGTGCCGGTCGGGGAGCGTCTGGCGATCTTCTACGATGGCAACGCGGCGGAGAAAATGCCCGGAGGCGTGAAGAGCCACATGAACCGCGACGTGGGGCTCGCCTGGCTCGATCTGCCGTTGATGGCGCCGCCGGCCAAATAGAAGGCGAGCGAAGATGAGGGCTTCATTTTGCAAACTTCAGAACATCGCGCGGCGAGTGGAGAAACTCGCGTGTTCCCCCGTTGCACGGGCTGTTCAAGGTGAACTCGAATTCGTCTAACAACAGGCACGCCAAAGGCGGTGCGTTCACGGTGCTGGCCAGTCTGGTTGTTATGGCCGGTCTGCTGGTCTTGCCGGTGATGGCGCTGCATGGGCGGGCCTTGGATGTCCGATGGGCCGGCGCGTATGGCCTGGTGGTGAGCACGCTCACTTATTGGGCATACAAGAGTGACAAGCGGCGGGCGTTGGAGGGGGAGTGGCGGATTCCCGAAGCCCGGTTGCACCTTTTGGAATTGCTGGGCGGCTGGCCGGGCGCCTGGGTCGCGCAGCGCCGGCTGCGACATAAATGCTCCAAAGGCAGCTACCAGTTTGTTTTCTGGCTGATTGTGCTCGGCTATCAGTTCGCGGCCCTTGATTCGTTTTACGACTGGCAGTTTTCCCGCGCCGGGCTGAAGTGGGTCGAACAAACATCAGGACGCCGAAGATGAGAAACCTTGACGCCACAGCAGTCGGGATCAAAACCTCACCCATTCATGAAACAGACCATCACGTGCCTGTGGCTTATGTACATGGCGGCGAATCTTCCGGCAGCAACCGGCCTCGGAATCTTCGCCGGGACGAACGGCGGGTTTCTCATCCGGGCGCCCGGCGTTTCCGGGAACGTGTTCCTGTTCGAGAGTTCCTCGAACCTCATCGATTGGCAGGTGGGAGCAGTGCGGGCCAGCGTTTCTGGCGGCAGCGCGACGTGGGAGGAGGCCGCCGGCGGGGCGGGTTCGACACGGTTTTATCGTTTCCATGAAGGCGGGTCGCTGACCGGGTTGGTGTCGTGGTGGCATGGGGATGGCAGCGGGCGTGACAGCGTGGGCACCAACCACGCGAGATTGACCAACGGGGTGTCGTTCGTGCCCGGGCAGTTCGGGCAAGGGTTTGGATTTGGCGGAACGAATGGCTGGCTGCAGATAGGCGGGGAATCGCTGCCGCCGCCATGGACCTTTGCATGCTGGGTGAAGCGCTCGGCCACGCTGGATAATTCCGCCGCGTTGCTCGGCGATACGAACACAGCGTTGAAACTGGAGCAGTTTCCCTTCACGCATCAGGTGGGCTTCACGCGTTATGGCGTGGCGGATTTTCTATTCAACTACACGGTGCCCACCAACCAGTGGATTCATCTCACGTTTGTGGCGGAAACGAACCGCACGGTGCTGTATGCGGCGGGCCTGCCCGTGGGGACCAATGCCGCGACCATTCCACTGCCATTGGGCTTTTTCGGGGGTGCAACGCAGGATCGACTGAACGGTGTGGTGGACGAGGCGATGGTGTTTGGGCGGGCACTGGCGCCGGATGAAGTGTATGCGCTCCACAGCCTGCCGCGTGTCCCGTTGAGCCGGCTGCCGCAAGTGCGGATGCTCTCGGGCACGAATGGCCCGGCCACGGGTGGCACGACGCTGGGGGTCCATGGTACGAATTTCTCCGGGACAACGCGGGTGCTGTTCGCTGACAAGCCGGCAAACTTCAGCATCATTAATGATGGCCAGATCCAGGTGGTGACGCCGGCGAATTACGCTGGTCAAAAGACGGTGCGGGTGGAGTCGGCCAACGGTGTGTCCAGCGCCACGACTAACGGGTTGTTCAAATATGACTACGTCGTCGAAATGACGCCTTTCGGAAATCCTTTGAACTACAATGGGAATTCCGTGGTGGAAATAAGAGCCGTTGTGACAGGGTTGCCGCCGGGAGCCTCGGCGAGTTTCGTTTGGACCTGTGCTGGGATTGATAGCAGCCAGGGCGATGCGGACTGCGAGGCATTTATGCTGAGATACGCCGGAACGACTGACCAGGACACCATCACCCCTTTCCTCGGCCTTTTCACATCAATATTGCTCGAATGCAGGATCACCCTGCCGGATGGAACACAACGGCTGGTATCAAAGTATGTGTTTACGGGTGATGGCGGTGGGATGGGTATTCTTCCGCCGGCTGCGCAAAAGTCCGCCGTTGGCGCGCCCTAATAGGGTGGGGGCATGGCCGGGGTTCTGTGACGGGGGGGAGCATGACGGGCCGTCAACCCAGCGCACAACGGCGGAGCGCGGGCGGTTGTGAGATGTTATTGCTCGCGTCTCTTGACGGTAAAAGGAAAGGTGAGTTGAAGTGCAATCCGAGCCAGAAAACTTTCCGGTCGACAATAATCCGCAGGCTGTGCCTCCGCCCTTGCCGGCAGGTTCGCCACCCTCATTGCTTGCAACGTCCTCTCCTGAGCTGGCACAGCCGGCGGCGCGGGTCTCACGCGCGCACCAGACGTGCGCCGTCCTGCTCAGTGTTTGCCTCGGCCTGTTTTTGGCGGATGGCATCGTGTCGTTGATCGACGACTCTTTGATCCTTTTTCTGCACGTCCACGGGCTGACCGCAATCCGCGGTCTGGTGTCGCTCCCGGCTTTGTTCGCGGTGATTGCCGTGTACGTCGCGATGGCGTTCACGCCGGTGATTCCAAGGCGGCTGTTCCTGCCGGTCATTTTGTTCAACCCTGTCGTCATGCTCGGGATCATTCCGGCGATGATCTATTTCCCCGGCTGGATTCAGCAGATGGTCTGGGGCATTTCATTCCTCCAGGTTGTGGTCGGGCTGGGTGTTCTCCACCGGGCACGGGGCGGCCCCGGCTGGCGCTGGCCGCTGGTGGCGAAGACGGCGCTTGTGGCCGGTGATTTTCGGTGGCGGCGCTTGTTGGGTTTTGTGGCGTTGAACGTGGTGGTGTTGCCGCCGGTCGTGCTGGTTTATCTCTACGTCTGCGCCACGCTGGCCGTGGGCCATCTCAGCGACGGTTTTCTGGCGCTGCGCCGGGACGGGCTGGTGGCGCGGGCGAGGAAGTATGCGCGGGATGACGGCAGGACGATCCAGTTGTTCCCCATGGCCCACGTGGGCGACGCGAGTTTCTACCAGCAGATCTCCCGATCATTCCCCAGCAACTCGCTCGTCCTGATGGAAGGCGTGACGGACCAGAAGCATTTGCTGACGAACAGGATCACCTACAAGCGGGTGGCGAAGTCGCTCGGCCTGGCGGAGCAGCAGCAGGAATTCAGGCCAAGCGCCCAAGCGGTGCGCGCGGATGTGGATGTGGCGGTTTTTGGAACGAACACGCTCGACCTCCTCAACCTGGTCATGCTGGCCCACACCAAAGGATTGAACGCCCAAACCTTGCTGGCGCTTTCGCAGTATTCACAGCCGCCCGATCTTCATCTTGAATTGTTTGACGATCTGCTGGGAAAGCGAAACCGGCACTTGCTGGGGGAGATCGAGACGCGGCTTGCGCAATCGGAGAAGATTGTCGTGCCCTGGGGAGCGGCGCACATGCCGGGAATTGCAGCGGGCATTCAGAAGCTCGGCTTTCGGGTGACTGAAACACAGGAGTATGTGGTGATTCGATTCGGTTCCGGCGGTTCGAAGGCGGGCGGAACGAAATTCATGCTGGAAACAGGGCGTTGATCTGGGATTTTACGCGAACTGAAATGTTCACTGGAACTTACACCGCGATAGTGACGCCGTTTCGCAACGGCGTGTTGGATGAACCCGCGCTCGAACGCATCGTCAAGGCGCAGATCAAGGGTGGCGTCGATGGCATCGTGCCTGTCGGCACCACCGGCGAGTCGCCCACGCTCGACTACGAGGAACACATCCGCGTCATCGAACTCGCGGTGGACTTTGCCGCCGGCAAAATCAAAGTGCTCGCGGGCACCGGCGGCAACTCGACCAGCGAGGCCATTTACCTCACCAAGGCCGCCGAGGAAGCCGGCGCCGATGGCTCGCTGCAGGTCGCGCCGTATTACAACAAGCCCACGCAGGAGGGCCTCTTCCAACACTTCAGCGCCATTGCGCGGGAGACGAAGCTGCCGCTCGTGCTCTACAGCATCCCCGGCCGGTGCGGCATCGAGATCGGCGTGGACACCGTGAAGCGCCTCGCCGCCGCGCACAAAACAATCGTCGGCATCAAGGAAGCCGGCGGCAACGCCGACCGCGTGAGCCAGCTCCGCGCGGCGCTCGGGCCGAAGTTCGAGATTCTCAGCGGCGATGATTCGCTGACGCTGCCCTTCATGTCCGTGGGCGCGCAGGGCGTGGTGAGCGTGGCGTCGAATGTCATCCCGAAGCAGGTCAGCGCGATGGTGAACGCCTTCGCCGCCGGGAAAATCTCCGCCGCGCAGAAGTTGCACGCGAAGTATTACCCGCTCTTCAAGGATCTCTTCATCGAGACCAACCCGGTGCCCGTGAAAGCCGCGCTGGCGATGATGGGCATGATTCATGAAGACTGCCGCCTCCCGCTCGCGCCCATGAGCGAGAAGAACAAGGAAGTGCTGAAGGGGACGCTGAAGGCGTGCGGGGTGGTGCGGGGGTGAGGACGATTCG
>CAYQWK010000321.1:0-383 GCA_964420805.1 uncultured Bifidobacteriaceae bacterium | reverse complement strand
GCATTACACAGCCTTGGGCAGGCGTTTGGACTTCGCCTTCCTGAGTTGATGCAATGTCATTTGCTTCGCAATGTCTGCAATAAACTCCTTCATTTCTTCATCCCCAGAATCTGCGGCGGGTTGCGCATACGCAATGGCCATGGTGAAGTTCTTAGCGACGCCAGTTCCGTTCGCATACATCAGTGCGAGGTTGACCTGGGCATTCAAGTTCCCTTTGGCCGCTGCGGACCGGTAAAACGCCGCAGCTTTCTTTGGATTTGCTTCAACACCACGGCCTTCATCATACATGAAGCCAAGGTTCAGGATTGCATCCACATGACCTTGCGCTGCCGCCTTGGTGTACCAATGGATCGCCTTTTTGAAGTCCCTTCTGACGCCAGTCC
>CAYQWK010000320.1:0-7340 GCA_964420805.1 uncultured Bifidobacteriaceae bacterium | reverse complement strand
ACCTCAAGCCCGGCATGAAGCTGCCCGGCATCGTGACCAACGTGACGGCGTTCGGCGCGTTCGTGGACGTTGGCGTGCATCAGGACGGGTTGGTCCACATCAGCCAGCTCGCGGACCATTTTATCAAGGACCCCGCCGAGGTGGTGAAGGTGGCGCAGAAGGTTTTTGTGACCGTGGTGGAAGTGGACCTCGAACGGAACCGCATCGGTCTCTCGATGAAAGCGAAGCCCGATTTGGCGCCGCGTCAGCCGCGCGGCAATGAACCGCGCCGGGACAACCGGCCCGCCGCGAAACCGCAACCACAGGGTTTCAACGCCGGGTTGTTTGCGGATGCTTTCAACAAGTTGAAGAAGTGAGATCGCAACCGGTTTCCTGCCGGGTTGAATTAATCAGCGGAGGTTGCGCCTGCTTGCCTCGAAGCGTTGGAGCGGTTCAGAGTTCGTGCGCCATGACAACTCGTTCACAGATGCTCGCATTGGTGTTGCTCGTTTCCTTCCTCGGAGTCGCCTGCAAGGAGCAGGGGAAATCCGAGTCCGTGTCTGACAAGGCGGTGGCCGGGATGAAGCAAACGGAGAATGCCGTGCGCAAAACCGGCGACGCCGTGAAGGACGCGGCGAACAAGGCGGCAGACTCGGCGAAAGACATGGCCGGCAAAGCCGCCGACAGCGGCAGGGAAGTGGCGCGCAAGACCACCGAAACGGTGAAGGACGCGGCGCACAAGGCCGGCGACGCGGTGGAGAACATCGGGAGCAAGGCGCTCGATGGATTGAAGAAGGGCGTTCAGGAAGCCGGCCATGTGGCGACCAATGTGACCGGCAGCGTGAAGGCAGGGATCGAGACGGCGGGCGAGAAGGTGAAAGCCATCGCCAAGTGAGCGGACGGTTTTTCGGTCGCCCCAAGCTGAACATCTCAACGCCATGACGTTACAGACGGTTTTGTTCAACGCGCTGCTGGCGGCAGGATTGCTCGCCGGATTGATCGCGTGCCTGGAGGGTTGTTTCCGCCTGGGACTTCGGGCGCGCAAACGCGGGGCGGAACCGTCGGAGGAACATTCCACGATCCAAGGCGCCATTCTCGGTCTGCAGGCGCTGTTGCTTGGGTTCAGTTTCGCGCTCGCCGCCGGAAGATTTCAGGACCGGGCGAAATTGATCGTGGAGGAGGCCAACGCCATCGGCACCGCCGTTCTGCGGTGTGATTTGATGGTTCCAACGGCGCGGGATGATGCGCGGGCATTGTTCCGGCAGTACATCGAACAACGCATCGCGTTTTACGAGGCGCGTGACGAGGGCGCGCGCGCGGCAGCCGTGGCGGCGGCGGAGCGGTTGCAGGGGCGGGTCTGGGGCATCGCCGCGACTGCGGCGAAGGCGACGCCTGAGTTGTCCGAGGTGTTGCTTCCGCCGGTGAACGAGGTGATTGACCTGCACGGCGCGCGCATGGCGGCGTCCAGGCGGCACATGCCGGGGATGTTGCTGGGGCTGCTGATGGTTTGCTCCGGAGTTTCGATGGCCGCCGTGGGTTACGGCTGCGGCGTGGCTGGCCGGCGCAATGTCGTGCTGACCAGCGCATTGGCGGTGCTGTTCGCCGGAACGCTCTGGGCGATCATCGACATGGACCATCCGCGCCAGGGACTGATTCGGGTAAGCCAGCAGTCGATGCTGGATTTGCAGGAGAGTTTGAAAACGCCTGCACGGACCGCGCCGTAATGGTCCAGAGTGGAGGCCCTCAAAATCAACGGAGGTTCAACCTCCGTGATTGTTTGAGTTTCCCGGGGAGAAGCCGACGCCCGGCGGAGTGGTGTCGATCCAGTCGCTTTGTGTTTTCCAGTGCTCGCGCAGGGTCCGCACCAGGGCCTCGCCGCCGGGGCGGTTGAGCAGTCGGAGCAGCGAGGCGAGCCCGGCGGGGAAACCAGCCGGGCCGAGTTTCAACAAACGCACAACTCGGATGCGTGCCGCGGCCACGTCCGCATCCGGCGGGCGATGGAGCGGGACTTCGGCGGCGTCCTCCGTGAACGCGGCCAGCAGCGCCTCGAGTTGCGAGGGCGCGAGGTTCTCCACGATCTCGCAGAAGACGGAGGCGCGGGCCGAAGCGTCGAAACCGGGCGGGCCGAAGATTGCCGCGAGGGCGGAGTGAAGCTCGTTGTGCGGGTGCGGAACCGGGGCGGGATGTTCCGGCGCCACGGGCGTCGCGTGCTGATCCGCAGGGTCGCGGGCCGGATCAAAATCAATCACCAGAAGGTGCGCTCCGCCGTTCGGAGCGCGTTCCGCCGCACCGCGGCCAAGAACAACGACGTTGACCGGCGCGGTGTGGTTGGCTTGCTCGACGACGACTTGAAGCTCCAGCCGCGCGTTGAAGGGCCTGCCTTTGCTGCGTGCCGCGTCGAGTTCGCGTTGGAAGGCGGCGATGACTTCCTGGAGTTTCATGCGGCGTTACTGGCCGGTCGGAGACATGACGACGCGGTAGAATTTCGAGCCGCCGGAAACCGGCGACGTGCGAATGGAGACCGCATCGAGATCGCGGGTGAAGCCGCCGCCGTCGTCGGTGAAGGGCACGTTGAGGTTCGTGGTGGACTGGAGCTTGTAGTAGAAGCCGCGCTGGGTGTTGCACTGGAGGACGCAGTTTCCGCCGGAGACGCGTTGCGCAATATGGACGGGCGTGTTGGTGACGGAGCCATCGAAATATTTCCGCGCCAGGTTCCAAACACCGATGCCGCACTGGGAGCCGACGCGGCGGCCGGTGAGGTCATCCACCGCGACGTGGATGCCGCCGTAGAGACGTGAGATGCCTGCCTGGTCCGCGGCGTCATAATAAGTGCCCCATTGCAACTGAAGGGTCTGGCTCGGGCCGCGTTCGAAGGAAAGAGAGGTGTTCGAGACGGAAGTGTAGGTGGCCATGCCGCCGGGGAAGAACGGCGAGCCGGTAATGGCGGTGAGCACTTCGGCCGCCGAGCGGCTGAAGGTGCTGTGGCCCGAAATGTAGCCGGGGAAAGCGGGTGTCACAAAGTTGGCCTTCTGGTAGGGCAGCCACGCCGCCGCGCGAATCCAGCGCACGCCGCTGTATTGATTCACCGGATCCGCGGGCTGTCCTGGCCAGGTGCGGACGGCAATCTGGCCGACGCTGATGCCGTAGTGCCTTTCGCCGGGTTGCGAGGACGAGGGGTCAACGACCTCGATCAGATTCGAGACCAGCGGCAGGCCTTGAAGGTTGAAGGACATGTTCAGCATGTCGCTCGATTGTCCAAGCTGGCCCATATAGCGGATGAAGCTGATGGGGCGGCCACCGTCGTAAAATCGCTTGAGCGACCATGCCGCGCAGCCGGCTTCATGTACAGCGGCATTCAGGGCGAAGTAGAGCTTCACATCCCATTCGAGATTATCGAGCACGGGGCCAACGCCTCCGATGCGCTTTACGAAATTCGTGTGGTCGGACACACCGTTGGCCAGCGTGTTCCAATGGCCGGGCGGCGTCTCCGAATTCGGGCCATCGGCCCAGAATTCGGCGAGTACGCGGGCGAAGTCGCCGCGCTTCACCACGTTCGGCGGGTAGGGCAGGCCGGTGGCGGGATTGAGCGGATGACCGGTGCCGTCATTGGTCCCGAGCGAGTTGTTTCCATAAGCACCGGGAGAGATGTCGATCATCACGCCGTCGTCCGGCGTAAGTTCACTGCTGCGCTGAATGACTTCGGCAACTTCCTGTTTGAACTGCTCGTCGCGATCGCCGCCAAGTTGCGGTGGCGGTCCGGGGTTGATCCACGGCGTGGACGAATTGGTGCGCCAGAGCGCGAACGGACGAACGGCCAGCCAGTGCGGCCCGAGATAGGTTTGAATTGGACCGGCGGGAAAGCCGTTCTGGTCCACGGCGTTGGCGATGGCGAGCGGTTGCCAGTGGTTCGGGTAAATAGTGTTTGCGCCGGGAAGCCCCGTGACAAGCGGCTGGTTCCACGCGATGTAGCCGTTCGGAAACGGAAAATCCACGTAGCCCACAAGTTGGCGCGCGCCGTCGTTGGTCGCCCACACGGTCAGGACGTTGGCGATGTGATTGCCCAGCCCGGCTGGCGTGGCGACGTTGGTCGAGAAATTGTTGGTGGGATAACCGAGAAACAACATGCGGATGTCCAGCAAGGCGAGTGTGTTGGAAGCGCTCTTGGACCAAACGTAGCGCTCGCGCAAGGTGCGGTAGGCGGCGTAACTGATCGCTTCGCGGCGGGCTGCGGCCACGTCCCCGGCGGTTTGTTTGCCGCGGTAAAGATAACCCACCGCGTTCGTGTCGTAAGCCGCCCAGGCGTCGTACATCGCGACGGAAAGATGGAAGAGGTTGCGCGCGTGCGCGGGCGGATGCGGCGTGTCGATGCGGATGGCGGCGAGGATTTCCTCGTTCCATGTGCGGGCGATGCTGTGCGCCGCCCGGAGTGGCGGAACGGCGAGCAAAAGTGCGACAACCGGGAGGCATCGGGCGCAGGAACGGAGACGCGATTTCATGATTGGTGCCGGACTGTAGCAGAGAATGGCGCGAATGGGCACTCAATTCCTTGACCGTGAGGACTTCCGCCTTGCCACGCGGATGCGGCGCTGTTACCCCGTGGCGTACCGATGAAAAAACTTTTGCCCCTTCTCGCCTGCGTGCTGTTGCTTTCGGAATCGCGCTCGTTTGCGCGCGATGACTGGGGGCTGCGGGTGGTTTCCACGACCGTGGACATCGTGATCGCGCGCCCGTTCACTTTTGCCGCCACGCTCATTGGCGCGGCAGTTTGGACCGCGACGCTTCCCATCACGCTTCCCACCAAGACGGCGGCTGATTCCCGCGAAGTGATGATCGACGCACCCTGGCAGTTCACCTTTCACCGGTCGCTGGGTGATTTCGAGGAATAGGTTTTTCCTCGCCGCAACCGGCCCTGTCCGGTAAGTCCCCGCGCCATGCCCGCGTTTTTCAATGCCGGTGACTGGATTGTCATTGCCGCCTACCTGCTCGGCATTATCGGGCTGGGCGTGTGGTTTGGTAAGGACCAGCGCAACACGCGGGACTACTTCCTTGGTGGCAAGAACATACCGTGGTGGGGAATCGGGTTTTCGATCGTAGCGGCGGAGACGAGCGCGCTGACGATCATCGGCGTGCCGGCAATGGCCTACGGCGGGAACATCGCGTTCATCCAGATGATCGTGGGCTACGTGATCGCGCGCGTGATTCTGGCGGTTGTGCTGGTGCCACATTATTTTCGCGGAGAAATTTACTCGCCCTACCAATTGCTGGAAAATCATCTCGGGCTGACGGTGCGCCGGTTGGCGGGCGCGGTGTTCTTGCTCATGGAAACGATGGCGGCCGGCGTGCGCGTGTATGTGGCGTGCATTCCCATCCGGCTGATGCTCGGGGACCCGCTGTTGAGCTTCGGCGGGAGGCTGAATCCGATTCTGGGCGCGATTCTTCTCTTCGTCGGATTGTCTCTGATTTACACCTACATCGGCGGCGTGAAGGCGGTGATCTGGACTGACGCGGTGCAGTTCGGATTGTTCCTGCTCGGCGGCCTGTTCGCGCTGTTCTATCTGCCCGGCCTGATCGAAGGCGGCTGGAGCGGGGCGTTCAAGGTTGCGGCAGACGCGGGCAAGCTTCATTTCCTCAACACCACGTTCACTTTCTCCGAGCCGTTCAACATCTGGATGGGCATTCTCGGCGGCACGGCGCTGGTGATGTCCACGCATGGCGCGGAGCAGTTGATCGTGCAGCGCGTGCTGGCCTGCAAGGATGTGGCGGACGGGCGCAAGGCACTCATCCTCAGCGCGGTGGTGGTGTTCCCGTTGTTCCTGATCTTTCTGCTGGTGGGCGCGCTGCTGTGGGTGTTTTACCAAAATCATCCATTCCAAATCCCGCTGCCCGAGGCGCGGCCCGGCATCAAGGCGAACGATTTCATCTTCCCGATCTTCATGATGACCGAGGTGCCGCACATCCTCCGGGGATTCCTCATCGTGGCGATTCTCTCGGCGGCGATGTCGAGCATCAGTTCGGCGCTTACTTCGCTGGCGTCGGTTTCCACGATGGATTTCGTGAAGCGGCTGCTGCCGGCCAAGAGCGATGAGTTCTTTCTGCGGTTCAGTCGGAACTCGACGGTGTTTTGGGCGGTGGCGTTGTGCGGCGTGGCGTGGCTGACGCGGGAAGTGCCGTTCGTGCTCAATGCTGCGTTCTCACTGCGGGGCCTGACCAGCGGCGCGTTGCTGGGCAGCCTGATCATTGCGCTCTTCTGGAAACGGCTCGGCGCGACAGCGGCGATGTCGGGGATGATCGCGTCCATCGTCGTGATGAACGTGATCTATTGGGTGCCGCAATTTGAGGTCATAAGGGCATGGCGCAAGGTTGCAGTGAAGTGGTTGCTGAATCCGGACTTCTGGCCCTCCCCCCTTGCTGGCATTAGACTCTGGCTTTTCGAGGCTGCAAACGGCGAGGTCTTCTGGCCCTGGTTCACGCTTATCGGGACAGTGATGGCGCTGGTCGTGGCGTTTGGGACAAAGGCAATCTTCGGAGGCGGGGACGAGGAGACGGGCGGACGGACGCCGGGGCAAATGCCGAATGGCCAATAACGAATGCCGAATGCCCAGCGTCGCTCGCTGACCATTGATTCGTTGACCACTCTCGCACCGCGCCCATGCCCGAACTGGCTGAAGTCGAATTCTACCGCCGCAAATGGAGCGTGGGCCTTGGCGAGGCGGTCACGCGAGTGCACCTGCACGCCAGCAAACGGCTCTTTCGCGGCACGGACACGGGCGCGATGGTGCGTGCGGTCACCGGGGCGAAATTCGCCGGCTCCGCCGCGCACGGGAAGCAGATGCGTTTTGATTTCGCAGGCGGGGCCGCACTGGGCATTCACCTTGGGATGACAGGTGAGTTGCTCGTCGAGGCGCCCGGTTTTGTTCCGCGCCGGCACGATCACCTTGTTTTGTTCCAGACCGGACGCGCGCTCGTGTTTTCCGATCCGCGTATGTTTGGCCGGGTATTGTTCTCCGGAGACATGAAGCCGGAATGGTGGCTTGGCTTGCCGCCGGAGATTTTGTCCGCCGGGTTCACGGTTGAGCTGATCCGCCGGCGGTTTGCGCGTTGTCGGACACTGCCGCTGAAGGCGGCGTTGCTGGGACAGAAGACTTTTCCCGGCATCGGCAATTGGATGGCGGATGAAATCCTCTGGCAATGCCGGCTGCATCCACGCACAGGCGCCGGTTTGCTCACGCATCAGCAGGTGCGCCAACTCTGGCGAACCACGCGCTTCGTCACGCGCCGCGCAGTTGCGACGGTGGCGGCGGATCTCTCTCGCCGAGACTTCGGCGATCCGCCCCCGGACTTCTTGTTTCACGCCCGCTGGA